>NZ_CP045369.1:1375000-1682000 GCF_009363535.1 Microbulbifer sp. THAF38
TACGGTGTGACGCCTGCCCGGTGCCGGAAGGTTAATTGATGGGGTTAGCTTCGGCGAAGCTCTTGATCGAAGCCCCGGTAAACGGCGGCCGTAACTATAACGGTCCTAAGGTAGCGAAATTCCTTGTCGGGTAAGTTCCGACCTGCACGAATGGCGTAACGATGGCCACGCTGTCTCCACCAGAGACTCAGTGAAATTGAAATCGCTGTTAAGATGCAGTGTACCCGCGGCTAGACGGAAAGACCCCGTGAACCTTTACTACAGCTTTGCACTGAACTTTGAGCCTACTTGTGTAGGATAGGTGGGAGGCTTTGAAGCAGTAACGCTAGTTACTGTGGAGCCGTCCTTGAAATACCACCCTGGTATGTTTGAGGTTCTAACTCTGGTCCGTTATCCGGATCGAGGACAGTGTATGGTGGGTAGTTTGACTGGGGCGGTCTCCTCCCAAAGAGTAACGGAGGAGTACGAAGGTGCACTCAGCATGGTCGGAAATCATGCAATGAGCATAATGGTATAAGTGCGCTTGACTGCGAGTCAGACATGACGAGCAGGTACGAAAGTAGGTCATAGTGATCCGGTGGTTCTGTATGGAAGGGCCATCGCTCAACGGATAAAAGGTACTCCGGGGATAACAGGCTGATACCGCCCAAGAGTTCACATCGACGGCGGTGTTTGGCACCTCGATGTCGGCTCATCACATCCTGGGGCTGAAGCCGGTCCCAAGGGTATGGCTGTTCGCCATTTAAAGTGGTACGCGAGCTGGGTTTAGAACGTCGTGAGACAGTTCGGTCCCTATCTGCCGTGGGCGTTGGAGATTTGAGAAGAGTTGCTCCTAGTACGAGAGGACCGGAGTGAACGAACCTCTGGTGTTCCGGTTGTCACGCCAGTGGCATTGCCGGGTAGCTATGTTCGGACGGGATAACCGCTGAAAGCATCTAAGCGGGAAGCCTCCTTCAAGATAAGATCTCCCTGACTCCTTGAGAGTCCTAAAGGGCCGTGGAAGACTACCACGTTGATAGGCTGGGTGTGGAAGCGCTGTGAGGCGTTGAGCTAACCAGTACTAATTGCCCGTGCGGCTTGACCATACAACAGAGATGGTTACTAACGACTAGCTAAGCTAGCGGATTGTGAGCAAGAGACATACAATCGCTTGCGGTGTATTACTACAGATTTTTTCACCGACCTTATTTGGGTTGACTGTTAACTGAGAAAAACTCAGTGGCAAACGGACAGTCAAACGGCAGCGCAGGGCAAACGCCCATAAGACCAAGCCAACCCAAGCCAGTTTGCCTGACGACAATAGAGTTGTGGAACCACCTGATCCCTTGCCGAACTCAGAAGTGAAACGCAACATCGCCGATGGTAGTGTGGGGTCTCCCCATGTGAGAGTAGGTCATCGTCAGGCTTCTAATCCGAAAGGGCCACCCAATGGGTGGCCCTTTTTTTATGTGCGAAAAAATAGTTAATAAAAATAATAAAAGCAGAAAATAAAAAATAGAGTTGGAAGAAAAGTGTGCTCTGGAGGAAAAATAAAACTCCGGCCAACCTCCAACCGAATTTTTACTCGCAACACTCCCGCCGAAAAATCCAACTCTACGAAAACCCCAGAAAAACACAAAGCTTCCACAAAAGTTCGAACGGCTTCCAATCCTTTAAACAAGGTGTTTTTCTCAATATTTACGTAAGGTAAAAAATAAGAAATACAGAAAAATACGCCACGTTATTTAATCCGCATCTCACATACCGCAAAAAATTACTCCGAAATTAAAAATTAATTTCCAGTACATAAAAACCCTTGCACTAAAAAAACTGACACAGAAATACCAATAAAAAGTCCGGTGATTTTTTGCACGTTTTGGTGATCCCGAGCAACCACGGGCCCTGGCGCGGATATACCGCAGTTATACACAAGTCTATCCAGGCTTTCTGTTAGTAAAGCAAGCCTGTGCTGATTCATAGGGCTCTTATAAGAAATTTTTTGACCTAAATCTCATCCTGACCATATTTTTGTGGAACAGTCGTACGGTATAGGCATAAAGAACTTGATTTTATTACAGCGATTCAGGATAGTCGCTCGTTGCATTTTCTTGTGTGTTGAAGAGTTTTTTAACTGCTCTTATGCAAAACACGACAGACGTACCTTAAGGCTTCTCACTCGCAAGAGTGGTAGACGATAGCTAAAGACGTGTTCAGCCGTGTCGAGGAAGACTGTACATACCCAGTTGGACAACAAAGGCTGTTGCCATTGGGCGCTAAAGATATTGAAGGATAGTTAGATGCACATTCTTACGCTGTACCAATCAATTGCGCGATGGTTTCTATTGCTGACCATTGCAGTTTCACTGGCTGCCTGTGGTGGTGGAAGTGGTGGAAGCGATGACGATTCCACTCAGGATCCAACTTCACCAGAAGCAGATCCCTCTTATAGCATTAATGTAGAGCTGCGTGACCTGAATACCGATGAGTTGGTTGCAAATCCCAACCCTGAAGAACCGGTACGAGTTCATGTGACGGTTAAGCGTGACAATGGTGATCCTGTTGCCTCTGATAACGTAACTGTCACAACAACTTTGGGTGAGTTGACTCCTAAAAGCGGAATAGTTAAGACCAATGATAGTGGTGTCGCTACTCTGGAACTGAGTGTTGAAGGATTGGAAATAGGAAGTGCCGGAGAGGTTATTGTTGCCTACGATAGTGTTAGTACTGATCAGGCACCTTACTCGCCTCTGCGATTCAGTATCGAAGAGCCTTCTCTGAAGCTTGGTTACTTGGATAGCAATCAGCAGTTTGTGTCGGGGAAACTGGAGGTGCTTGCTCAGAATTTATCTTCTAAGGGTACTACGCCAGTTAGTGTCTATGTGCAAGGCCCTGACGGCAATCTTTATTCTAAGAAGATACAAGTAGAATTTTCCAGTAATTGCAGCTTGAGCCAACCAGCGGTTGCTACTCTTGATTCTCCGGTTACTACGACAGAGGGTAAGGCAACTTCCACATATACTGCGGAGGGCTGTGAAGGTCAGGATAGTATCACTGCAGCATTAGTGACTTACCCAGGTATATCCGCCAGCGGCCAGCTTACTGTAATGCCTCCAGAAGTAGGTTCCATTAAGTTTGTGAGCGCTGAGCCTGAGATAATCAATATTCAAGGTTCTGGAGGAAAGGAAACATCAGAAGTGCGTTTTCAGGT
Source organism: Microbulbifer sp. THAF38 (assembly GCF_009363535.1). Lineage (NCBI taxonomy): Bacteria > Pseudomonadati > Pseudomonadota > Gammaproteobacteria > Cellvibrionales > Microbulbiferaceae > Microbulbifer > Microbulbifer sp. THAF38. The sequence goes on from NZ_CP045369.1 coordinate 1,378,188, forward strand.
CTTCAGCAAAGATGGCTTGCCAATGAGTGGGGTGGAAGTTAACTTCACTTTGGAAAACGGAGACGGAAACGTCAACCTTGCTAGTAGCTCTGGAACGACCGATGCTAATGGTGAAGTAATCGCTTTGGTTTCTGCTGGAAGAGTAGCGCTGCCAGTTCGCGTTAAAGCCATAATTACTGATAGCAACGGGAACAGTTCTCATACCTTTTCTAGTGATTTAGTGGTTTCAGCAGGCATTCTTGATCAGGATTCGTTCTCTTTGGCTGCTAGCGTCCTTAGAGTGAATGGTGATGCCTATGATGGTGTCACGTCCGAAATCACTATTAGGGTTGGTGACGATGACAATACAATTCCAGATGGTACCGCTATCTCTTTCAAAACTGAGTATGGACGCATTGCCGGCTACTGTACTACTGTCGATGGGGATTGCTCAGTGGATTGGAATAGCCAGAATCCCCGAGCACCTCTGGATTATAAATTCATTGGTGATGATGGTGTGGAGCACTCTCTTCGGACTATCTTTAACACGACCTGTCCGGTTACTGGCCGAATGGGCGGCTTTCCATGTCCACAGTCGCTAGGCCAACCTTATGGCGGCCGCTCTACTATCCTCGCTTATGCGCTGGGGCAGGAAAGTTACACTGACGCGAATAGTAATGGGCAATATGACACCGGAGAAACGTTTATAGATTTACCGGAAGCATTTTTAGATCACAATGAAGATGGGGCCTTTGGGAACCCGGGGAGTATTGGTAGTTGCTCTCCCAATTGCCCACAAGTGGCCGGTGATGAAGAGCTATTTATCCCACTAAATAACAACGGAAAGTACGATAGTGGCAATGGTATTTATAACGGCCTTAACTGCTCTGAGGCAGCTGAAGCAGATGGTGCTTGCTCGAAAGAACTTGTCCATGTGCGTGAAGAGCTCGTAATTCTTGTGGCAGGAAGTGAACCCTACGGAATATTTAGAACTTTAGATGATGATTATACTTCCAGTCCTGAAGTTGAAGTTGAATTAGGGGGCGCGACTCACCTTTATTTTTACCTTTCCGACCTTTACAACGGGCTCTTGCCTGAGGGTACGACCGTAAAGACTAGCTCAGAAAACTGTAAAGTTAGTCACGGTTCTGATGAGATTGATTTTGGCCCGGAACTAGTTGAATTTACTATCGTCGCGGCCAATGACGCTGAGTTGGGTCCAGAGTACGTGAAAGTTGAGGTTAACGTCCCTGCTCCAGGCGGTGATTCGGATAGCGGTGTTACTAAGACCTGGCAGTTTAAGTGTACTGTTAAATAGTTTAGCCTGATCAAGTAAGAATCTAGGTTCTTGAGCTGATTTTGACACTTACCGGGCCACATAAGTGGCCCGGTTTCGTTTTGATCAGTAAATTTCAGGCTTGTCTACAGGTTGTTGTATGCAAGTAAAAGTGTGAGTGATACTTCCAACTAAGTTTGTTAACATCTTATAAATTCAAGTCCAGTGCTCAGAAATATTCGACAAGTTCACCCAAATGATCGGTCAACTTATCATTTTCAGAATAGTCTACAGGGCAGGCAATCACGGAAACTGTGTGCGCTGCCAAGGCTTGTTTTAGTGTTGGTAAGAGTTGATCGCTCTCTTCGATTAAATAAGCTGTTGCGCCAAAACTTTCAGCATATTTAACAAAATCTGGGTTCTGGAAGTCGACATGGCTGTGATGCTTGAGCTCTAGATCCATTTTCCATTTGATGAGCCCATAGCTGCTATCAACAAAAATTAAAATAACAATGGGAATACTCTCACGGATTGCGGTTTCAATTTCTTGAGAGTTCATCATAAAGCTGCCGTCACCCATCACCGCGAGTACCCTGCGCTCAGGATAGGCGAGCTTGACACCAATAGCGCCGGGTAGGGCAAAGGCCATGGTGGCAAGCCCGTTGGAGATCAGACAGGTATTGGGCTTGTATGCTGGATACAGGCGTGCCATCCACATCTTCACTGCACCGGTATCGGTGAGCACGATATCATCTGCCTCCATAGCTTCCCGAATATCTGCAACAACCCGTTGGGGTTTCATTGGGCAGGCATTAGACGCCTTACCGTTGTCAATCTCTTTGCTGAGTAGTTTTTGTATTTTGAAATCTTCGCTAGTCAGATTTGGCTTGGCTTTTACATGTTTGGTTAATTCTTTTAGGGAAAGGGTTATATCTCCTTCTATACCTTGTGCGATATTGAAATTGGCATCGACTTCCGCTGGAAAATTATGAATGTAGATGATTTTTTTGTCCGCCCTTGGATTTATACGTGCTGGTGGCATCTCCTGGAGTTCATAGCCTATACAGACAACAACGTCGGCGGTATCAAAGCCAAAATTGGCATAGTCGTGGACCATAAAACCCATCACACCCAGCGAGTTTGGGTGATTCTCTGGCATGGTACCCTTTCCATGAAATGTGCTGGCTACTGCTACATTTAAAGCCTCAGAGAATTGAACCAAAGCCTCCTGAGCATTAGCTCGGGCCGCCCCATGACCAACAAGAACAATAGGTCTTTGCGATTGGTTTAATATTTTTGCCGCACTCTTGATTTTCTCCATAGATGGAGCGGGGTTCTGCATGGTGTTAACAGGCAGTGGATGTTTATTAGTGGAAACTTCTATAGCCGCTATGTCTTCTGGAACACATAAGTAACAGGCTCCGGGTCGCTCCTCTTGAGAGATCTTGAATGCTGCACGTACCAGTTCGGAGGTGGACTCTGGATTTATGATCATCTTTGATGACTTAGTGACAGGCTCAAACATCTTTACTAGATCAATATACTGATGGGTTTCTTTATAAAGCCTATCGATACCTGCCTGGGCACTAATTGCTACGAGGGGAGTGCTATCGGCATTGGCATCGGCCACTCCCAGTAGGAGATTGATGGCTCCCGGACCAAGGGTTGCACAACACACGCCAGCTTTGCCTGTAACCCGGCCATACATATCTGCCATAAAAGCGGCAGCCTGTTCCGAGCGGGCAAGGATAAATCGTAAGCGGGAGCCATTTATGGCATCGATAAAGAGAATATTTTCTTCTCCGGGAATTCCAAATATAAATTCAACCCCTTCATTCTCAAGGCAGGAAACCACCAGTTCTGAAACATTTGTTAGAGTGTTATTCATAGATATTTCCTTGGCATGAAATTCGACTATCTATCAAATAAGCGGAGACTTTAGTCGAAGGCGTTACCAAGAATAGGTGGTAATTCATTTGTTTTGTTAAGCCGCTCCTTTTTAATGAAATTACTGTCAGAATACCAAAATAGGATCACAATTTTAGAGGGATTTTGGCGCTTATTCTTTATTTGTTAGGTTGCCTGCTAATCGCTTGTTAGGATCGCTATAAAAAGAAAAAGAGAGTTTAATTCATGTGGCAGTTAAAGCTTCTATTGAGACTAATAATTTTGTTTTCTCTTGGTTGTGTCGCCGTTGGGTGTATGGAAAAGGGAGAGGAAATAACATCTAAGCAAATGCAAAGCTCTTCTTATGAGGCGGCTGCACGCATTGATGGCCGGGTAATTACTCTTCAGGAGCTAGATAGCACTTTAGAGTTGGCTTTGTATGATATAGCAGAGCAGGAATATGAATTACGCTTGAATAAACTCAATGCTTGGATAGATAAAAAAGACGGCAACAATGCATCCGGTAAAAAAATTGAGATTCTTCTGACTGCCCCTGAGCCACCGAGAATTACTTTACCCACTGCTAATCAGAATCTTCGTGGTAGTAGGGAAGCCCCTGTTACTTTAGCCGTTTTCTGCTCCTTTCAGTCCCCACACTGTAAAGCTATACAACCGGTTATACGTCGCCTTATGTCGACCTATAAGGGGTGGGTAAGCCAGGTACACTTTGATTTTCCACTTAAGTTTCACAGAGAAGGTCTCCGGGCTGGCACGGCAGCACGCTGTGCAGCTGATCAAGGCAGATTTTGGGAGTACCACGATGCATTATATGTATTAACACCAGAAATTAATGGGGATACCTATTCCCAACTAATCGGGCAGTTACAATTAGATGCTCAGAAGTTTGAAATGTGTTTATCCAGTGATACCCCCAAAGCATCTGTACTTGAAAATAGGGACTGGGCACTAGGTCTAGGGCTTAAAAATGTACCTGTTGTCTTTATTAATGGCTTTTATCTAAAAGGGCCGCGTAAATTTGAGCAATATGCCTATTGGATAGAAAAAGAGCTACGGTCTATGGGCATAAATCCAAAAGAAACCTATGTTTGGAAAGATGATGAGACTATTGATGATCGAGATTTACCAATCACCGGTTTGTCACTTACTTTACTGGGGGTTAGTGAATCCAGTGTAAAGAGCAAATCAAAGGCGTTGATCCAAGTAAAGGAAGCTGCGGCTAAATATTTTAATGTAGGGCAAGAATTGATAGCTGGTGCCTCCTTGCTCCGTCTTCACTCTAGTTATGCAGTTATTGAAAGCAAAGCAGGTCTGGAGAAGTTACCTTTGAAAGGGAAGGGGGGCACTGATGTTTTACAGACGCATTCCTATGAACAGAATGCTGAATTAAAGCGGCGCATTGAGCAGCCTTTGGGGCCCGGGAGCCGCCAGCTGATAGCTTCTTCAGGAGTTCTTACCTTAGGGCAGTCTTGGCTGAGTAAGCAGTTGGAGCAACGGGAAGTTCTGGAAGCCAAATTTATCGAGGCCGAATTGGAGGTTGAGGGACATCACCTGATGCGACTCGAAGGTATCACAAATAATGAGTTCTTCACCGCCCTGGGTTTTCAAGAGAATGATGTCCTAATGAGAGTTAATGATAGCTGGGTACATAGTGGTCAAAATAACCTATGGGATGCTCTTACCAGCGGTCAGATTATCGATGTAGCTTTTATGCGAAAGGGGTTGCCCCAGCGAATACAATATGTTGTTGAAGAGCAGGGCTATTTTGAGAAAGATTGAAGATAGCTTAAGAGAGGTAAAGAAAGGTAAATAGTTATGGGCCCACTGAGGAAGTTTTCAGGAGGGCCCAATGTTCACCGAATGGACAGCTAGTTATTTATCTGGATTGCCCTGCCAAAGTAGATCGGCAACGATGTTTTGGCCCTGAATACTGGGGTGGAAGCAGTCTCCACCACCAATGTCATCTTTGCCAAACTGGAAGGTACCAGCATTTACCTCACCTTCCCCAGTATACTCGGCTATCACTTCAACACCGTTGGTGCCGTTATAGCTCTCCGCTTCCTCAACGAGAATTTCATTGTAGCGACGTTGAGCTGCAGTAATTGCGTTGTAGCGAGTGGCAAAGTCTTCTCCATTTAAACTGCCGCCATTAGTGGCTATTTTGCAAATCCCAAAGGTTGACCAAACATGTTCACAATTTACCCGGGAGTTGCTTGACTGCTTGGCTAAGCCGGCTGCTCGCAGATCCTGCACCCTTGGTACTGAGCCTAAAAGAATGGTAGATCCATTGGGAAGACCATCGACGAGTTTATCTAAGCCTGCTTGAATTGCTGAGCGCCACTCACTTTCTGTGTATAGAGGATCATCACAGTTATTGGGATCGGTACAATCCCGGTTACAAATATCGTTTCCTCCAAGAACAACTTCGACGTGGTCGGCGATATTTGATTGGGATAAAATTCGATCAGCCTGAACAGCAAAGTTCTTCTTTCCTCCACGCATTTCTGCCCCTGATTCAGCAGCTTTTTTATTCGCAGCCATGTTGGGTGAAATGATCTTGTACTTATCGTAAATACTCTCAACGGAGTTTTTATCACCATCAAACCAGGAGTGTTCCGGTTGGTCTCCACCGAGGAGACAAAACAAATCCCAGAAATACTTGTTACGGGTACAGTCTGCTCCGAATGCCATGGTAATACTGTCACCAGCAGCAACGGATTTAGAAGGGGCAGCTAAAGCTGTCGGTATCGACATAACACTTAAAACGAGTGCTGTTATAACTCCATATCTATTCCACATTGTATTTTCTCCCACACCGACTTTCGTCGTAGTTCATTATTGTTTTAAAACTGGATCGGTGAACCTGTGCAGTTTAGGTTGAGGTGGAATGAGTGCCGGTGGGAATGATATCGACCGCTGGGTCAGTTTCAAATAAGTTGAAGCGTGTTGAATTTTTGTCGCCTAGAACATCGAGATTTTTTTGGTCGTAGCACCATGGAGAGGGTTATTTAGAGTCTGTTGAAAGTTGAGATCGACAATCTGTTCATATTCGAGAGCTTCCACTATACTGCGCTCTACTTGTCGGAGTGCCTGTGGGCTGAGATCGCTATTGCGAGATCCGTTGAACCTGATCGGGGTAACCCCCGCGTAGGGAACAAGATCTGAAGTCGCCTGTTTTTTTACAGTTTGGCGGCTTTTCTCTTTGCGTGTGCCCTGGACGCTGCGACCTTTAAATCCTCAAGCTTTAAGGTTACGCATGTCCGAGATCATTGAACAATCCGGCAAAGCCGGAAAATCCACCCGCGCTGCCAGCCGCGATTCTGCTAAAGCATTTCTTGAGAACCTTACGGTTCAATCTTTTCCCAATTCACGAAAGGTGTATTTACCTGGGGAAACGCCGGATATTCAGGTTGGTGCTCGCCAAATCTGCCTGGGGGATAGCGTGGTAGGTGGAGATGCAGATAATCCCCTTCTGGAGCCCAATGAACCGCTCACCGTATACGATACATCTGGGCCCTATTCTGAACCTGGTTTCAAAGTCGATGTACGCCAGGGGCTACCCAAGTTGCGTCAGGGCTGGGTAGAGGCTAGAGGAGATACAGAGCTGCTGGATTCCCGCCAAGCCGCCTACAGCCAGAAACGTATGGCAGACCAAGGTCTGGATCATATCCGCTTTGAGAATCTTCCCAGCCCACGTCGGGCCAAACCGGGAAGTAATGTATCGCAAATGCACTATGCTCGCCGCGGTATCATCACGTCGGAGATGGAATTTGTTGCTGTTCGTGAAAATATGGGGCGCGCCAAACTCGCTTCAGAAATGAGTGAAAGCCAATATCAAAAAGCGCGCGATAGTATTTTTATTCCCGAGCAAATCACTCCCGAATTTGTTCGCAGGGAAGTCGCCGAAGGTCGGGCGATTATTCCCGCGAATATCAATCACCCGGAAGTGGAACCGATGATTATCGGGCGCAACTTCCTATGTAAGGTGAATGCAAATATTGGTAATTCTGCGGTGACTTCTTCTATTGAAGAGGAGGTGGAAAAGCTGGTTTGGTCCACCAAGTGGGGTGCCGATACCGTGATGGATCTCTCCACCGGCGCCAGTATTCACGAAACCCGTGAATGGATTTTACGAAATTCTCCGGTGCCTATTGGTACAGTACCGATTTATCAAGCGCTGGAAAAAGTGAACGGTATCGCCGAAGACCTGAACTGGGATGTCTATCGCGATACTTTGATTGAACAGGCGGAGCAGGGGGTGGATTATTTTACCATCCATGCTGGCGTGCTGTTGCGCTATGTACCGCTTACAGCGAAGCGTATGACCGGTATTGTTTCGCGGGGTGGTTCTATCATGGCCAAATGGTGTCTGGCACACCACAAAGAGAATTTCCTCTATACCCACTTCGAAGAAATCTGTGAAATCATGAAAGCTTACGATGTGAGCTTTAGCCTCGGTGATGGTCTGCGCCCAGGTTCCATCGCCGATGCCAATGATGAGGCACAATTTGGAGAGCTGCATACTCTTGGCGAGCTCACAGAAGTTGCATGGAAGCACGATGTGCAGACCATGATCGAAGGACCGGGGCATGTGGCTATTCACAAAATCAAAGAGAATATGGATGAGCAGCTAAAGCACTGCCACGGCGCGCCTTTTTATACCCTCGGCCCGCTGACTACGGATATTGCCCCCGGTTACGACCACATTACCTCCGGTATAGGCGCAGCATTAATCGGCACTTACGGTTGCGCCATGCTCTGCTATGTGACGCCTAAAGAGCATTTGGGTCTACCCAATAAAGAGGATGTTAAAGAGGGCTTGATGGCCTATAAGATTGCGGCTCATGCCGCAGACTTGGCCAAGGGACATCCACGAGCACAAAAGCGCGACGACGCCCTGTCAAAAGCCCGCTTTGAATTCCGCTGGGAAGATCAGTTTAACCTCGGTTTGGACCCGGAGCGGGCACGAGCCTATCACGATGAAACCCTGCCTAAAGAATCCGGCAAGGTAGCGCACTTCTGTTCTATGTGTGGACCAAAATTCTGCTCCATGAAAATTACTCAGGATGTGCGCGATTACGCGGCCAAACAGGAAGCAGAGCGGGGAATGGAGGAGATGTCGATTAAATTTAAGGATATGGGTAGCGAAATTTATCACAAGGGCTGATGCGATTCTGGGGGAGGGTAGCTCCCCCAATCTTTGTATGAGTGTGGTGGAGTAAAGGGAGTTTGCTATCGCCAGTATCTATTTGATTTTGTGAAGATAGGTGATCTGTGACAGGCAAAACCAAAGCCAGTATAGCTATTGCCGGTGGCGGTCTTCTGGGGCGGCTACTCGCCTGGCGGCTCAGTCGGCGAGACCTGGATATAACATTGTTTGAGGCCGGCGATTTGTCGGCATCGGAAGGGGGTGCCTGCTGGACGGCGGCGGGGATGATCTCGCCACTATCGGAGTTGGTGCACAGTGATAAGCGAGTCTACCAACTGGGACTGCAAAGCCTCGAGCTATGGTCTGACTGGTCCAGGCAACTGGAGCAACAGAGTGGGTGCAAAGTGGAGTACCGCAGAGCGGGCTCGATTCTGGTGGCACACGGTAAAGACAGGAGTGAGTTATTGCAATTCCTGAGGGAGTTGCAGGGTAAGTTGGGCGAATCCGCGGGGGAGCAGGTGCAACCGCTGGATGTCAATGCACTGGCTGAGTTGGAGCCTGCCCTGCAAAGCTTTGAGCAGGGGCTTTACCTGCGGGGTGAGGCGGATATCAATAATCAATGCCTGTTACCCATATTGCTGACCATATTGCGCCAGCAAGGTGTGAATTTAAGAGACCACAGTAAGGTGAGTTGTGAAGCGGGACAAATTTCTCTTGCTTCAGGGGAAGAGAAATTCGACTGTGTGATCGACTGTCGTGGCCTAGGTGCCAAGGGGCAGGTGGAGGGCTTGCGCGGTGTCCGCGGTGAGGTGATGGTCGTGGAATCCCGAGAGGTGGTTTTACAGCGTCCAGTGCGCCTACTTCATCCCCGTTACAAACTCTACGCCGTGCCCCGCAGTAATGGCCGCACTGTGATTGGCGCTACAGAAATTGAAAGTGAAGATCTGTCCCCGATTTCGGTGCGCTCTAGCATGGAACTCTCCTCTGCCCTTTATTCCCTTAATCCGGCATTTGCCGAGGCTCGTATTGTGGAGACTCGAGTGAACTGTCGCCCTGCCACTATGGATAATCTGCCATATATACACAATGAGGATGGGCTGGTGCGGGTAAATGGCCTCTATCGCCACGGCTATCTTTTAGCGCCGGCGATGGTAGAGCAGGTCGTGAATCAAGTAACGCAACAACGGTTACAGGTGGTTTGATGCAAGTATCAATCAATGGGGAAGCTCACAGCCTCGAATCTCCCATAAAACTCACTGCACTTTTACATCAACTGGGGTATCGCGGAGAAACATTTGCCGTTGCGGTTAACGGTAGTTTTGTCAGCCGCTCGGAATATGGTAATACACAGATTAATAGCGGCGATAGCCTGGATATTGTTGCGCCAGTAGTAGGGGGTTAGAAAAGGTGAGTGATCTATTAACGCTCTACGGAAAAACATTTAATAGCCGGCTTTTGGTGGGAACGGCTCTATACCCATCCCCTGCCATTATGCGTGAGTCGGTGCAAGCCTCAGCATCAGAAATTATTACTTTGTCTCTGCGTCGACAGAATCCAGCGCAGCAGCGGGACAATAGTTTTTGGAATTATATTCGCGAGTTTGGTTGCCAGTTGTTGCCCAATACTGCCGGCTGTAAATCCTCCCGTGAGGCGATCGAGCTGGCAAAAATGTCCCAGGAGATTTTCCAGACTGACTGGATCAAACTGGAAGTCATTGGCGATGACTACAACTTGCAACCTGACCCTTTTGGTTTGGTAGAGGCGGCGAGGGAGCTAGTTCATCTCGGCTTTAAAGTCTTGCCTTACTGCACTGATGACTTGGTCTTATGCCGCAAGCTACTAGATGTGGGCTGTGAGGTATTGATGCCTTGGGGGGCACCGATTGGCACTGGGCAGGGACTTCTGAATAAGTACAACCTGCAAACTCTGCGTGATCGCTTGAGTGATGTGCCACTTATTATTGATGCTGGCATCGGTGCGCCATCGCAGGCTGCCGAAGCTCTGGAGATGGGATTTGATGCGGTATTACTAAATACTGCTATCGCCAAAGCGCAAGATCCCGTACGGATGGCGCAGGCCTTTAAGTTGGCGGTGGAGTCTGGGCGCATCGCCTTTAATGCGGGCCTGATGCTCAGGAGACAAACTGCCAGCCCCAGTACCCCAACCCTGGATATGCCATTCTGGCAGCAGGCAGAGAGTATGCTGCAGGATTAGGATGTTTATGCGAGATCAATTTCTAACAAAAAAACCTATCACCTGGACCATTGCTGGCAGTGACTCTGGGGGAGGTGCCGGTATACAGGCAGACTTGCTGACGTTTGCCGATTTTGACTGTCACGGTTGTAGTGCTATCACCGCCAACACCGCACAAAATACGGTGGAAGTGACTGCGATTAATGCAGTTTCTTTAGAGGTACTGGATTCCCAGCTACAGACTTTACAGCGGGACTTATTCCCCGCTGCGATTAAAATTGGCCTGCTGGCCAATACCGGTCAAGTCTTGTTGGTTGCTAATTTTTTACGCAAATTAAAAACGATACAGCCGGTTCCCGTTATTTACGATCCGGTTGCCATTGCCACCAGTGGAGCAGGACTTACTGAGGATGATATTACTGCGGAAGTCTTGGCTCAGTTATTGCCGCAGTGTGACCTGGTGACCCCCAACTTACATGAATTGGAGTGGCTTACCCGGGCGAGTACCGGGGATGCGAAATCTATTTTAGAGGCTGCGCGACAGCTGCACGCCTTGGCAGGTACTGCGGTTTTGGTGACCGGTGGCCACACGCAGTTGCGGCCAGGTGAGGTTTCTGACTTGTTTTGGGACGGTGAAAAGGCCGACTGGTTTATTGGCAGGCAAGTGCCGGGTAATAATAGCCACGGAACCGGCTGCACCTTATCCTCTGCTATTGCCGCCTGTTGTGCTCTCGGTTATCCCATGAGAGATGCCTGTGTCGTTGGTAAGGCCTATGTACAACGTGGTTTACGCCTTGGGGAGAATTCCCATATCGGCGTTGGTGCCAGCCCGGTAGGGCATTGTGGTTGGCCACTAGACTTGGCGGATTTCCCAGAGATACTGGTAGCGGGTGAAGAGCGCGCGCAAGATTACGGCCTTAGCTCTACCCAGCCATTCGTTCAAGGATTTGCTGCAACCGATTCCCAAGCTTTGGGTTTATATCCGGTGGTGGACACTGTGGAATGGTTGCAACGCCTCGCTGAACAGGGCGTGCGCACCTTACAGTTGCGGATAAAAACACCCGGTGAGGATCTACGTGAGCAAATTAAGCGTGCGGTCGCTATCGGTAGGACTTATAACTTGCGCCTGTTTATCAATGATTACTGGCAGCTAGCGATTGAATGCGGTGCTTATGGTGTTCATTTGGGGCAGGAGGATTTACAAGAGGCGGATCTTGCTGCAATCCAATCTGCGGGCCTTAAGCTGGGTATCAGTACCCACGGTTTCTTCGAATTATTGCTGGCCTATCGATATCGCCCCAGTTATCTGGCGATCGGTGCTATTTACCCCACCAATACCAAGGATATGTCTGATCAGTTACAAGGGGTAGAGAAGCTGACGCGGATGGCTGCACTTCTACCCAATTACCCACTGGTTGCGATTGGTGGCATTAATCAGCAGTGCGCACCAGAGATTATTGCTACCGGTGTGGGCAGTATCGCTGTGGTCAGTGCAATTACCAAGGCAGAAAATTATAAGCGGGCGGTTGCCGAATTCAATGCCCTCCTGGAAGACAAGGGTACGGAAGTCGAGCCATGTTAAGCAGTAAGGAGCTACAGCGGTACAGTCGCCAGATGATACTGCCCCAGGTGGGAGAAGAGGGACAGGAAAAACTGGCGGCAGCACGGGTAATGATCATTGGTCTCGGTGGCTTGGGTAGTCCGGCAGCACTTTACCTCGCCGCTGCAGGCATCGGTGAATTGCACTTAGTAGATGGCGATCATATTGATCTTTCTAATTTGCAGAGACAGGTGCTGTACAAAACCAATCACCAAGGTAAATCAAAGGCGCAGGTGGCGGCACAGCAGTTAACCGCAGCAAATCCCAATATTCGAATTTATGCGCATCCTCAAATGGCCGATGAAATCTGGCTTAGAGATCATGTTGCACAGGTGGATCTGGTGCTGGATTGCACGGATAACCTCAAAATACGCTACCTGATAAATCGAGCTTGTCACGACATCGGGCGACCAGTAGTGATGGCATCAGCCCAGGGCTTTTCCGGACAGTTGATTAGTTTTGATTTTTCTAAGAATAAAAATCCCTGTTACGCCTGTCTGTTTCCACCCCAACAGCAGGAAGATGTTCATAATTGCTCAACGATGGGGGTGATTGGTCCGGTTTTGGGTGTTGTTGGAAGCGTTCAAGCTTTGGAGGCATTGAAAATTTTACTCGGTTTGCCGGCATCCAGTCTTGGTCAATTGTATTTAATTGAGGGGGAGACCCTGGCTATGCGGACACTAAAGCTAAATAAATCTGAGAATTGTCCGGTTTGTTCTGCATAGAAGTTGGCATAATTATGCAACAAATAATAATTTTTTAAATTTCTCAGGGTGTCGGATATTTTTTTTGTGGTTTTTTTTGAAGGAAAGTTTCGAATTTGGGGGGTAGGCGTGACACATCTTCCTGATATTGTTAATGTGTAATCGAAAGCTGTGTATTTATAGATGTTGAATTTTGTGTCTTGGCTTTCATAGGCTCAATATTTGTATCTTTTTCAATACATGGACTTTTTTACAAAAACCCAACTCTTATACACGAGGGGCGCGTTGTTATGAAGAAAATTGACATTGGTATTAGTGAAAGTGACCGGGAAAAAATCGCTGGTGGCCTCAAACACTTATTGGCAGACAGCTATACCCTATACCTGCAAACGCACAATTTTCACTGGAATGTCACAGGCCCGCTGTTTCGTGAATTACATCTGATGTTTGAGGAACAGTATACGGAGCTTGCAGAAGCGGTTGATGATATCGCCGAGCGTATCAGAACCTTGGGAGTTCCCGCCCCAGGCACTTACCAGGCATTTGCTCAATTGAGCTCAATTGAGGAAGTGGTAGAAGTTCCTGCAGCCGAGGATATGGTAAAAATATTAACCGAAGGCCACGAAAAGGTCATTAAGACTTGCCGGGAAGTATTAAAGTCTGCGCAAAAAGGGGAGGATGAATCCACCCTGGCATTAGTGTCTGATCGCATGCAGGTGCATGAAAAAACTGCCTGGATGTTGCGGGCTACCAGTCAATAAGGCTGTCTTCAGTGCGGGCGTTTCGCCCGCACTGAATAACTTATTTCGGTAAGTATCCAGGATGTAAGTTCCCAGGGTCTTGTTGAATACTTCGCAGAAAAGCGCTGGCCGCAGCAGAGAGCGTGCCACGGCTTTTCATCAATATACCGACCTCCTGATATACAACAGGAGCGGATAGAGGATGGCAGTGCAAACCGTACTCGCGCATCTGCCCTTCGCACAGACTCGGTACCGCACTTACCCCCATATTGGCCCGAATCAATTGCCCGATAGTACTGAGCTGATTGGCTTCACACAGGTAACGGGCCACCTTGCCACAGTCTGCAAAGGCCTGCTCTGTCCAACGACGCACAGCTGATCCCCTATTCATAGAAATAAACGGGTAGTCCGCCAGGTCGCGCCAGTGCAAGGCCTCTTTGCTGGACAGAGGGTGTTGCGGAGGAGTGACCGCGATAAAGCGATCCCGCTCCAGGGGGGTAAACTCTAAGCCGCCCAGATCCTCCGGGCGGAAACTGATGCCCAGCTCTACGCGCCCCTCCTGCACTGACTGCACAACACCCTCCATCACAATATCTTCCAGCACAATGTTGATTTGGGGATTGTCCCGGTGAAAGCTGGACAATAATTCGGGGAGGCGATTTAGGGCGAAGGCCGGGATTACCGCCAATAACAACTGCCCACGATTGAGGCGAAAACGCTGCTGAATGGCATCAAGAGACTGGTCCCAGTTGTTAAGCAACTGCTCTGCGCGGGTTAGGAATTCACGGCCCTCTGGGGTTAGCACGAGTTGGCGACCATCGCGACTGAACAGCGGTCCCCCGGTGGCGTCTTCCAGGTTGCGAATAGCCACCGACAGCGCCGGCTGGGAGGTATGTAGTTGTGCGCTGGCCTGCGCCAGGCTGTGGCTGCGCGCAACGGCTACGAAGGCGCGGAGCTGTTTTATAGTGGCACTCACAGGGGCTCCAGACTGATAACCGGGTTCCCGGCAGGGTTTCAGAAATACTTTCAAAAAAGTTAAGATTTTTTTAACAAACCTTCGAAAGATTAAAATAGTTTAAAGTTGTGGGGCAAGGCATGATTGCCCCTTTCGCCCAGAAAATGGGTGGAGAAACATCGAGAATAATGAACCCATAAGGCCTGCTGAAATGAAGGACAACACACAACCACTCTGGCAACCGAGCCTCGAGGCTATTGCCGCTACCCAGATGGATGAGTTCCGCCGCCTGATCAACGAAAGGCACCAGCTGCAGCTGCAAGACTACAGCGCGCTCTACCAGTGGTCTGTACAGGAGAGGGAAACCTTTTGGCGTGACTTATGGGATTTCACCGAAGTACAGGCCAGCGCGCGCGGTGAAGAGGTATTGGGCCGTGACAATATGCCGGGCGCAGAGTGGTTCCCCGATGCCCGTCTCAACTTTGCCGAGAATCTTCTGCGTTTCCGCGACGATAAACCGGCCTTGGTTGAGCGCCTGGAGAACGGCAGCCGCCGTCAGCTCAGTTATGCGCAGCTGCACAGCCGGGTAGAGCGCCTTGCCGCAGCCCTGGCGGATCAAGGGGTTTGCGAAGGGGATCGGATCGCTGGCTTTATGCCGAATGTGATCGATACCGTAGTGGCCATGTTGGCAGCCACCAGCCTCGGGGCGATTTGGACTTCCTGTTCGCCGGATTTTGGTATCAACGGGGTATTTGACCGTTTCGGCCAGGTGGGGCCAAAAGTACTGTTTGCCTGCGAAGGCTATTTCTATAACGGCAAGGTGATTGATTCCCTGCCGCGCCTGCGTGAAATTATCGCCCGTATCGATTCCATCGAGAAACTGGTGGTGGTACCGGTTGCCCGCTCCCAGGAGGAAACCCGCCAGGTATTGGTGGCGGAACCTCTGGAGAAGGCAGTCATACTGCAGGATTTTGAAGCAGCGGCCCCCGAGCGCGAACTCTCTTTTGTCCAGACTGCTTTCGATCACCCCCTCTACATTATGTACTCCTCCGGTACCACTGGGGTACCCAAGTGTATTGTGCATGGCGTAGGCGGCACGCTGCTGCAACACCTTAAGGAGCACCGCTTGCACTGCGATCTCCGTCGCGAGGATACGCTATTCTACTTCACCACTTGTGGTTGGATGATGTGGAATTGGCTGGTAAGCGGCCTGGCCTGCGGCGCCACCCTGGTCTTGTTTGACGGTTCACCTTTCTTCCCAGAGGCAGAGAGCCTGTGGGATATGGCAGATGAAGAAGGTATCAGTGTATTCGGTACCAGCGCTAAGTATATTGCCGCATTGGAGAAGAGCGGCTGTAAACCCCGTGAGAGTCATAAGCTGCAGCGTTTGCGCGCAGTTTTATCGACAGGATCGCCCCTGGCCCACGAAGGCTTCCGCTATGTGTATCGGGATATCAAGGAAGACCTGTGTCTATCCTCTATCTCCGGTGGCACCGATATTGTGTCCTGCTTTGCCCTGGGCAACCCAACCCTGCCGGTTTATGCGGGAGAGTTGCAATGTCGCGGTTTGGGTATGGCCGTGGAAGTTTGGAATGATGAAGGGCAGGCGGTCACAGAAGAAAAGGGCGAACTGGTGTGTGCCAAGTCTTTCCCCTGTATGCCAATTGGTTTCTGGAATGATCCCGACGGGAAGAAATATAACAGCGCCTACTTTGAAAACTGGCCCGGTGTTTGGGCCCATGGGGATTATGCGGAGATCACCGCCCATGAGGGTGTGGTTATTTACGGTCGCTCCGATGCGGTTCTGAATCCCGGTGGCGTGCGAATCGGCACCGCCGAAATCTATCGCCAGGTAGAGAAAGTAGAAGAGGTGCTCGACAGCATCTGTATCGGCCAGCAGTGGCATGACGATGTGCGAGTGGTGCTGTTTGTGGTGCTGCGTGAAGGAATTGAGCTGGATGAGGGGCTGGTACAGAAGATTCGCTCCACCATTCGAGCCAATACTACCCCGCGCCATGTACCGGCCAAGGTGATTCAGGTGGGCGATATTCCGCGAACCATTAGTGGAAAAATTGTCGAGTTAGCCGTACGCAATGTGGTGCATGGCAAGGCGGTTAAGAATAAGGAAGCTCTTGCCAATCCCGAAGCACTGGCTCTGTTCGAAAACCTTCCGGAACTGGAGGAAGACTGAGGCCTTCAGGGTACTGAGGAGCTACGCATTGTGGTGAGGGTACGTAGGCGGGCGTCATTTTGTTTATGCCGGTTCTGCGCTACTCTTGCCCTCTAGTAAAACCCATAAATTCACGGCGAAGAACAAGTATGGTTACATATCTCTATTGGGCAGCGGTTATTGCCCTGGTTATTCTCTCTCTCTTTATCGGTAGTCGTATGGGAAGCCTTAAAATTGGCGCCATCGCGGCCGCTGTTTTCTTCCTCGCCGGGTGGCTGGCGTATTACTTCCATTACGAGCAGGTTTTTGTGAAGCGTTTTGGCGGCGTAATGAGTATTTCTGTGCCCGAGGGCTTCCGTCATATCGGCGCCACCTGGAAAGAAGATAATCTATGGGTTGAGAATTACGACCCCAGAACCAACCAGTGTATTTTCACTGAGTATTCGAAGGGGAATATCCTCAAGGGGCGGGTCATTATCAAGGACTGTAACCCCCTACTTGGCAGCCCTAGCTCTAGCCCGAGTTCCAGCACCCAGCCATAAATCGTATATAGATTTTGGTCCGGCACGAACCTGAGAAAAAGCCAGCAGGTTCGCACACTTACGTCAGTATTTTGTGATCGACCATAAAATACCTCAGTTTATGAATTGTTTGTGCCGACAAATTTCCCCTGAGCATTGGTTGTTCGGGGAAAAACCAGATGTTAAGGGAATGGACTCCCGGTAGTAGGCGGAGTAACCGCTGTGGACAACGGATAAAATTTTGCGAATCCTCAGTACATGTCTGCTTGTCGCTTTTGTTCTGCTTCCCCTGCTGCAGGCGCAAGCGGTGACCATTCCTTTTTTTTCCAATCTGCCCAGTTTTACCCTTTCTGTACAAGGGGACAAAAAATTACAGGCCACCCTGCGAAAAGAGCTTGAAGAGCTGCGTAAAAATAGCAGTGCTCTCGAAAGCTACGAGTCCCCGCGCGATATCGCCCACTACGAGCGCGGCAACCTAGAAAAGTTGCTGCGCTCCGAGGGGTACTACGATGCTATTGTGCGTGAATCTGTAGAAGGTCGAGAGATAAATTATCAAGTGATACCCGGCCCTCGCTATTTAATAAAAAGCCTGGATATCATCATGCCTGCCGACTTAAGGGCGGGCTTCCCAGGATTGCCGATTGGAGTTGGAGACCCGCTGCAGGCAGATGAGGTACTTGAGGGCGTGCAGACTATTACCCAGTATCTCAATAACAATGCCTGCCTGCTCAACGTGGATGTCACCTATCAGGCCACAGTGATTCACCAGGAGGCCGCCGCTCGCCTGGAGTATCGGGTGGCCCCTAGCCCAGAGGTGATGGTAGGGGATGTACAGGTTCTTGGGGCGACTTCGGTAGAAGAGGATTACCTGCGGGATAAATTGAATATCAATCCCGGAGACTGTTTTAGCCGCAGTAAACTGGATGCGGCTCAATTACGGCTGCTGCGCACCAATCTGGTCTCCAATGTTACCAGTCAGGTATCTGAGCCATACGGTGGTATTGTTGATATTAATTTTATTGTACAGGAGCGCAATCATCGCACAGTGACTCTGGGCGTGGGCTACACCTCTGATGAGGGCGCCGGAGTTTCCGCCAGCTGGGAGCACCGCAACATATTTCACCGTGGTGAGAAGCTGGAAGTATCAAGCAAGGTGAACAAAGTAAAACAATCCCTGGAGAGCAAGCTCAGTATTCCGCGCTTTTTCAATGATAAGCAGCGTTTTACCGGTAGCGTGGGTTTGACTGGTGAAGATGTGGATTCCTACACTTCCAGGGCCTTGACGCTAAAAGGGTTGGTGTCCCGCAAGTTGAGTAAGCACCGCACCATCAGTGCAGGGGCAGAGTTGAAATTCAGTCGCGTCGATGAAAAAGTGGATGGCGCAGTGGAGGGTGGAGACCCGGATGAAAATTACCATTTGTTGGCATTTCCCCTCGGCTTTAAATTAAACACCACGGATAAACCCCTGGATGCCCGCCGCGGCGCTACCACAGCACTGGAAGTAAAGCCCTACCTGGACCTCAAAAATAACAGCACCTCCTTTGTCAAAAATATCCTGCAATTAACAGCCTATAAAACAGCGGAATCGGCGCGCTACGAGCCGACATTGGCGCTGCGTATCAAGGCCGGGGCTATTACCGGCGCCCCCAATTTGGAGCTGCCCGCGGATGAGCGCTTTTATGCCGGTGGCGGTGGCTCGGTGCGTGGTTATGGCTACCAGGAGTTGGGCCCAAGGCTCGTGGAAATTGATGCGAATGGCCAGGAAAGCCTGTCTGATGCGATTGGTGGCCGCGGTCTCAGCGAAGTTTCCATTGAAGGGCGTTTCCGCTTTAGTGAAACCTGGGGCGGGGTTCTGTTTCTCGATGGGGGCAACGCCTATGAAAACCCGCGCCCCAACTTTTCCAACCTCTTTTGGGGGGCGGGCTTTGGTGTCCGTTACAACACCTCCTTTGCACCCATCCGCTTTGATTTGGCTTTTCCCCTGGATCGACGCGACGGTGTAGATGATCACTACCAGGTTTATGTCAGTTTAGGGCAGGCTTTCTGATGTCCAAATTGAGAGGGGTTATTCTGGGCTTACTTCGTGCCCTTGGCGCTTTTCTACGGGGCTTGTGGCGCTCCCTCAGAGCAGGGGGGGCAGCAATCACGGGCTTGTTGCTATTTATTCTGCTTACACTGTTCTATTTTCTTGGCACCGAGCAGGGTAGGGTCAATCTGACCCGCACAGCTTTTTATGGTGCGGAGCAGGCGATTGATGGTCTGACTATTGAGGCCGAAGGAATTGCCAGTGAGCGCCTTGGGGCCTGGTTTTTTGAGCGTTTACGGATCAATTTTGATAGCAACACCCTAGCCGATGGAGAGCGGTTGGAATTCAAACTACAGAGTTTTTCCCGCAATCCCATCAATATTGAGCGCATCGCCGCTAAAGATTTTTTGTTGAACCTTGATGTGCTGGATGAGCTACTGAGCTCACTGGCACGGGCGGAAGAAGATGCAGTCCAAGTTGTGGACGAAAGTGATAGCGGCATCGCTAGCAGTTGGGAAGCTCTGTTACCGAGCTTTCGCCTGGGAGAATTAAAACTTGAGCGCTTGCAGTTAATCAGTAGCAAAGTACCCGATATTCCCACGGTTTCGGTGTTTGGTAATACTCTGTATCGATGGGAGGGACAGCCCACCCAGCTGCAATTGAAAATTCGCGAAATAAATGGTGGGGAACTGCAATTTGTTGCCGAGGGGCGCGAACAACAACCGGGCCGATTTGTTCTGGATTTTTCTGCCAGTGAGAAGGCTCAGGGATTTGTTGGCCGTCGGTTGCAATTACCACAAGGGCAGGCCCTGGATGCGCAAGGTAAAATTTCCCTGCGCCGCCACGATCAGCAGTTACTGGTAGATATTGAATCTCTTTCCACTCCACTTTCCCAGCATCAATTAGGATTGACCGGTAGCGTACAAATAGACCTTTTCCCTTGGCGTTTATACACAGAGGGTATCTGGTTACAAGTAGATGGCCGACGCAGCACTTTGTCTGGCAATGTTAGTGCCGATGATATTAATGCTGAACTCCACCTCAATCGCTTGCCGATCACTCTTTCTCGTCCATGGCAGGATGTACTAAATAGTGGTTGGCTCAGTGCAGAAGTCACCGTTAGCGGCGCATTTGCACGGCCTAATATCTCCGGTCAGGTAAAGCTTAACAGCAGCTACCGGGATCAGCCCCTGAACTTGGTAGGAGAAGTGAATACTACCCAGGGTGTTATCCAGCTGGAGTCTTTACAGCTGGAGTTTGCCGGTGCAGAGATTCGCACAGCGGGCACTATCGATACTGAAAATAAAACTCTGGATTTGGATGTGGCAGCGCAAGAGCTGGGCGTAGAAGAGATACGTCGGCTGCTGTCTTCCCTGCCGCAAACAGACAAAATAAATATCCCGAATGACTTTTCCGGCACCCTGCATCAGTTGCAGGCGCGAGTCAAAGGACCCTGGAATAAACCCGATTTTGAAGGGGACCTGAGCGCCGTTACCGCCTATCGGGATTTACACAATGAGTTGACGGCCAAAATCGATGGCAACTTGCAGGGACTAACAATTACAGATCTGAGCCTGGTGGGCGAAAAGCTGAATGTCCTCGGCGGTGGCACGGTGGATATCGAGGCGAAAACGCTAAATTTGCAGCTCAAACTGGATATTCGAAATCTCAATCCCTATGAAGATCTGGACCTGACCTCGGCGCAGGGCGTAACCCTGAGCCTGCAGGGCCAGGTCGGCGTGGAGGGTCCCTGGTCCAATCCACGCCTGAATGCCAGTCTGGAGTCTGATGGCTTGGTTCAAGAATATCGGTATAACTTGAAAGGCGATGCCAGCGGAGATCTGGAAAAAATAGACCTGCAGGGTTTGCGCTTGGAGCTCTTTGCCAACGGCACCTTAAACTATTTTGGCTCGAGACAGTTTCGCGGGCCCCAGTCGCCTGTGATTATTCCCGGGATTGAGAAGGGAGCTGTACAACCCGCACAGAGCGAGAGTCGACTGACTGCCTTGGCCGAGGAAGCTCAGCGTCTGGGGCGGCAGGGTGTTGTACTGGTAGAGGCGCAGGGAATAATCGAGCCAAAGAAAGACCGGCTCCAGGTGGGGGTAAATGTGCGCAACTTGCCCCTGAGCCTGGTGGAAGTGGTTGGGTTGCCACTACCCAATACCCTAGAGGGTGAGCTGAGCCTGGATGGTGAAGTTAACGGATCACTGACCAACCCTGAGGTGCGAGCTAGTGTGTTGGCCCAGGGTGGCTACCGCTATGAGCCCTGGAAATTACAGGGCGCATTGGATTATGCCGACAAGAGTTTGGTTGTCGAAGGCCTGGAGTTTTTGTGGGCGGGGCGCAACCAGTTGTGGATTCACGGCAGCCTAGATGAACAGCGCCTGGACTTACAAATTCAGGGCCGGGCCTCTCTGGAGGATCTCTCCCAGGAGGTGCCCTTTACTATGCCCAACCAAGGTGATGTCACTCTGCACGCGAGTGTCACTGGCAGTCCACAGCAGCCCGAGCTTGATGGCGATCTACGCCTCAGCGGCTATATGCCTGGTAGGGAGAAGGGGAGGGTTCAGGTACAGCCGCTCTCTATGGGCCTGGAATGGCATACCGAGGGTGGTGAGTTGCAGGTGTCCCTGGTGGCTGATCACGGTAATCGGCGTGCGATAGATAGCAGCGCCAAACTGCAGATCGCTCCAATCGTTGAGCGACTATTCGCCGATAACCCCACTGAGCCGATGAGCGAAGTACCTCTGCAATTGGTTAGTGGCGGTACTGCAGACTTGTCGGTGGTGGCGGAATTTATGGACCCCAGGGTTAATGTTTTGCGAGGGTTGTTGAGCTTTTCTGCTGATGGCACCGGCACTCTGGGCAATCCCCGTTTAAATGGCGAAATAGAACTGAGTGGGGCCAGCTACGAACACCGTCCCAGCTATACCCGTATATCGAATATTGATTTTTATGCGCGCCTGACTCCACAGGAGTGGCGCATTGAGAGGGGGAGTGCCACTGTTGTCGATGGCGGTAGCATTAATCTGGGCGGGGCCATATTTTTCCCTGGGCAGGTCCCGGCGAGGATGGACCTCAGCCTGAATTTAAAGCGGGCGCATTTACTGAATACTCCTGGGGTACGCGGCGCTATTAGCGGGCAGGCAACTCTGACTGGTACAACGGAGAGCGCCGAGGTTGCCGGCCGCTTCACTCTACGTCCTTTATCTGTACAAATTGAACAGTGGATCGGCAGTAGTGTGCCGGAAATACAGGTGACGGAAGTCCAAGTGGATGGTGAACAAGTGGAACGCGCACCGCCGCTGCTCAGTAAATTGGGTTTAGCTGTGGAAGTGATTTTGGATCAGCAGTCCTATGTGCGTGGCCTGGGGCTCAATTCTCAGTTGCGCGGCCAGGTAAATATTCAAGGAACTGCAGCCAAGCCTGAGGCCTCTGGTAAATTGACTATTGTGCGGGGCAGTTTCGATTTGCTCGGTAAGAAATTTGATTTGCAAGAAGGGGAGATACGCTTCGAGAATAACGAAGTCGCCGTTAATGTCGAAGGGGTATACGAACACAGTGATGGAGAGATTACCGCAACGATCTCCGGCAACACCTCCGACCTGGATATTAACTTCAGTTCCGATCCTTCGGCTTCCCAGGATGAAATCTTGGCGCAACTGCTTTTTGGCAAGTCTCTCTCAGATATTTCCCCGCTGCAAGCCGTGCGTTTGGTTAGTGTAATACGAAGCCTGCAGACTGGCCGTGCAGCTCTGGATCCCGTGGCCAAAACCCGTGAATTATTACGTTTGGACACCCTCAATATCGAGCGAGAGGAAAGCGATGGGAGGGATGAGTATGCCCTGAGCTTGGGTAAATATATCACCAACCGGATTTATGTGGAGTTGCAGCGTAGTACCGACCCGTTAAGTCCCTGGCAGGCTGAGATGCAGATAGAAATTCGCGATAATCTCAATCTTGAGTTTAAAACGGCTGATGAGGGTGATAGTGGTTCTGGTAGTGTGGAGCTGCAGTGGAAGAAGGATTATTAATGTTTATTGTTTTTAATAGTTACCAATAAGGTGAAGTTGGGTTTGCTTTCGATTTGGTGATTAATAACCTGCTTTGTTAACTTCTTAAAGAAATTTTTTGACTGGATCACAGGATGATCCAGTCATTTTGCCAAAGTGCAGCAGAAGATTGTGCTAGGTCGAGAGCCATAATAACCACTAAAACACCTCTGGTGATATCTATTGCTGGGTACCTCAAGTTCTTGTCTCCTGACTGATGATCTGTATTTATCGGCTATTTTTAGAGGTGTCCTCCTCTCGCTGCTATCTTGTTGTGGGGAATTTTACGCGAATGTCTGAAATTCCTACTTTGAGAGTTCGAAGCTTCGGTAAAAGCTGTTATAAGACTTCTATAAAAACCTTTGCCGCTTAGTGGTTTAATTCATCGGAGTAGCTTGCTTCTAAATTTACATCAAGTCACTGGCATTGGTTGATTGTTGTAAGTCTATTCAGTGAAGTTTTCTCAGTCAGACTATTGTTCCAGGTGGAGTCATTCTGGGTATTTTCAGATCTTGGTTTTTTAATGTTTAGATATTCCTTCGTAAGTATAAATTTTGATAGCTATTGTCTGGCTTTGTTTTCGAAATTTTGGCAATTTCAGTTGAGACCTATTCTACTCTTCAGGAGACCTCAATTGTTTTGTGATTACCATATCTGTAATCTCTAAAACACACCCTTTTTGGGGAGGATCATTGACTCCCCAATTATCGACAACAATCATCATGGATTCGTCGAAAACAATAGGACCTTTCTCGCGATAGGCATGCCAGAGTTGATTGGAACTGTCACAGCTTGTTTCTGTAGCATCACACACCCGGATATCCCATTGGTAGGTACCGCTATTCGGCCCCAAGAGAACCTGGCTGGAAGTGAACGTGATATGCTGTTTAGTGCCGT
This sequence comes from Microbulbifer sp. THAF38, assembly GCF_009363535.1. Taxonomy (NCBI): domain Bacteria; kingdom Pseudomonadati; phylum Pseudomonadota; class Gammaproteobacteria; order Cellvibrionales; family Microbulbiferaceae; genus Microbulbifer; species Microbulbifer sp. THAF38. The sequence continues at coordinate 1,402,355 of NZ_CP045369.1, forward strand.
TATTTACTCTGATAGCACCCTGTTGATTAACCCACCCTGCTTGCTTGGGACGGTCTCCCCAGTTAGAAGCGAAACCGCCGGGACCATTGGGGCCTTTGGTTTCTACAAAGTCCACTTCACGGTCCCCACCATCCCAACAGCCCCCCGGTTGCCCACACCAGGGAAACATGTATACGGCAATCCACTCCCTCGGGCCACATCTACCTGCAGGGACAGTAACCTTAAAGTCAATCGCGGCAATATCCCCCATCCGGATATCTTCATCACCACATTGAACCGCAGTGGTATAAACGCAAGCGCCTTTAGTATCCCGATTCATTGTGATCGTTGCTGATCCGGCGTTAAGGCTTGGCTGAAAATCGATTAAGGTGCAGCGGTTGTATTGAGCAACCTTGTCATCTTGGTGATTAAATAGGGGTTGGCACCTAGTAGGAGAAGTGGCTGATGTTGTGTGGAGAAAAAAAAGACTGAAGATACTGAGGAGTGGTGGGATTACTTTTGGCACGATATTAACTCCTGATGAGCTGGAACTGATCAAGATATCGGAGGCAGTAAGGGCGAAGCTTCACAAGGAATATAATTGATTGTAGAACAGGCTTAGGTGAATGATTGTTTTCTTAGGAGGTAGGTTCACGACCCTAATTTAATGCACTTGAATCAGTCTAGGCTAGATCCTACTTGAGGATGCCATCTTTGACTGCGCCCTCTAGTTTGCTTCTAATTTCAGACCAAAGTTCTTCACTGCCTTTCCCAATACGTGCGTTTAAAGAAAATACTTGTTCCTTGGTGATGCCATACTGCTTCCAGCTGTGTCCCCCGCCATAGATGTTATGGAGTAGGGGAGGAATACGATCAATGGCCTTGGCAAAGCGAGCATCAGCTGTTTCTCCAGACTCGAACTCCTCCCATAGGCTCACCAACTCTTTATTCATATCTCCAGGTAATGGTGAAACCAGGCGTTGCAAGCCTTCCTTTTCTTTTGCTTTTGCCGCGTTTGTTTCACTTGAATAGATTATGGTATCCCCTGCATCAATCTCCCCAAGATCATGTATAAGCAACATTTTTATAACCCGATCTATATTTATTGGGTCATTTGAATAATCTTTCAGAATCAAAGCACATAGGCAGGCATGCCAGCTGTGTTCTGCGGAATTCTCGAAGCGTTTCAGTCCCACAGGTTTTGTTTTTCGTTGTACGTTTTTGAGCTTCTCTATTTCAACAATAAAGCGGAGCGCTTTTTCAATATCTTTCATTACAATTTCCTGGGCTTACTTGTGTGGGATTATTTCTTGGTGTTTGTCGTGGCCAATAGGCAGGGAATGTCATATTGCGCTTCAATATAGAGTTTAAAATGTATGATTTACAATCCTGGCTTTATTCTCCTATTTCCACCGATCAAGCTTGCTGGGTCTAGCCGATAGAAATTACTCAGTTCATTGTACAGTTCTGGGTGTAGGGAGCGCATGGCAACGGGGATGGTATAAAAACTCTCAGTGGCTACAGCAAAGAATTCAGCTGGAGATTGTGCTCCATATAAATCCAATACCGAGGGACTATCGCCGGGAAATTGACCAAATTCGGCTCTTTGCCGTAAACGGTGGAATTCCCGGCTCATTACTTCGGCCCAGTTGGCGCCATCGTTGGACTTCTCAAATAATGGGCGGCCATCAAAGTAGCCATCTTCTTCATCTACTTTGTGGGCAAACTCGTGCAGGGCAACATTGTGGCCTCGTTGGGGATTCTCAAGATCCTCATCCAAATCTCCCCAGGAGAGCACCACTGGTCCGCGGTAATGTGCTTCACCTTCCCGCGCACTGTGTCTGGCCGTTTCTATATAGCCTTCCCTGTGGGTTTCATGGGCAACATAGGTGTCAGGGTACAGGAGTATGGTGTAGAGATTGGGGTAGCACTCGTTTTTGCGGCCCAACAACAGCAAGCAGGCATGGGCGGCGATGGCGACTTTCATTTTTTCATTGACTTGTAAGCCGTCACAACCGACAAATTCTTTGTCATGAAGGAAAAGGGCAATATTACTGCACAGCTCTTGTTGTTGATTGCTGTTGAGATGCTGATATAGCGGGAGTGTTTCTTTTAGCAGTTGTAACTGTTCTTGTGTGAGCGCTTGTGCACGTCGGTAATTGATACGCCAGCGGCGATAAAAAATAGGTACAAGCCAGACAGCTAAGGCGAGTAGGATAATTGCAAGGAAAGCGCTCATAGGCTATTTGCCGACTGTTTAGCTGAAATATTCTCGCTTATTGAAAAGGTCTCACAGGGCATGCCCTGGTGGTATGGCATCTGCCAGCGACCTTTGTTGAACAACCAAATAGAGGAGCGTTTGCAAAAATCAGAGTAGTTTCCCTGCTGGTTGCGGTGTGCGGATTGATACAGTAGTAATTGAACAGATTCAGAGAGCGTTATACATTGGTAATTCTGGCTGTGAACTGTCCATTCACTATCTTTCTCTGACTGCATTTGTGTAGTTATCAATTTAAAGTCAAAGCTGAGGCCAGATTTTTCCACCTCTCTAAAGTCTGGGCTTAACAATTTTTCCAGTATTTTTTGATTGCTGCGGGTGTTTTTGTCTTGCAGCATGGTTTCATACTCAATGATGCGATCCAAATCTGATGCCATTTTAACTGGCTCCTTACTTGAGTCTTTCCGGTTTTTTGCGTGGGGTATATAGCAAGTCGAGCATAATGCAAGTTTGACCCTGCAGTTTTTCGAAATTATATCGATTGGAAAAAAGTGGTTTATTCACCGAGGTTTTAAATTCGCCCCCTTTAATAATTTCATGGTTGGGGAATTGCGCGCCCTTTTCAAGCTCCTTGATCCAAAAAAACATTGGCTATCGATGTGTGGCTAATGGGCAGGCGGTTTCTCGCTTGGTGGAAATATGCGACTTGATTAATCAATGTTCGATGCCAACACTTAGGACGTCTAGGTGATTTTTCTATCGCTTTGGAGATAGTTATGCTTATACGCTCCCTTATTGCTTTTTTAGTTTTAATGTTCGGTGTTATTGTTCCGGTGGTTGCTCAGTCGGGTGGTACGCCCTTAAAGGTGGCGATAGCTGGTGATGCCCCGCCCTATGTGATTAATAAGGCTTCCAGTGGTTTGGAGGTGGATATTGTACGGGAAGCGCTTCCCGGTTATGTCGTGCAGTTTGAACAAATGGGTTTTGCAGAAACGGCTTCAGCACTTGAGGAAGGCAAAGTGCAGGCGGCGGTTAATGTGATGAAGAAGGATGATAGTCTTTTTTATTCTAATAATATGATCAGTTTTGCCAACTATGCCGTTACCAAAGCTACCGATAAAATGAAAATTGATAGCATTGCAGATCTTGCTGGTAAGAAGGTGATTACTTGGCAGGGTGGACCCATGGACTTGGGGCCGGAATTTGAAAAAATGTATGGACCCAATGGCACACAGCGCCAGAATCTGATTCAAGCTCCGACGGCTCCCGATCTTGTAGCGCAATTTTGGAAGATGAAAGATGTTGTGGCAGTTGTGGACATGGAGTTATTCAAGAGCTTGAGTAATAAAATGGGGCACAAAATGGATCAGGTTAACCTTTTTCCGATTTTTGCTCCGATGACTGATTTTCGCGTAGGGTTCCGTGACCAGAAAGTACGTGATGACTTTAATCGCGGGCTTGCCAAGCTGTGTAGCAGTGGTCGCTATAATGAACTACTGAAAAAATACGATGTGGTACAGAAAGAAAATATCTGCAAGTAAGCCAATGCGCTAACTTCCTTTCTGTAAAAGTATCAGTAGAAGTCAGCATCAACAGTAGGAGAAAGGGGCCTGGGTTGTTACCTAAGTCCATTTCTTTCTTGAGGAGGCTACTAGCCTGTTCTTAGCTAAGCTGAACGGTCACTAGTAGGCTCAGGCTCAGAAAGTAAAAGGGTAAGGTAAAAAGGTAAGCTAGAAATAAAAAGGGCCTGTAACTTGCGTTACAGGCCCTTTCTGTATGGCGCGCTCGGGAGGATTCGAACCTCCGACCGCCTGGTTCGTAGCCAGGTACTCTATCCAGCTGAGCTACGAGCGCGTTATGGGTGCGAACTATAGTCAGTTGATTTGTTTAAGTCAACTAATTTTTTCAGGAAAACCCTTTAAAAATCCGCAACTTATCAAACTTTCTCGGCCCCCGGTTCGGAGCACAGCAAGTTCGACAGGGCGCGAATTCTGCCCTGCAGGAGGCGACTTTGCAAGCCTTTTTAAAAAATAGCTGCTCCTGGCCTTGAGGTGAGATTGAACGGCGCTGTAAAAGCGCCTGTTCCGCTGGTAGGTCTAATGCCCATGAGTCATTACGCACAGTAGTTCAGCACAGTTGGCGGAGAACTATACTGTTTGTTCCAGTACAAAGTGCCTGCCTTACAGCACGTGGAGGGCAGCTTATCCCAAGTACAGTGAGATTCTATGGCAATTGGGGATGACGAAGAAAAGGGGAAGAAGCCGTCTCCGGAGGAGCCTGGCTCCCCACTGACAGGCCAGTCCCAGCAAAGCCCGTTGGGCTGGTTGCAATATGTTGTTCTTCTCTTCCTGGTTATCCTCACTCTTCAGTACTGCTCGAGCGGGCAGTTTGGGGCAGAAAGAAAGGTCTTGGCTTACAGTGACTTTAAAGAGGCTCTCAGCAGGGGAGAAATAGCCAGTGTCCTCTTTGAAGGGCAGCGTATTACCGGAGTTTTTAAGCGGCCCACAAATTCCCAGCCCGAGAGGAAGAACGGTGTAAAGGAAAAGACCGATAAACCAGAAGAAAAGCGCTTTGCCACCACTTTGCCCCCGGTCCAAGATCCCGAGTTACTTCCTCTACTGGAAAAACAGAGCGTAACTATCCAGGCAGAATCGTCACAGGGGGGATTTTGGCAGAGGATGGCGATACTGCTGTTGCCATGGGTTCTGATAATAGCGCTGCTGGTCTGGTTGGGTCGACGAATGCAGGCCCGCATGGGTGCAATGACTCCCGGCAGCCCTTTCAGTTTTGCCCGATCACCGGCTAAACGCTACGAACGCAGTGAATCCCAAGTAACTTTTGATGATGTGGCCGGTCTTGCCAATGCCAAGAGGGATCTACAGGAGATTGCCGGCTATCTAAAAGATCCTGATCACTACCGCAAACTTGGGGCAAAGATCCCTCGTGGGATTCTGTTAATGGGGCCGCCGGGTACAGGCAAAACACTGATGGCCAAGGCCTTAGCGGGAGAGAGTGATGCGCCTTTTTTCAGTATCAGCGGCTCAGAGTTTATCGAGATGTTTGTTGGCGTTGGGGCATCTCGGGTGCGAGATATGTTTGCCGAAGCTAAGAAAGAAGCCCCTGCGATCATTTTTATCGATGAGATCGACTCGGTGGGACGAGCGCGTGGTACTGGTCTGGGCGGGGGCCACGACGAACGTGAACAGACCCTCAACCAGATCCTTGGGGAAATGGACGGTTTTGATCCCCAGGAGGCGGTGGTAGTGATTGCCGCAACCAACCGCCCGGACGTGTTGGATGCGGCACTGCTTCGTCCTGGACGCTTCGATCGCAAGATCACTCTGGATTTACCGGATAAGCCCGCTCGCCAAGAAATCCTGCGAATTCACTCAAAAAATGTCCCGCTACACGGAGAAGTTGATCTGGAGCATCTCGCCGCCCTGACCGCGGGCTTCGCGGGTGCGGACCTGGAAAACCTGATTAATGAGGCTGCTTTACTGGCGGGTAGGCAAAACAAGGAGGCCGTGGATATGGATTGTCTGCTACAGGCCAGGGACAAGGTCGTACTCGGCGGAGAACGGGAAGTCATAATGGGGGAGGATGATCGAAAAACGGTTGCCTATCATGAGGCTGGTCACGCCCTCACGGCGGTGTTGCTACCCCATGCTGACCCATTGGAAAAGGCCACCATTATTCCCAGAGGACACAGCCTTGGGGCAACAGAACAAATTCCAACTGAAAATCACCACAACATGAAGGTGAGTTACCTGCGTGATCGTATCGGTGTGATGCTCGGTGGCAGGGTGGCCGAACAGGTGGTATTTGATGAAGTCAGCAGCGGGGCAGAATCTGATCTGAAGCAGGCCACCCGATTGGCCCAACATATGGTGACGCATTGGGGGATGAGCCGGAAACTGGGGCCGGTGGCCTTTCGACGCGGAGAGGAGCATATCTTTCTAGGTAAGGAAATGGCACAGCAGAAAGATTTCAGTGAACATACCTCTGAAATTATTGATGATGAGGTGATCGCTCTGGTCAGTGAGATCGAGAAGGAAGTTCAGAATCTTTTGCAGAGTCATCGCAAGAAGCTCGATGCTTTAGCTGAAGCATTGCTGGAGAAGGAGACTCTGGACGCGGTAGAAATCCATAAAGTGATCGCCCTGGAGGATAAAGGATAACCTCAATCTGTAAGCCATGAACTTAAGGCAGCTTGGGTATTTGGGAATATCGTAGGATAGACTTGTGATTGTCGAGCCGATAATAATTTACCGATCAACTTTATCGTCATCGTCCGATAACTCGTGACCTGCTAACCAATCACTATTACCTTGTTTATTTTGGCAGTTAAGCAGTTGGACTTGGTGGTCAACTCCAGGTTTTCGCAAATGTAAGAAATTTGTAATTGGCGTCTTAATAAAATATTCATAAGTACCATTTACTGGTGGTTTTACTTGAGTAATTTTACTGACTGCTAGGTCTTTCCTCGTGTCTAATTTATTTAGGTATGAAGACGCTTTTATGTTTGGCTGTATTTTGTCTTTGTATCTCGAGGTGAGGGGCTGATGCCTCTTTTCCCTCGCTGATTGCGACAAGCACTCATTTCAATCCCCTCTTTTTTTAAAGGATTTTCCAGTGTAGGGGAATTATAAATCCGCACTTAAATAGTGCATATTCAGCTTTATTTTTTCATCATTTTTTAGCTTTCGCTTTTTTAACGAACTTTCCAGACAAATTGAGTTATTTTTATGGTTATCCACGATAAATTGACTTCCACCGGGAGTGGCTAGCCTGTAATCTGTTTGCGTCACAGAAAACATGCGAATTCTGTGTCTCTTTATCAGCGCGGTCTTGGATCGGAATCTCGCAAAGTCGGAATCTCCACAGAGAGAGTAGAGCGGCGGGATAAGGCAGTACCGATTGCGATAAGTCCGTTGTTGTAGATAAAAACAATAAAACAATGGAGAGAAAACATGGGAAGTCCGTCAAAACTTAAGCAGCACTCCGCTCTGCTTTCCGCCTGTTCAGTAGCGACTCTTTGGTTGGCCAGTGGTGCTACCCCTAGCTTTGCTGCTGAGGGTTCGGTTGGTACCCTTATGGAAGAGGTACAGGTCACCGCCCGTAAACGTGCCGATGCCGAAATTCTACAGGAGGTGCCCGTAGCGGCTACCGCCTATTCCGGTGATCAGCTAGAGGCCCTGCACACCAAGGATCTGCAAAGCCTTTCCTTCAAAATGCCCAACGTCCAGTTAGAAGATGTGGGCACTGTTAAAAACACCGCTAACTTTACCGTGCGAGGTCTGGGGATCAATAGCTCTATTCCCTCTATTGATCCTACAGTCGGTGTGTTTGTGGATGGTATGTATCTGGGTGTGAATGCCGGTGTGGTGACAGACCTGTTCGACCTGGAGGGGATTGAGGTCTTGCGGGGCCCGCAGGGGCTACTGTTTGGTCGCAACGTTACCGGTGGCGCAGTGGTTATAAAGACCGCCCGCCCCACAAATGAATTTTCCTCGCGTTTTAAACTATCCACGACTGACAATCTCGATACTGTTGCAGCTGGCACCATTAACGGCGCTATTTCCGATACCGTCAATGGCCGCTTAACGGTGTATTACAACGATGACAGGGGCTGGTTCGAAAATGTGTATACAGGTAACGATAATGCCGGTGCCTCCGATAGCTGGTTTATTCGCCCGAGTTTTAGTGTTCAGCTGAGTGACACGGCTGAGCTACTGGTGCGCATGGAGCACGGCCGGATGGATTCCGATGGTGTGGTAGCGCAAAACCGTGGTTATGAATCGACCTATGTCCAGACTAGGGAAGGTATGCAGTTTGCTCCAAGTGCCCCTCTCATTGCTGCGTCAGTTGGCATCGATGATTGGGATAACGGCAGGGACTCTTTTGAGGTGGCCCAAAATGAGGAAGGTTACCAGAAAGATGAGTGGAGCCAGGTTATAACCGAGTTCAACAAGGATGTCGCCTTTGGTGATGGCACCATCACCAATATTCTCGCCTGGAGGGAATATGAGGCAAAAGGCCTAGGAGATATCGACTCCCTACCGGTCACGCTTTTCCATGCGGATTCCAGTGTGGACCAGAGCCAGCTTAGTAATGAGCTTCGCTATGCTGGTCGCTTTGGCCGCACCGCCCTGACCACTGGTGTTTACTGGTTTAGCCAGGATGTCACCTATTTGGAAAATCGTCTTTTACGATTCGGGGCAATTGACTGGACGGGAGGTGGTGAGCAGGATCACCGCACTTATGGCGTGTTTGCCCAGGCGGATATCGACCTAAATGAAGCCTGGGTTTTGACCCTGGGTGGGCGCTATTCCAGTGAGAAAAAAGATGCCAAGATCGCCTCTATTCCCCTGAATACCTGTACTCTTAGTGGATGTTCCTCCTATGACGAAAACGGTATAGATAGTCAGAGTTGGAGTGCTTTCACACCTAAGGTGGGCCTGCAGTGGACGGTCTCCGATGATACCCAGCTGTATACTTTCTGGACTAAGGGCTTCCGAAGTGGTGGCTATAACTTCCGCAATGCTGGTATCAACCCTCTAACTGGAATGCCTTATGCACCGAAGGCTACCGATCAGGAGGAGCAGAGCAGCTTCGAAATCGGTGCCAAAGTGGATTGGCTGGATGGACGTCTACGCACCAATATGGCGGTGTTCCACAATACCATTGATGATATGCAGCGCGAGGAAAACCTTCCTGATGCAGTAACTGGGGTTGCGCAGATAATTCGTAACACTGCCGATGCCACCATTCGCGGGGCTGAGTTGGAGGCGATGGCGGCGTTGAGTGAAAACCTGCTGTTTACTTTCAATGTTGGTTATGTCGATGGTGACTACGACAAGGTACTAGGCGACCTGAATGGCGACGGCCTTGTAGATGGTACCGATCTCGGTCTTGAGATTCCTCGTCTGGCCCCCTGGACCTACGGTGTGGGCTTTATTCACGATTTGCAGTTGGGTGCCTATGGCACTCTGACTTCCCGTGTGAATTTTAATCATCGGGATGAAGCCCCTTACACCGATGATAACCGCGGCATGTTGTCAGAAGTGGATATGGTGGATTTCAGTATCGGCTATACACCGGATAATGGCAGCTATACCGTTTCACTATTCGGTAAGAATATGCTGGATGAGATGGCGGAGGGTAACAATACCCAGTTACCTGCTGTTATGGGAGGGGTTGGCGCAAGCTTTACGCCACTTAACAAGGGACGTGTTATGGGGGTGGAGTTCCTTTACGAGCTTTAACAGCGCGGCATACCCTCTTCATTAACTGGGGCCTTGCTCAAAGTTAATGGACTTTATGTGGCTGGGGCCACTTGCACACTGGATCGGCGAGTGAATTGTGCGAGTGTCCCCGGCCATAATCGTTTTTACCTACCTGTAATTTCCCCTCATTAGCGGTACAGTAGTGCCCAGTATCCCTCTGATGGTATTTAGAGTTTGTCGCCATCGCTTAACCGGGTCGTGAAGAATTTAAAGGAGTGAATCATGCGCGCTATAGATCTGCCGGAATATGGCGGCCCCGAAGTCATGCGGCTGGCGAACCTGCCCAAGCCTGGACCAGCTCCTGGGGAAGTGTTGATTGAAGTAGCCGCTGCGGGGGTCAATCGCCCCGATATTGTTCAGCGCAAGGGCCATTACCCACCGCCTCCGGGCGCCTCGCCGATTCTTGGGCTTGAAGTGTCCGGGCGGGTGGCTGCGGTGGGGGATGGTGTTGAGCGCTGGAAAGTTGGCGATAAGATCTGCGCACTGGCTAATGGCGGTGGCTATGCGGAATTTGTCGCCGTACCCGAGGGGCAATGTCTACCAATACCCGGCTCTATATCCATGGTAGAGGCTGCGACTTTACCGGAGACTTTCTTTACAGTTTGGGCCAATGTGTTCGACCGGGCTAGGCTAAAAAGCGGTGAAATTTTTTTGGTGCATGGTGGCAGCTCGGGTATTGGCACTACCGCTATTCAGTTGGCACACCAGTTGGGTGCTAGGGTTTTTGCCACCGCCGGCTCCGCAGAAAAGTGCGCAGCCTGTGAGCAACTCGGCGCTGAGCGGGCGATTAATTATCGGGAAGAGGATTTTGTGCAGGTAGTACAGGAAGCTACCTCTGGCCACGGAGCGGATGTCATTCTGGATATGGTGGGCGGCAGTTATATCGAACGGAATATTCAGGTAGCGGCTAATGACGGGCGCATAGTGAATATTGCCTACCTGCAGGGAGCTAGCGTCGAGGTGAATATGTTGCCGGTTATGTTGAAGCGACTTTCCCTAACCGGATCGACACTGCGGCCGAGATCTACACGAGTCAAGGCCAATATTGCCCACGCCCTGGAGTCCCAGGTTTGGCCATTTATTGCAGCTGGTAAAATTCATCCGCAGATTGCTGCGCGCTTTCCCTTGGAAGAGGTTGCCGAAGCACATCGGCTTTTAGAATCCGGCAAGATCGTTGGGAAAATTGTGCTGACCCTGTGACCTTTAGCGAATGTAGGTAGTTGGCTAAGGTGCGGAGTAGTTGGGTATCTGCTGGATAACCCCTTCTGGAGTATTGTGTGGAGAGCAGTAATTCTCGCCCGATGATTTGCGCAAAGGCACTGCTGCAGTGGGATCGTCACTCATCATTTCCACATAGGCCTTATAGAGATTGCTGATATTACGCACATACTGCACAGGCTCTGAGCCTCGCACATAGCCGTAACGCGCTCGCTTGAAATACTGGGGTTGAGCCAGTTTCAACATGGCTACCTCAACATTGTCGAACCAGACGTTAGGGTCCAGGCCTAATTGTTTGGCGAGGCGCTGCGCATCGAGAAGGTGGCCGTAACCGGCATTGTAAGAGGCGAGGGTGAACCAAAGCCTGTTTACCGTAGGCAGGGAGGGATTAAATCTGTCCCGCACCCAATCCATATATTTTACTCCGGCTTTAATACCGCGTTCCGGTTCAAATAGGGGCGGTGGGAAGCCCATTTCCTCTGCGGTTGCCGGCATTACCTGCATCAAGCCCTGGGCACCTACCGGAGAGACGGCTTTGGGATTAAAGTTACTTTCCTGCCACATCTGCGCAACGATCATGCGCCAGTCAAAGTCATATTTAAAAGCGGATTCTTTTACCAAATTATCGTAGGGCGAGAGGTTTTCGCCTGGGATCACCCGGCTGCTCACCCTCTGCATAAAGCGTTTATTGGGCTCAAAGTAGGCCGCATAATCTTTCTTGTATTGTGCTGTTTTTCGGTAGCTTTCTATAAATTTATTCAGGTTTTTCAGCAGGTGCCAGTTCTGGCGTAGAACCAGCCAACCTTGAGGCTGGGGGTCACCAAGTAAAGTTCCCAGCACCAAGTTGGGCTGCACGGAGGATTCTATTTTTGCCCGACCCGAACTGGAGATAGTTGCATCGATCAATCCATCCGCTATGAGTGAGAAAATTTGTGACTGGGACATATCCGGTGGTGCCACCTGAATTTCCACATTAATACCAGCATCGCGCAATGTTTTTGCAGTATCGATAAATGAAGAGTAAGCGCGCAAAGTGAGTTTTCGACCGCTCAGATCCTGAATTTTCTCAATTGGAGGTTTATCCTTGCTGCTTACTATCTGGTCTGCTGATTCCACATAGGGCTTGGTAAATACCATCCCCTTATCTTCATAGGAAGTAGTGATATTGAGTTCCGCCCCGGCAAAGTCGCCCCGACCAGCTCTGAGCCAGTCCGCCAAGTCTTCTTCATAGGGTACTACGATAATTTGCAACTGAAGTTTGTGTTTGTCGGCGAAGGCTTTTGCCAAGTCATAGTCAAACCCCATTAGCAGACCCTTCCATAGGAAATAAGTTGTAGGGCCGTTATAGGTGAGCAAACGGATAACCCCCGTTTTTTTGATGCCTTTCCAGTCGGTAATACGCTCTTCCTGCGCCTTAACCAAATTGCGGGTAAGGAAGTTATCTACCGTCGAGTTAAGGCGCCTGGTGTCTTTGCGCATTCCCCAGGCAATATTTTGTACTTCACTGACATAGGCCCCTAAGCGCAAGTCATCCCGATAATTACGTAAATCCTCCGCGGAAAAGTCTTCCAGTATTGCCACTCGATTACTTTTCATGTTGAGCATATCGACTAAGCCGTCGCGATTACCGTGGATAATAAATTCCCTAACCGTGAGGTTTGCATCAGGGTATTTGGCAATTAACTGTTTTGCCGTTTCCATATTGGCTGAACCCTGCGGCACGATTAACTCAACATCGCTTAGTTTGCTCGGGTCACTAATGTCTGGACCAGATGCACCGGTGACAAGCTGTTGGCGGGAGTGGCGAATGGGGACACTGAAATCGATGATTTTTTTGCGGTCATCAGTCACTGTCAGGTTATAGGCAATGACATCGGCCTCACCGGCAATCAACATCTCCACTGCTTTATTGGGGGTTGGGGCCTTGATCCACTTGGCCTCCAGTTTGAGTTGGTTAGCGAGTTTATTACCCAGCTCGAAGTTACGCAGGCTGACTACCCCGTCTCGGGGAAGCAGGTTTTCCGAAGCGCCTGTCAGGTTTACAAAGCGAATCGTACCGTGTTTTTTTATTTCCTTGAGATCACCGGTCTCGATGTAATTGACCTGTTGTTCTTTTGCAGGCGTAACGGGAGGACCTTTTTTCCCTTGTGTTTGGGTGTCTGCCTTGGAGCTACTTTCAGAAGTGGCAGTGGATTGGATTGCACTTCCATTCTCAGTGCTCTCGGGTGCTTTTGGGGCGCACCCGGCGAGCGCGAAAATTAGTACGAAAAGGTATATTAAAACCCAGCAATAGGGGCTGATAGCTTTATAGCGACACCTCATAGATAGCTCCAAAAGCTCTCTACAGGTGGATTATAGTGTCGTGCCCCGATAGCCCATTCGCTGGTTTTTTTTAGTGGTCGATGCTCTCCACCTTGGCAGAGAAGTGACCGCGGGCCAGTTGAACTTCAATCTCCTGGTTAATCTCCAGTGCGCGGCTGTCTTTCAAGGCGCGTCCCTGTGAATCTTTGGCGATGGCATATCCCCGCTGTAAAACTGCTAGGGGGCTTACATGATGAAGTAACTGCGCCTGGTGATTGAGCCTGTCAGTTTTTTGCAGTAAAAGGCGTTCCGCCGCTCGCTCTAAGGCATTTTGTACCTGCCTCAGTTGCTCGCCTTTTTCCTGCAGTTGTCGCTGGGGTTGGCAGTGGGCGAAGGCCCGCAGGGTCGATGTCAATTGGCTGCGGCGTAGCTGGATTTGCTGCTGCCCTGCTGTTAATAGGCGCATCTCCAGGTGGTCGAGGCGTTGTGAGCGGTTTTGTAGTTGCTCACGGGGGTGGCGCAGCCGATTTCGATTCAGCGTAACTTGCTGTTGTAAATGACGCACCTGGTGCTGGATGGCCCGATATAATCGAAGCTTGCTGTTTTCCAGGCGTTGAAATAACTCAGCGGCATTTGCGCTGGCAATTTCTGCAGCCGCAGAGGGGGTGGGTGCACGCACATCGGCGGCAAGGTCAGAAACCGTCGTGTCGGTCTCGTGACCTACGGCGGAGATTGTGGGGATAGGGCAAACCGCTAAAGCCCTCGCCACAACTTCTTCATTAAAGGGCCAAAGATCCTCCAGAGAGCCGCCGCCGCGACCCACAATAAGCAAGTCGTGGCGTCCGCTGCGCCCTGCCTTTTCGATAGCGTCGGCGATTTGCAGTGCAGCTCCCTGGCCCTGTACGGCCACTGGCCAGAGTTCAATTTGCGCTCCAGGGTGGCGGCGCTCCAACACATGGATCATGTCGCGGATAGCGGCGCCGGTGGGGGAGGTGATAATACCGATATTGGTGGGTAAATAGGGCAGGGCGCGTTTGCGGGCGCTATCGAACAGCCCTTCGGCTTGAAGCTTGGCCTTGAGCTGTTCCAGTTGGCGCATCAGGGCGCCAAAGCCAGCCTCCTCCATATGCTCCACGATCAGCTGGAATTCCCCGCGGCCCTCGTAGAGGCTTACCCGTGCACGGATCAGCACTTCGCGGCCGTTTTGTGGGCGAAAGGCCACACTGCGGTTGCGTCCGCGGAACATGGCACAGCGCACCTGGGCGCGGGCGTCTTTCAAACTAAAATACCAGTGGCCTGAGCTGGGCACGGTAAAATTGGAGATCTCCCCACCGATCCACAGTAAGGGTACGCTGCCCTCCAGCAATTGTTTCACCTCCCGGTTGAGGTCGCTAACCGAGAGGACGCTACGCTTGGTGTTGGGGGCTGCGGAGCTGGATTGCATCTGTGCTTCTCAAGTGAAAACTGGCGGAGCAATATTGCAGCATCCCCCTTTTAGGTAAAGTGCTTTGCTCGTTTAATTCGATTTTCTGTAAATTGTCATTTGCGCTTTTTTCCTTGAGAGGTATAATCGCGCCGATACCCAATCCCGCCTATTCGAGGTTTGAGTGTCAACAATGTCTGAATCCAATCTGCGCATCGCGCGCGAAGCCCTCACTTTCGACGACGTCCTACTTGTGCCCGGTTATTCCGAGGTGACTGCCAAGGATGTCAGCCTTAAAACCAAACTGTCCCGTAACATCACCCTGAATATTCCCATTGTCTCCGCCGCCATGGATTCAGTGACGGAATCGCGCCTGGCTATTGCCCTGGCTCAGGAAGGTGGTATCGGCATTATCCACAAGAGTATGTCTATCGAAGAGCAGGCTCTTGCGGTGCGCGCCGTGAAAAAATTTGAAGCCGGTGTGGTTAAAGACCCGATCACGATCGAGTCGGATGCCACCGTTCGCGAATTGATCGCCCTGACCACCCATCACAATATTTCCGGGGTTCCGGTGATGGATAGA
Source organism: Microbulbifer sp. THAF38 (assembly GCF_009363535.1). Lineage (NCBI taxonomy): Bacteria > Pseudomonadati > Pseudomonadota > Gammaproteobacteria > Cellvibrionales > Microbulbiferaceae > Microbulbifer > Microbulbifer sp. THAF38. The sequence continues at coordinate 1,417,363 of NZ_CP045369.1, forward strand.
GGAGATTTGGTGGGTATCGTCACCAGTCGCGATGTCCGCTTCCTTACCGACCTGGATGTAAGTGTTGCCAGTGTGATGACGCCAAAAGAGCGCCTGGTAACTGCCCACGAAGATGCTTCTTCTGATCATGTGCGTGAATTGCTGCACAAGCACCGCATCGAAAAGGTGTTGGTGGTAAACGACAATTTCGAGCTGCGTGGTCTGATTACTGTAAAAGACTTTAACAAAGCTGAGCAGTATCCAAACTCCTGTAAAGATTCCGATGGCCGTCTGCGTGTTGGTGCCTCAGTAGGTACCAGCCCGGATACCGATGACCGCGTGGCGGCATTAGTAGAAGCCGGTGTCGATGTACTGGTAGTGGATACCGCCCACGGCCATTCCCGCAACGTGATTGATCGTGTGCGTCGCATTAAAGAGATGCATCCCCAGGTGGATGTGATTGGCGGCAATATTGCAACCGGCGATGCCGCGCGCGCACTGGTGGAAGCCGGTGCGGACGCGGTGAAAGTCGGTATTGGCCCGGGTTCTATTTGCACCACCCGAATCGTAACGGGTATCGGTGTTCCCCAGGTCACTGCAATTGCCGAGGTTTCCTCTGCGCTTGAAGGTACCGGTGTGCCCATGATCGCCGATGGCGGTATCCGCTACTCCGGTGATATCTCCAAGGCAATTGTTGCCGGTGCTTCCTCTGTAATGATGGGCTCCATGTTTGCCGGTACCGAAGAGGCGCCGGGCGAGGTGGAGCTTTACCAGGGGCGTACTTACAAATCCTATCGCGGTATGGGCTCCCTCGGCGCTATGGCGCGCACACAGGGTTCCTCTGATCGCTACTTCCAGGATGCCAGTAAGGGCGCAGAAAAACTGGTTCCAGAGGGTATCGAAGGGCGTGTTCCTTACAAAGGTCCTCTGTCTGCCATTGTGCATCAGATGCTGGGCGGCCTGCGCTCTGCTATGGGCTATACCGGCAGTGTGGATATCGAAACCATGCGCACTCGCCCGGAATTTGTGCGGGTAACCTCCGCCGGCATGGGTGAATCCCATGTGCACGATGTGCAGATTACCAAAGAGGCGCCCAACTACCCGGTGGGCGGACGCTAAGCCTCTCGGTGAACAACTTTCAGTACCAAGCCGCAAACGGACCTTTCAGGTCCGTTTGCCGTTATTTATTCTGTTAATGAGTCAATCATGAGCCAAGATATCCACTCCAGCCGAATCCTGATCCTCGACTTTGGGTCCCAGTACACCCAGTTGATCGCCCGCCGTGTGCGCGAGCTGGGTGTTTTCTCTGAAATTCGCGCCTTCGATATGAGCGATGAAGAGATCCGCGAATACAACCCGAAAGGTATTATTCTGGCTGGCGGGCCTGAGTCCGTACCGGAAGAGGGTTCTCCCCGTGCGCCAGAAGCGGTTTTCAATTTGGGCGTGCCGGTATTGGGCATCTGCTATGGCATGCAAACCATGGCACATCAACTCGGTGGTGCCGTACAGGGCAGTAACATCCGCGAGTTTGGCTACGCCCAGGTAAAAGTCGAAGGCAGCTCCAATCTACTGCGCGATATCAAAGACCACCTCAACGAGGAAGGGGAAGCGCTGCTGGATGTATGGATGAGCCATGGCGATAAGGTTGTGCAGATGCCGGAAGGCTTTGAGCTGATGGCTTCCACCGATTCCTGCCCCATCGCCGGTATGTACTCCGCCGAGAAGAATTTCTTCGGTGTGCAGTTCCACCCGGAAGTTACCCACACCCTGCAGGGCATGCGGATCTATGAACACTTTGTTATCGATATCTGCGGCTGTGAAAAACTCTGGACGCCGGCCAATATTATCGAGGATTCCATCGCCAAAGTGCGCGAGCAGGTAGGTGAAGGCAAAGTGTTGCTGGGTCTTTCAGGTGGTGTCGACAGCTCTGTGGTGGCGGCACTGCTGCACAAGGCGATTGGCGATCAGCTGACCTGTGTTTTTGTGGACAACGGCCTGTTGCGCAAAAACGAAGGTGATCAGGTAATGCAAATGTTCGCCGACAATATGGGTGTACGGGTTGTTCGCGCCGATGCGGAAGAAGACTTCCTCTCGCGTCTGGTGGGTGTGGATGAGCCTGAAGCCAAGCGCAAAATTATCGGCAATACCTTTATTGAAATATTCGATCGCGAAGCTTCCAAGCTGCAGGATGTTAAGTTCCTGGCTCAGGGCACTATCTATCCGGATGTGATCGAATCCGCCGCCGCCAAAACCGGCAAAGCCCATGTGATTAAGTCGCACCACAATGTGGGTGGCCTGCCGGAAGATATGCAGTTCGAGTTGGTGGAACCGCTGCGCGAACTGTTCAAGGATGAAGTGCGCAAGATCGGCCTGGAGCTGGGCCTGCCCTACGATATGGTCTACCGCCACCCCTTCCCGGGACCGGGTCTGGGGGTGCGTATTCTCGGCGAAGTAAAGAGAGAGTACGCCGATATCCTGCGCGAGGCAGATGCGATCTTTATCGAGGAGTTACACAAGGCCGATTGGTATCACAAAACCAGCCAGGCGTTTGTGGTGTTCCTGCCGGTGAAATCGGTTGGTGTGGTGGGTGATGGTCGCCGTTACGAATATGTGGTGGCACTGCGCGCAGTGGAAACCGTGGACTTTATGACAGCCCGTTGGGCGCACCTGCCTTACGAGCTGATTGAGAAAGTCTCCAATCGCATAATCAATGAGATTGAGCATATCTCCCGCGTAGCTTACGACGTATCGAGCAAACCACCGGCCACCATCGAGTGGGAATAAGCGTTTAATCCCGCGGCTTAAATGGGGTGCAAGGCACCCCATTTCCCTATTTCTCCCGCCAAGCGTGCCACTTTCCACAGCTGTGATCTCTCACACTCGGAGGCGCTTATTTGGTTCGTCCGTCTCTGATCAATCTCTTGTAATCCGCTGTAACTCGTTGATTTTTTAAGCGTTTCAAAAGCTGATCATTTTTTCCTCAGATTGTCACACTGGCGCAACCATGGGCCTTTGCGCCGGGGAGGGAATAGTTATCCTCGGAGTTATCCACAGAATCTGTGGGTAGCCTTTCGATGAGGGGAATGGGGTGGATATCTTGCTGGCGGGAAGTATCTGCGGGGCACCTTTATTCAAGGCTACCCCATTCAAGGCTACCCAGGTGGCCGATTAGAATTGTTGGCGAAAGCTGATCAATGCGGCGGTAACTGCCACGTTGAGGCTCTCCACACCGTTTTGCATGGGGATACGCACTAACTCATTGCACTGTTTGGCGACGGCGTCGCTGACACCGTGAGTTTCGTTGCCCAACACAAAAATGGTTGGCTTGTTACCGGTAATCTCTGCCAGAGTCACTGAGGCGTAGGAGGACAGGCCACAGATGCGTGCGCCAGACTCGCGAAAGTCTGCCAGTGCATCTGCCAGCGTTTCGCAACGGAGTATCTGAGTTTTAAACAGGGTACCGGTGCTGGCTTTGATAACCAATGGATCTATTTGTGCGCAGCCTTTCCTGGGCAGGATGATTCCGTCCACGCCGCCAGCACAGGCAGAGCGGATAATCATGCCGAGATTCTGTGGGTTGGTAATACCGTCCAGAGCCAAAAGTTCGTAGGTTTTAACCTCATTCCTGTGATTTTGTAGGAAGGCTTTATAACTACCGTAGTTGGGTAGGGCGAGATCCAGTGCCACCCCCTGATCCTGGCGGGAATTTTTCGAGATGCGGGAGAGCCCTTTGCGATCCCAAAAGGCGGTTTCTATCTGGCGCTCCTCGGCCAGGGCTTCCATGCGGCTGATCAGTTGATCGCGCCGGTTACTGCTCGCCAAGTGCAGTTTGTGTACCGGGAGGTCTGGGTCTTCCAGTGCTTCGAGTACCGGTTTGCGCCCGTAAATAGTTAGCAGGCTGTCGAAAAAAGCTCTTTTTTTCAGGTATTCAGAGGAGTCTTTCACCGCATTGGCTCACTCAATAATTCGATCAATTTGGCCGCGCTTTCATCGGATAGCTGGCCGCGCCGCGCCAACTCTACACAGGCGAGGCCCAGTTGGCGATAGTGGTGCGCAAGTTCTGGCGATACCGACGTTAAGTTTTTCAGCTGGTTGGCTACGGTTTCCAGGTCACCCCGGGCGATCGGGCCGGTGAGGGATGTCTCCGGCCCCAGGGCCATATTGTTCTGAGCAGTCTGCAGGACAATGGGCTCCAGTAACTTGAGGGCGCTGTCGCGGTCGATGCCCGCCGCGGCGAAGCTGTGCAGGCTGAGGTCGATCAACACGGTGAGATAGTTGCACGCGATCACCGAACCCGCATGGTATAGAGACTTATGTTGGGCTTCGATGGTGAGGGTCTTACAGCCTATGGCAGTGAAGGCTTCCTCTAAAGCTGCAGTGGCAGAGCTGTCGCCTTCTAGGGCAACACTGCTGCCAGTGAAGCTATCGAGGGAACGCAGCGGGTCGGCAAAGCTGTGTACCGGGTGGGCGCTGGCGATGGAGGCGGGGCGCAGAACTTCGAGCACTTGGGAGCTGAGGGCGCCGCTGCAGTGAAAGGCAACAATGCCTTCGCGCTTGCCAAGGTGGTCAGCGAGGCGATCGGCTGTTGCGGCAATTTCGCTATCGCCGCAGGCGATCAGCCAGAAGTCCGCCGGTTCCATGGATTTCAGTGCGGGAACTGCGCGCCCGGCGCCGATGAAATCTTCCGCTGCTTTTGCGTTATCGAAACTGCGATTAAGGATCGATTGAACCTGAAAAACTCCGGCCTGTTGCCACAGGCGCCCGAGCGTTTTCCCCAGGCGCCCGGCACCAATAATATTGAGTGTCTTCATTAGTTGCCGGCGAGGCAGCTCAGGTAGGCTTTAACGGCATTTTCTAAGCCCATGCCGATGGCATCCACGGTGAGGGCGTGGCCGATGGAGACTTCCTGCAATCCCGGCAGGGTGCGGTAGCGGGGCAGGTTGACCAGGTTCAGGTCGTGACCCGCATTCACCCCCAGTCCCAGCTGGCGCGCGTGCTCCGCGGCGGCACAGTGGGCGTTGAAGATGTCTTCTAGCTCTGCACTCTGCTTGGCGGCTGCCTCCGCATAAGGGCCGGTGTACAGCTCAATGCGGTCAGCGCCCACATCCTTGGCCAGGCTGATCTGCTCCAGATCCGGGTCCATAAACAGGCTGACACGGATGCCGGCGTCCTTGAGCTTGGCGATTATGGGCACTAAGCGCGGCCCGTCCAGCTTGAGGTTGAAGCCGTGGTCCGAGGTCAGTTGGTCGTTGCTGTCGGGAACCAGGGTGCACTGGTCCGGCTGGGTTTCCAGAGCGAGTGACATCAGGCCTGGGTAGTCCCCCTGGTGCTCGGCAAAAGGATTGCCCTCAATATTGAACTCAATACCATGGCGATCGCGACAGAGGGCGGCCAGTTCGCGCACGTCACGGGGGCGAATATGGCGTTGATCCGGGCGCGGGTGCACGGTGATCCCCTGGGCGCCTGCGTCCAGGCACATTCGGCCGTGGGCGGTAACATCGGGAAAGTTACCTTCGCGGGAATTGCGGATCAGGGCGATTTTGTTGAGATTAACACTGAGAGCGATCACAGCTTATTCTCCCTTACTGTTGTTGGCGACGGCGTTGTCACCGGTGTCAATACGTTTAGCCTCGAGGATGCGGATGGGCATGTTGGGGGCGCTTGGGTGCTGTCGATAGAGACCGCGAGGCTGCGCTACCATTTTTTCCACCACATCCATCCCATCGACTACCCGACCAAAAACGGCGTAGCCGGGCTTGTCCTCTTGCGCGTCGAGCCTGGTGTTGTCGACCAGGTTGATAAAAAACTGTGAGGTGGCGCTGTCCGGGTCATTGGTCCTGGCCATGGAGAGCGTACCGCGCAGGTTTTGCAGGCCGTTGGTGGATTCGTTGACGATGGGATCTTGAGTTTCCTTCCTTTGGAAGTCGAATGTAAAACCGCCGCCCTGCACTACAAAACCAGGCACTATCCGGTGGAAGATGATTCCGTCGTAAAAGCCGCTATCGGTATAGGTGAGGAAGTTTTTTACGGTGACTGGAGCCTCTTTGGCGAAGAGCTCGATCTGAATAATGCCCAAGTCGGTTTTCAGCTCCACGCGCGGATTTTTGGCCAGTGCGGGGAGGGCAAGGGCTGCACAGAGTAGCATTGCAAAAAGTTTACGCATCATCCTTAGTCCTTTAGGTTTCACAGCGGCCTATGGGCGCCGCCGCTTTTGTGTTGGATGTGGGGCTCGGGGATACTAGGTTCCCCGGGGCTCAATAGTATGCGATTTCGGAGAAAGTGGGCGAAATCAGTTCGCCCACTCCGAGTGGCGTTTGCGAGGACGAAGGTGCGGGGCAAACATCGCGAGCAGGGCGCCCAACAGCACGGATAGGGCGCCATACATATACCATTTGTGGCTTTCACTACCGGATAAGCGCTGGATTTCTGCTTCTGCCATGGTTTTCTCCTGCTTGAGCAATTCGTGCTGGTGCAGGAGCTTCTGGTGGCGCTCATTGAGTGCCAGGGCGTCTGCCGATAACGCCTTGAGGGTTTTAAGCTCGGCTGCGAGCGTCTGGCTCTGCTGCTGGGCGGACTCCAGGGCGCTGCTCAGCTTGCCGTTTTCTTCCTCCAGGCGGCGAACTTCACCACCGAGGTTGCCTTCCATTTTTTCGAAGCGCTCCAGGTTTGCTACCGCTTCTTCCAGCTTGAGTTTCGCGACTGGCTCGGAGACCAGGTATTGGCGCCTCACCCACCCCTCTGTACCGCCCTGGGTGCGCACGCGGGTCCAACCTTCTTGCGGGGCATCTTCGAGGACGCTGAGCTGGGTGCCGCTGGGCAGGCCGCGATGCAGAATGCGGAACCCATTACCTTTGCCGGCGCGCATGGGAACATGTAGCTGGTCGGTGATATAGCGGGTTTCGGCGGCCGCAGTTGCTGGAACTGCGTTGAGCAGTGTGGCGGCGATCAGGCCGCACAGTAATTTCTTCATTGCGATACAGCTTGTGCTTGTTGTTATTAGGGCAGAACTAATTTGAATGGCTTAACGGCAACTGAGGCGTAGACTCCAGCAGCCACATAGGGATCGCCGTCGGCCCAGGCCTGAGCCTCCTCAAGCGAGGGAAATTCGGCAATCACTAAGCTGCCGCTAAAGCCGGCCTCACCGGGTTCCTCGCTATCAACGGCGGGGTGCGGCCCTGCAACCAGCAGGCGGCCCTCGTCTTTGAGACGGTTGAGTCGGGCTAAATGGTCGGGGCGCGCTTTTTTGCGCAAAGGGAGACTATCGCTAACATCTTCACTGATGATTGCGTACCACATTGTGAATTTTGCTCTTGTTAGTTGATTAGAAAACTTTTGTTTTTTGTTATTGGGCGACCATGACTTCTTCCAGCTTCAGCCCGGTTAGCTTGCCGATGCGGGAAAACAGGAAGAAGAGTGCAGTCATCAGAATTAGGGCTGATGGTATTGCGATAACTAGGTAGCCTAGTGCGGTCATCTCACCAATTTCTGAATTGTAGGCTTCGGTCCCTGGAGGGCTTATCACAATTGTCTTGGCGAGAATGTAATTGAGAGTTGATGAAAAAAAGAAAGAGCCTGCAACGATCCAGGAAGTTTGTTTAAGGGTTCTGTCGAACGCTGCTTGATTGCCATTTGATTGCAATGTCTTGGCAATTTTGGCCGTATCAAGGATTTGATCGTTATATAAAAGGGTCTTTACCAGAGGCCAGCGGGAATATGTAGAGCCAATTACCGCGATGCCTAGCAGGCCAGGAATAGCAGCTTCTTTAATGGCTATATATTGTGGATCTAACTCCAGTAGGCTGATACCACCGGTAAGTAATATGCCGATGATGCCTAAGGCGGAAAAGAAATTGACTTTGCCAAGGCGCAAAAGGTCGCGCAATCCATAGCCCAACGGAAATGCAAGAGCTACTACCATAGCCCAGGTGGCGCCCAGCCATTGATCCCCAGAGAGCTTTGTTAATATCAATGTGGGAATAATGACATTGAAGGCTAAATTGCTGAGAAGGCCTTCTTTCTTGGGGTTTTCACTTTTTGACAATGTCGAATTCGTTTCGCTCATACTCAATTCCGGTGATAATGCCCGCGGGAAGTTAGTTGAGAAGTCACATTACAATGGCCTTCCAGGAAAATTCTTCCCCACTGACAATACTGCTGTCAGACTCCGGTTCCTCGTGGCCGCCAAGGGTGACCTATGGTCCGGGCCCTATCCTTGAAAACACCGGTTGCGGCTATGACAGCCTCACCGGGTTATCGTTCCAAATAATAGATACTGCGACTTTTAACCCCCAGAGAGAGTGAGAGCCTGCTGTTGAGTTTCCTGCCAGAAGATCTAAATACAGACCTTGTAGACCTCCACTGTCACAGTACCGCTTCCGACGGTATTTTAAGTCCTACTGAGCTGGTGTCGAGGGCGAAATCCCAGGGTGTGACTCTGATGGCACTCACCGACCACGATACGGTGGGTGGTGTAGCTGAGGCACAGGCTGCAGGTGACCAGTTAGGCATCACTGTGGCGACGGGGATCGAATTCTCCAGTCTTTGGGGGCGACGCTCTGTCCATATTGTTGGGCTCAATATTGACCCGGCATCTGCACGCTTGCGAGAGGCAATCGCTCTGCGTGAGGAGTTGCGCGAGGAGCGCGCCGAGCGGATTGCCGAACGCTTACATAAGCGGGGTTTCGAGGGAGCCTTAAAGGGGGGGCGAGCTATTGCTGGAGATTCCGTGCTGGGGCGGCCGCATTTTGCCCGCTGGCTGGTGGAAGCCGGGCACGTTGAGGACACTGCGCGGGCGTTCAAACGTTATTTGGGTGCCGGCAAGATCGGCGATGTGCGCGTGGAGTGGCCACAATTGCGGGAGACTGTAGAAACCATTCAGTCTGCTGGTGGCACAGCCGTGCTGGCACACCCGCTCAAGTACGGCCTAACACGCACCCAATTGCTGCGCCTCCTAACTGAGTATCACCACAGTGGCGGCAATGCTGTGGAGCTGCTCTGTGGCCGGCAGAATCCCACCCAGACCAGGGAACTGCGCAGTTTGATGGCGCTGTCTGTTGGCGATTCCAACGCTGCCCCAATGCACAGCTCTTTGGGGAGTGACTTTCACCAACCGGAGCAGCCCTGGAGAGAGCTCGGCTGTGTGCGTTTGCCCGAAGACGTCGAGCCCGTGTGGAATCTGTGGCACACTCTGCACCGGGATCGACCGGGGGAAGCGATATCTGCCTAGTGGTGTGGCGTTCCATGCCGCGTGAGATGGGGGAGTGGATATTGGTCGACTCCAAATCCCCGGCGGGTATCTGAGCCCGTCGCAAGAGGTTTCAATTGATTAAAGCTTGGGGGCTTTGTGGCGCAGTTCTTTCAAATTCATCCGGACAATCCTCAAGGGCGCCTGATCGGTCAGGCTGCGGATATAGTAACCAGTGGCGGAGTGATTGTTTATCCCACCGATTCCGCCTACGCAATTGGCTGTCGGCTTGGGGAAAAACTGGCGGTTGAACGTATTCGCGTCCTGCGCCAGTTGGATAAAAATCACAACTTTACCCTGATGTGTCGTGATCTTTCCGAGTTGGCCACTTATGCCAAGGTGGATAATCAGATGTTCCGCCTGCTGAAAAACCATACTCCGGGTTCCTATACCTTTATCATGCCGGCTACCGCCGAGGTGCCGCGCCGCCTGATCCACCCCAAGCGTAAAACAATCGGCATCCGTGTACCCGATAACCCCATCGCCCTGGCACTTATTGAGGCGGTAGGTGAACCGCTGATGAGCTGCAGTCTGATTATGCCGGGCGACGAACAGCCATTGACTGACCCCTATGATATTCGCGACACCCTCGAGCATCAGGTGGAACTGGTGATCGACGGTGGTTTTTGTGGGTTGGAAGCGACCACGGTGATCGACCTTACTGGCGATGAGCCTCAGCTGATTCGTCAGGGCTGCGGTGCCATAGATGAAATACTGGGCTGATTGGCGCCGCGCTGGTGTATAATCGGCCGTTTGCGATTTTGAGGGTGGGGCAGGGTGTCCAGTGAAGAACTACTAGCCGAGGTGGAGGAGCAGGTACTCGCCGATGTTGCGGCTGCCGAAACCGACGCGTCTGCTGATCTCCCCTCGGAAAGCCCGAATACCCACGAGAGTGAGGAGGGCAAGGGCCCTCTCGCGCTCGTATTGGGGGAAGCCTTTACCGACCTTCCACCGGATCTTTTTATTCCACCGGATGCACTGGAAGTTATCCTGGAGGCCTTCGAGGGCCCTCTGGATCTGCTGCTATATCTGATCCGCCGCCAGAATCTGGATATTCTGGAAATTAACGTCTCCGACATCACCCGCCAATATATGGCCTATGTGGAGATGATGACGTCGATGCGTTTTGAGCTGGCGGCGGAGTATCTGGTGATGGCGGCAATGCTTGCCGAGATCAAGTCGCGCATGCTGTTGCCGCGTCCACCGGCAGCTGAAGAGGAGGAGGGCGAGGACCCGCGCGCTGCACTGATTCGTCGCCTGCAGGAATATGAGCGCTTCAAAACTGCCGCTGAGGATCTGGATGAGATCCCGCGCATGGGCCGCGATATCCATCAGGCCAGTGCCGAGGGGCCGGATCGCAATATCACCCGGCCCGACCCAGAGGTGGATCTCAAGGAAGTGTTGGTGGCACTGGCGGATGTCTTGCGCCGCGCCGACATGTTTGAGAGTCACCAGGTAGAGCGGGAAAGGCTCTCCACTCGCGAACGTATGACCCAGGTACTCGACCAGATTCGCCACGGGCAGTTTGTGCCCTTTGTGAGCCTATTCACTGCGGAAGAGGGGCGCCTCGGTGTAGTGGTGACTTTCCTCGCCGTGATGGAACTGGTTAAGGAGTCTTTGGTGGAGCTGGTGCAAAATGAGGCCTTTGGTCCCATTCATGTGCGCGCAGCCAGCCACAATCACGAAGCTGGCGATGATGAGTTCAACGAAAGTGAGCGTGACTTCGATACTGGAAAATTGGAGGAGGTACCTCTTTTATCCGGTGATGAGGGCACTCTGAACCGTGATTTAACCGATGGCGATTTGGTCGACGGTGATTTGACCGATAAAGAGCCGCTCACTGCGGGGCAGGTGGAGCCCAGAGAAGAAGAGTTGGAAACAATAAAATGACAATCGCTCCGGAGTTACTGCGCAGAATCCTGGAGGGTGCCCTGTTAGCCTCGGCACAGCCCCTCAGTGAGGAAAAGTTGTTGTCCCTGATGGATGAGGAGGAGCGCCCCTCCGCCACAACCCTGCGGGATCTGCTCGGTGAGATTGCTGAAAGTTGTGCCGGGCGCGGCTTTGAGCTGAAAAAAGTGGCCAGCGGCTGGCGCTTTCAGGTGCCGGAAGATCTGGCTCCCTGGGTGAACCGTTTATGGGAAGAGAAAGCTCAGAGGTATTCTCGCGCCACTCTGGAGACACTGGCGATTATCGCCTATCGCCAACCGGTCACCCGTGGTGATATTGAGGAAATCCGAGGGGTTGCGGTCAGCTCCCAGATTGTGAGGACACTGTTGGATAGAGGTTGGATCAAGGTGGTTGGCCACCGCGATGTGCCTGGCAAACCCTCACTCTACGCAACCACCAGGGATTTTCTCGATTATTTCAATTTGTCCTCTCTGGATGATCTGCCCACTCTGGCTGAGATCCGCGATATCGAGAGTTTGAATAAGATTCTCGAATCAGAGGGGCTCCCCCCCGAGGAAATCGCTGCCGCACTCGCCGCCGAGGGGAGCGAAGAGCTTCCGGAGGACGGCGGGATGAGAGAGGAAACGGAAGAAGAGTCCGGCGCAATCGAAGATGAAGGGCTCCAAGGGTCTGATGAATTTCAAGAGGATGTCGATGCAGCGGAGGATGCCCGAGTCGTGGCAGCGCTTGAGGAAATCGCAGCGGAGGCCGATATTCAAGTAGGGGGCGATGCAGAGCGGCCTGAGAAAGAGGCAGAAACTGCTGAAAGCGAAGAGTCGGCGGTCGCTGAGTTGCCCGAAGCGGTGCAAGAAGAGATCAGGGAAGAGGCGCCGGAAGATGAGTGGGAGTTGGTGCAGGCACAGCCTGAGAGCCCAGAGGTTTCTGAGCCTTTGAGTGCCACCGAGGAGGAACCAACCCCTAAAGAAGAACATGAAAGCGAAATTGAACAGGGCGTCGAATACGGGGAGCCACAAGCCCCTATTGCGGCAACACTGCCAAAGAGCAGCCTGTTTGGTGATATCGATACTGAGGCTGCCACCGATCAAGAGGAGCGGGGAAGCAGCGATGTCGATGAAGATTCCCAAGATGTAGTGCAAGCGGAAAACACCACCCCATGAGTGATGGCACCTCGCCAGCAGGCGAAAAATTGCAAAAAGTATTAGCGCGCAGCGGCCTCGGGTCGCGGCGCGAAATGGAGCGCGCGATCGATGCGGGTCGCGTGACGGTCAACGGAAAAGTAGCGGAACTCGGCGAGCGGGTTACCGGTGAAGATCATATCGAATTTGATGGCCAGGGGTTGCCCTCCAGTGCGGAAAACCGCTGCCGGGTAATTCTGTACAACAAGCCAGTCGGAGAGATTTGTTCACGCCACGACCCAGAGGGGCGCCCCACGGTTTACGATCGTCTGCCCCGACTGAAAACCGGTCGCTGGATTTCTGTGGGCCGCTTGGATTTCAACACCAGTGGCCTGCTGCTGTTTACCAATAGCGGCGAGCTGGCCAACAAATTGATGCACCCGTCGTCGGTGATCGATCGCGAATACCTTGTACGCATCCAGGGGGATGTGGACGAGGAGATGAAGCGACGTTTGCTGAAAGGCGTGCTACTGGACGACGGCTCCGCGCGCTTTACCGATATCGTCGAGAGTGGCGGTGAGGGCAAAAATCGCTGGTTTTACTGTGTGGTGATGGAGGGGCGCAACCGCGAGGTACGTCGTCTGTGGGAGTCCCAGGGCGTTCGCGTGAGCCGTCTAAAGCGGGTGCGCTACGGCAGTGTATTTATTCCCTCCCATGTGCGCGTGGGCCAATGGATTGAGATGGAGCCCAGGGAAATCGACGATCTGTGTATCACCGCCGGCCTGCCCAAGCTGGGGCAGCGCCCGCTGACCCAGGGGGAAAAGCAGACCCTGGAACGCCAGCGACGCAAGTTGCGCAAGTCTCCGGTACCGGCGCAGCGGCGCAATAAGTCCTGAGATTTTTTAGCGTTCTTTATAGAAAAAGCCCGCCTCGAGCGGGCTTTTTTTGTAGCTGGGTAAAAGTTTCGGCCTATGGCTGATTTTCCTTTTGCTGCTCCTTTTGATCTTCATTTTCTGGAGTTTCCCCGGCCTCTTCCTGCTGCTGGTTCTGCATCTCTGATTGCACCCCCTGGGGGCCTCCGCCCATGGCATCGTCCACATCGGAGGGGATATCGGATACCGAATTACTGGTGTCGCTATTTCCCCCTTCCTCGGCTCCCCCAGTCTTGGCGCTGGATTCCATCAGCTGTTTGAGTTTTGCCAGTCCCTGCTCATAGGACTCGCCCACCATTTTCTTTATGGCCAATCCCATCCAGCGCTCCCTGGGGCCACCTCCTGTATCGGTGTTAAAGCTCCAGACAACCTGGGTGCCGCCGTTTTTAGGGAGCAACTTGAACTCGGCTGTGGCTTCACTGCCATCGCCAAAATTCAGTTTGTTGAGCACTATGGAGTTTGGTGTGCTGGTGGTGATGGTCTGGGTTCCTCCGCCCTCGTTGGAGTTTTCCCCGCGCCAGCTCATGGTTGCGCCGACCCCCGTCTCTGGACCGCTGTATTGGTACTCCATGGCGGGGTCGATATGTCTCCAGGGAGACCAGCTGTTGAACTTACGATAGTTATTGACGTAGGGGAATACGTCCTGGGGCGGTCTGTCGATATAGACACTGCGCTCCAGCGAGACTTCGCGGGGAAACAGATAGCCGGCCAGGAACAGCAGTATCAGGAATACCAGGATATAGAGTATCCAGCGCATAGCGGGGCCCTTTGCAAATTTCGGGGCCAAAAACCCCGACCGCCGGCGAATTGCCGGCGCCAGTCAAGGTTATAGCAGTTTCTCTGCGGTTTAATCGTCGCTGAGATGGATAAGCGGCAGCTTGATTTCGACGCAGAGGCCGGCACCGGCATAGTTACGCGCAGTAATGCTGCCACCGTGATGCAGTATCGTGCGCTGCGCGATAGCCAGCCCCAGGCCAAAGCCGCCACTCTCGCGGGAACGGGCGCTGTCTGTGCGGTAGAAGGGGCGGAATATCGCCTCCAGATCGGTTTCGTCCACCCCGGAGCCAGAGTCGATCACGGAAATGTTGCAGCTGTCGGCGGACTCCTGTACCAGTACTCGCACCAGTCCATGGCTGGGGCTGTATTTGATGGCGTTGCGCAGGATATTTTCCAGTGCTGCGGTCAGGGAGCTGCCGCGAGTAGCGACTAGAAGCTCTTCGCCACTGGCACTCATGTCAAAGCCGAGGTGTTTTTCCGCCGCTTCGATATGCAGGTCGTCAATTAGGGCTGAGAGGAGGCTGTTGAGTTCGACTACATCATCCAGTGGGCGCTGCTCTTGATTGCTGACCGGCAGGGAGAGAACGTCGGCAATAATGTCTTCGAGATAGTCCGCCGCTTTGCCGATCTTATCGAGCTCAGTATCGAGCCCCGCCACCTGCTTCTGGCGGGCGATGGCCAGGGCCACTTGCAGTCGCGCCAGGGGGGAGCGCAACTCGTGGGAGACGTCTTTGATCAGGCGACGCTGCTCTGACATGGACTCCTGTAGCTGAGCGGTCATGGAATCGAAGTCCAGCGCCAGGTCGGTCAGTTCATCGTTGCGGCTGTGTAGGCTGGGAGCGACCCGGTAATCCAATTCACCGGCGGCAACCCGCTTGGTGGCGGCGCGCAGCTGTTCCAAGGGGCGGCTCAGGTAGGTGGCCAGCCAATAGCAGGCGATACCGGAGGCGATCATGGAGAGCAGCAACATAGGCCAGAAGTTGCGCCACAGGAATCGCAGCAATAGTCCCTCTTTGCTATCTCCGGCAACTAGGGCGATGCGCAGTGGGTCACCAGTGCGTAGTGGCAGGAAAAAGCCGACGGTGGGTTTGTTGTCCACCAGCATATGGGCCTCGCGATTGCGGTAATCGAGGCTGTTAATCAGCGGTGCCATACTCTGCGGCACCGGCCGCCCCAACAAGTCATTGCCCTCGCTGTCCACCGCGTAGACTCGCCGTTTGACTTTCTTGGGCGCGCGCTCCAGCCAGTGCTGAAATTGCTCGGGTCCGTGGCGGCGGGCGATACGCATGTTGCGCATCACCTCTCGAAACAGTGCGGGGCCTTCCCAGCGCTCCTCCTGGCGGGGGTCGCCAAACTCGCCAAAGTGGGTAATGTAAATGGCGGCAACCACCATCACCATGGCGGTGATCCATGCGCCAAAAAACATTTTCCAGAAGAGGCTGCGCATTTTGATACTACCTACTGCTTGGCCTGGGTGAGCATGTAACCGGCGCCGCGGATATTGATGATCAGGTCGCGGCTGGCGCCTTTATCCGCGAGTTTCTTGCGAATGTTGCTGACGTGCACATCGATGGAGCGGTCGTAGGGCATCAGCTTGCGCCCCAGGGCACTCTCGGTGAGCACCTCTTTACTCACTACATCCCCGGCGCTTTGGACCAGCACCTTGAGTACGGAAAATTCGGCGCCGGTCAGGGACAGGGCCTGGTCGCCCCAATAGGCCTGATGCTCGGCTGGTAGCAGGCGCAATTGACCGCTGTTGAGGCTGTCGTCATTGTCCTCTACTTCGACCCGACCGCGACGCAGGATAGCTCGCAGGCGCGCCGCCAACTCGCGGGGATTACAGGGCTTTGGTAGATAGTCATCGGCGCCCATCTCCAGGCCCACGATTCTATCCACGGTATCACCCTTGGCGGTAAGCATAATAACCGGCAGGGAGCGGCTGGTAGGTGAAGCCTCTTCCCGTAGTTTGCGCAATACGTCAAAACCGTTGTGCACCGGCAGCATCACGTCTAATACCAGCGCATCAAAGTGCTGACTCTGGGCCAATTCCAGTCCGCGGCCGCCATCATTGGCGGCGGTTACATCGAAGCCCTCCCCGGTAAGGTATTCACTCAGCAGATCGGTTAATTCTGTGTCGTCGTCGATAAGAAGGATGCGGCTCATGGCGTTCTCTCAATTGCTGTGGAGCCATTATATGCAAAGCACTGGCGCTAGTTATCGCCGCTTATCCGGCTTTTTACCGTTCTTAACAAATGTTTACCGCAGTTTGCCCCTGTTTACACAGGCCCGACTTACTATGAAATCACTGAATACAAACGTGAGGACGGAGTGATGAAAAACTGGAAACTGATGCTGAGTAGTCTGGCTCTGGCCGGCGTGATGGCGGCCCCTGCAGCTACTATGGCGTTTGGCGCAGAGGGGGGCCATCACAAGCGCGGATTTGAGCATATGGCGCGCAAGCTGGAGCTAACCGAGGGCCAGAAAGCCCAGTTAAAGGCTAACAGAGATAGCAACAGTGAAAGCAGGAATGCTCAGCGCCAGCAGTTACAAGAGCTGCGTAAGGAGATTTATACCGCCCTGGAGAGCGGTGCAGACCAGGCCACCCTGGACCAGCTCGGGGCAGAATTGGGTAAGTTGCAGGTTCAAAAAATGCAAAACCACTTCCAAATGCGCCAGCAGTTCGAAGCGATCCTCACCGATGAGCAGAAAGCCAAATTTGAAGAGTTGAAAGAGCAGCGCAAAGAGCGCCGTGTAAAGTGGCGTGAGGAACGCCTTGAGCGCCGCACCACAGAAAGCTGATCTTCCCCAAACCGCAGACTCCTTGTGCGATCCGCCGGGCGCACCCTTCCCCAGAGGCCCGGTCGGTTCATAACCCTTTGCCCCCACAATTATGGGGGCTTTTTTGTGCCGAGACACAACCTTGGTCAGCTTGCCGTGCCCCGCCATTGCTGGGAGAATACGCCGCCCCGCCAATAAGTATCTAGTGTGGCCCGGTTTGGGCGAAGAGGAATGACTGTGAGCAAAATCGGCTTGTTTTATGGCAGCGACGAAGGCAATACCGAATCTATAGCCCTGCGCATCCGCGCCCGCATGGGAGAGGAGCGGGTAGACCTGTTTGATATTGCCGATGTTACCCAATTGGAGATTGCCAACTACGAGCAGCTGATTTTCGGTATTCCTACCTGGGACTTCGGTCAGATTCAATCCGACTGGGAAGAGTTCTGGGAGGATGTGCAGGAAATAGACTTCAGTGGCAAGACGGTGGCCCTGTTTGGCCTGGGCGATCAGTTCGGTTACGGCGATTACTTCCTGGATGCGATGGGCATGCTACATGATGTGATTGCCGGTCGAGGAGCGGCCATTGTTGGCTTGTGGTCAACAGAGGGCTATGAATTCGAGGCTTCCAAGGCGGAAATTGAAGGCGAAGGCAAATTTATGGGCCTCGCTATCGATGAAGACCAGCAGGAAGAGCTGACTGCCGAACGCCTCAACCTCTGGTGCAAACAGATAGCTGACGAGTTTAACCTTGATGGCGGTGCCGCCAGTGTCGTCGAGTTGGATGACTAGTTACTTATGCCGCTGACGATCCCCTTTAAAGAATTCTGGCCTTGGCTGACTGAACACCCCAATTGCATTCTCCGGGCCGGTACCCCGGAGAGCGTCGTTTATGATGATGATGACTATTACTGGCGTTTTGCTGAGGAAGACACCCGCACACTGCTAGTACAGGTGATGCGCGGCAAACGCCCGGTAGCGGAATTCTTTATTGAGCCCTCACATATTGCGTCTGTACAAGTGGGCCCAGGGGAAAGGGGGGAGTATAACTTCGACCTGATGACCGAAATCCATGGGCAGCTGCAGGTGATTTATTATTTTGTGCTGTCACATGGATTAGATGAGCCTGTGAATTCCGTCGAGGAGCCCTCCCAGGCTTCAGGACAGCTCCACTAAAAGGGAAAGCACCAGTTGATAGCTCAACGGGTGCTGGAAAGTCTGGGGTGGTATTAGCTTATTACTAGTTCACAGCCGGCTGTTTTTCTACTGACCCAATACCGATGTGCTTATCAAGAAAAGCTAGCAGTTCGGTATAAAGCTTCATGTTGTTTTCTTCGCTATAAAACCCGTGCCCTTCATTGGCAACAATAAGGCTTTTTGCTGGTTTCCCTTCTTTCTCTAGTTTTTCCAGTAGCTCCTCGGCATGCTCAACGGGCACTCGCTCATCTTTCTCACCGTGAATAATAAATAAGGGAATATTGAGTTTATCGGTGTTGTGGATTGGGGAGTTTTCCTTTAAGAAGTTCTTATCTTTACTCAGTTCCCTATTAAGGTAGGCTAACCCTCTATCACGACGTTTGATATCCCCTTTCTTGTACATCATCTCCAAGTCATAAACACCCACATAGCCAACCGCACATTTATACAGGTCTTGATATCTGATCGGGTTCATTAGGGCAGAGTAGCCCCCAAAGCTGGCACCGTAAATACAAACTTTTCTTGGATCTGCATAGCCTTTTTCTACTGCCCAATGAACGGCGTCGGCTATATCCTTTTGAATTTTTCCTCCCCACTCTTGCTCTCCGGCAGTGTAAAAGTGGTCGCCGTATCCTGTTGAGCCACGAAAGTTTACCTGGAGAACCAAGTAGCCATTTTGGGAAAGTATTTGTGCTTCTTGGTCATATCCCCAGTAGTCACGGGCATGGGGGCCTCCATGTGGTACTACTACCATAGGCAGATTTTTAGTTTGTCCTTTGGGGAAAGTCAGATAGGTGCCTATTCTCATGTTGTCCGTGGTGACAAATGAGTCCGCTTGCATTGAGTTTAGAGTTTCAGGGGCAAGCCATTCTGATGATGATAATAGAAAATCTACTTTCTTAGTCTTCAAATTTGCTAAGAAATAATCCCCTGGGAGCCGGTCTCCATATACTCTTAATATTCCTAGAGAGCCGTCATCGGTAAAGCTTGTAAAGTTGATTCTGTAGCCTTCAAAAGCTTTCTTTAAGCCTCGAAAATAAGCTGCAAATCCATTGCCTTCATCAAAAAAGTACTCTTCAGGAAAATCAGGGTGTAGATAGACTCCGATGGGGTTGTCATTTGTGGGGTGGTAAATTATTCCGCTAATATCGGAGATTTCGTGGGAAAATATCGGGGTTATTGTGTTTGTTTTTTTGTTAAATTTAACTAGTTGCTCAGTACTGTTAGGGCGATCTATCTCAAAATAGAATTCACCAGTATCTAAGTCTCCCCCTTTTGGCCAGCCGTGAGCTAGGAGAGAATTCTCTACTTTCTTCCATCCTTTTTTTGATTTTTCGTATATTTCATAATCTCCTTTTCGATTACTGCCAGTTGCGAAGACTACATTGCCATGATCATCGGTGTGAGCCCGGCCAACCTGCGGCAGCCCTGTTATTCTGGTTTTAACGCCGTTATAAATGTTTACCTTGAGAATTTCCCCTGTTGTTTCCCAATTATTGGACCATGGATATGTGGAAAGCAAAATTTCACTTTTGTCTTCGGGAAGGAGATCAATAATTGTGGCATGTGCATAGGTTGCTTTGGCTCTTTTTAAACGGGTTCCAGTTTGAGTTTCACTTGCTAGGTATCCAAAGATGTTTTTCTTCTTGGAGCCATCTACATTTACAGCGAATAGAGTGCCGTAATAAATAGGCATCTCCAAAGCGGCTTTTCGTGATACGACTTTTGCTACAACTCTTTCATTATTGGCCCAATAAAAGTCACCAACTTCATCCTTACCTTTGAATCGAAGGCCTCCGGTGATTTTTCGGTCTTTGAGGGATATAAAAAGTAAGACTCTCTCGCCATTATGGTTTTTTCTTATGGCTAGATGGGTGCCCTCTGGAGATATTTTCACCTCCTCAATTTCTATATGGCGTACTAGGTCGGATAAGGGTACTTCGGTGCTAAATGCGAAAAGTGGCCACAGAAAAGTGAAAAATAATAGAAGCCTGCGCATATATAGTCCTTGTGTCAAAAGCTTGTAATTATGCGCGTTAAGGTTATGGATGCAAATGGTTAGGGCGGGCTCCGAAATGTCGCCCTAACCTAAAAAGGCTTAAAAGTAAAGTTAATTTATAACCAAATCCTGACTCTCCCGCTCAGGCTTATGCTGATCAAACCAGTACAAAATAGAAGCCACTTTTGCAACCATCTGGCTGGGCCTCGCGGCAATACTGTGAGAGGCGCCTGGAATTCGTACCATTGCAGCTTCCACATCGTTTAACTTCAGTGCCTGGTAAAACTGCTCTGTTTCGGACATCGGTGTGCGGTAATCCTCCTCTCCGGTAAGCAGCATAGTGGGCGTAGTGACATTGCCCACATAAGTGAGGGGAGAGCGGCGGCGATATTCCTCCGGTTTTTCCCAGGGCATACCTGAGAACCAGTATTTGGTAAAGAACCTCGAGTAGTCAGCAGTCAAGACGAAGCTCTCCCAGTTGATTACCGGTTTGGCAACTACTGCCGCGCGGAATCGATCGGTTTTGCCGATAATCCAGGCTGTTAGGGTGCCGCCGCCGCTGCCGCCGGTAACGAATAATTGCTCCTCATCGATATAACCCTGATCAATTACTGCATCGACGCCGGCTATTAAATCGTCGTAATCCTGGCTCGGGTAATTGTGGTGAATCAGGTTGGCAAATTCATGCCCGTAGCTGGTAGAGCCCCGTGGGTTTGTGTAGAGAACTACATAGCCGGCGGCAGCAAAAAGTTGCACCTCGGCGGCAAACCGGGGGCCATAGTTAGAGAAGGGTCCGCCGTGAATTTCCAACAGCAGGGGATATTTTTTCTTCGGGTCGAAGTTGGGCGGGTAGGCGACCCAGCCCTGTATATCGCGCCCATCGAAGCTGGACTTGTAATGGATCTTCTCCACGTGGGCCATATTGCGCAGCGGCACCACATCGTTATTGAGGCTGGTCAGCGCTTTTACTTTGCCGTTGTGGGCTAAAGCCAGCTCTGCCGGATGCTGCGGATTGGTTTGCGTGTAAGCAATAGCTCCGCGTTTGGATGTGGCAAAGTGAGTGCCCGAGTAGGGTCGCCCCAGCGATAGACCGCCAGCATCACTGGCGACTACAGTGTCGCTGCCACCAATTTTTTTAATGGCAATTTTTGTGGAGCCCTGATCGTCGTAGCTATAAGCGATACGTTTACTGTCGCCTAGCCAGTTGAAGCTGGAGATACTGCGGTCTTTAGCGGTTTGGACTTTGCGAGACTCGCCGCTGTCGAGATCGATGATGCGCAGGCTGTGTTGTTGGTACCCGAGCCGCTGATCCTCGAATCCCAGGTAGGCAAGCTTTTTACCATCGGGGGAAATCTGCGGATGATGATCGGGCCCGAATCTTTCGGTGATCTGCTCGATTTTGCCATCCTTGAGATTTACTCTATAAATTTCAGAGTTCATCAATTCGATCTCGTGATCGGGGTGGCGGTTTGCAGAAAAGTAAATAGCGTCGTTGTTTTTACTCCAGGCGAGACTACTGCCGTGATCGAACTCACCGCTGGTAAGCTGACGCGGCGTGCCGCCCTCACGGGGGATGACAAATACCTGGGTGTGCCCCTGCTTGAGATAACCCATGCCGTCCGCACGATAAATACTGCGGTCGATAAACTGAGGTGGTTTTGCCCACTCTGCGCCCTCGGGGGCACCGGGTAGTTCAACCGGGAACGGTTTGCTCTCGGGCACAAACATGGTGAAGGCAATTTGTTTGCCGTCCCGTGACCACTGAATATTGGAAGGGGATTTTGGCAGGTGGGAGATCTGCAGATTTTGGCCGTTATCGAGCCACAATAAGTGTATCTGGGGGCTGCCACTGCGGGAACTGATAAAGGCAATTGTTTTACCGTCCGGGGATAGGCGCGGCGAATAATCCGAGTAATCTCCTGAGGTCAGTGGACGGTGGTCCTTGCCGTCGGCACTGATGCGCCACAGGTTTGCCCGCTTGTTGTCCGCCATTTTGTTCATGGAGTTGCGGACGTAGTAAATACTCTTTCCGTCGTTGCTGAACTGAGGATCGCTGGCATACTCGAGATTGAATACATCCTCATAGCTGAAATTAGTGGGTTGCTCTTCAGCGAGGGCAGGACTGGCGATTAATATCGCCGCGGCTATTTTCAATAGTCTGTTCATGATCTGCGGGCTCCTCCATTTTGTTATCGGAAGGAGCATACCGCAGAGGCAGTTGGTTAGGAGGCGAATAAGCCGATCTGTGTATTTAGTGGGATAATCCGTGCAATTAATAAATAATTATCGTCCGGGGCAGTAAGCTCAGGTTAGAAGCCCCCTAAGTACTTCCCGATAGATATCCTTAAGGATATCCAAATCGTCGGCTTTGACTCTCTCATCAACTTTGTGAATAGTGGCATTGACCGGCCCCAGTTCCACTACTTGCGCTCCTGTTGGAGCGATAAAGCGGCCATCGGAAGTGCCCCCGGCAGTCGATAATTCTGTTTCCTTTCCTGTGATTTTTTGGATTGCTTGCTCTACAGCGCGGACCAGTGGGCCCTCGGCAGTGAGGAAGGGGTGCCCGGACAAATTAAAGTTCGCTTCATATTTCAGTTTGTGCTTATCCAGGATTGCTCGGGCACGGGTTTCCAATTCTTCGGCGGTGGATTCCGTAGAAAAGCGCCAGTTACAGAGCAGATCCACCTCACCGGGAATCACATTGGTTGCTCCTGTACCTCCGTTGATGTTGGAAACCTGGAAGCTGGTGGCGGGGAAAAATTGGTTGCCCTGATCCCACTCTTCTGCTGCCAGTTCAGCGAGTGCTGGGGCCAAATTGTGAATTGGGTTTTCCGCCAGATGTGGATAGGCCACATGTCCCTGAACACCGAAGACTTTTAACTCAAGGCCCAATGAGCCGCGTCTTCCGTTTTTAATAATATCGCCGACGCGCTCGCTGCTGGAGGGTTCACCGACAATACAGCAGTCTATTTTTTCTCCCTTCTCCTCGAGCCACTCAACGACTTTGACTGTGCCATTGATTGCCGGCCCCTCCTCGTCGCTGGTGATCAAAAAGGCGATGCGACCGCTGTGATCGGGGTGCTGGTGGATAAACTCCTCGCAGGCCACCACCATTGCTGCCAGTGAACCCTTCATGTCGGCCGCACCGCGACCATACAAAAAGCCATCGCGGATTTGTGGCTCGAAGGGCGGGCTGCTCCAGTTTTCCTCCGGCCCGCTCGGCACGACATCCGTGTGACCGGCAAAGGCAAGCAGAGGGCCTTTGCTTTGCCCGTTGCGCACCGCCCAAAAATTATCGGTATCGCCACGTCGCAGCTTTGTCACCTTGAACCCAACTTTTTCCAGTCGCTCAATCATCTGATCCATACAGCCTGCATCTTCGGGGGTTACGGAGCGACGGCGGATAAGGTCAAAGGCCAGTTGCAGTGTGGGGGTCACGGAATAATCCTTTTAGTTGATGAGGTGCGCTGTTATTAGAATTTATGCAAATGGAGAGCGGGCGGGGCCGGGGCCCCGCAGGGTCAGCTTTTAATTGCTGTGCAGTGCTGCATTCAACTCAATGGCGCTCTTATTCGTTAGGCATTCAACGGCGCCATTGGTGGAGTTTCTGCGGAACAGCAGGTCGGATTTTCCGGCCAATTCGCGCGCTTTGATGTATTCGACCAGTTTGCCGCTGTCATCTAGAAGGGCTACCTTAGTTCCGGCGGTGATATAGAGGCCCGCTTCCACGGTGCAACGATCCCCCAGGGGAATACCAATACCGGCGTTGGCACCCAGCAAGCAGTTATCGCCCACGGAAATCACTATGTTTCCGCCACCAGAGAGCGTGCCCATGGTGGAGCTGCTGCCACCCAGATCGGAACCAGCGCCGACAAATACGCCCGCAGAGATACGGCCCTCGATCATCCCTGGGCCCTCGGTGCCCGCGTTAAAGTTGACGAAGCCCTCGTGCATGATGGTAGTGCCCTCGCCGAGATAGGCGCCGAGGCGCACGCGCGCGGTGTGGGCGATGCGCACGCCCGTGGGCACTACGTAGTTGGTCATCTTGGGGAATTTGTCGACGCAGGCAATTTCCAGGTGCTCTCCGTTCAGGCGCGCTTCCAGTTGGCGCTGTGGCAGCTCCTCCAGGTCGATAGCGCCCTGATTGGTCCAGGCCACATTAACCAGTTTGCCGAAGAGACCTTCGAGATTGGTTTCGTGGGGTTTTACCAGGCGGTGGGAGAGTAGTTGCAGCTTCAAATAGGCTTCCGGTACTGTCTGCGGTGCCTCGTCGCTGGAAAGTACAACGACAACCAGCGGCCGGTGGCTGTTGGCGAACTGCTGCAGGATCTCCGCCTGTTCGTCCGCTCCGGCGCTGTGCAGCTTTTCTGTGAGGCTGTGCAGCAGGGTCGCGTCGAGGGGCAGGCTGTGGTTGCCGCCATCAATATGTAGGGTCTCAGTTACCGCTTTGGCTATTTCTGCATTGGGTTTGAACAGCGGTTTTGGGTAAAAGACTTCCAGCCAGTCGCCCTTGCTATTGCAGGTGCCAACGCCAAATCCGATGCTGTAGATATCACTCATTTTTTTCTCCTAGTTGGCTTGGCCGGTAAGCGCGGCGAATTCTTGCTCTTTAAAACCAAAGCGAGTAGTGCCGTCTGAGGTGGTCACCGGGCGCTTGATCAGGGTGGGGGTCTCGCTGGCAAGTGTTAAAGCGCTGTCGTTGTCCATTGTATTTTTCTGTACTTCGCTCAGAGCGCGCCAACTGGTGGAGCGGCGATTCAGTACTTCCTGCCAGCCAAATTCATTCAGCCAGGCTTTTAGGGGCACATTGTCCATGCCGTCTTCACGGAAATCGTGAAATTGATAGTCGACCCCATTCTTTTCCAGCCACTTGCGGGCTTTTTTTACGGTGTCGCAGTTTTTAATGCCGTACAGAGTAATCACAGTTACGCCTTTTTGGTTTTCTTGGGGTTTTTGCGGTTGGGGTAGCAGGTGGTGCAGATTTCGCAGACGGTGCCGTCGCAGCCGCGCGCGGAACAGTACTCGCGGCCATAGAAAATAATCTGCAGGTGCAATTTATTCCACTTTTCTCTGGGGAACAGCCTTTTTAGGTCTTTCTCGGTCTGGGTGACATTTTTACCGTTGGTGAGCCCCCAGCGCTGCGCTAAGCGATGAATATGAGTGTCCACCGGGAAGGCCGGGTGGCCAAATGCCTGGGACATCACCACGCTGGCGGTCTTGTGGCCGACACCGGGCAGGGTTTCCAGGGCGGCCATATTCTCCGGCACTTTACTGTGGTATTCGTTGACAAGAATTTGCGACAGCTTGCTGATGGCTTTGGATTTCTGCGGTGATAAACCGCAGGGGCGGATAACCGCCTGGATATCCTCCACGGGCACCAGTGCCATATCCTCGGGGTTGTCGGCCAACTGCCAGAGAGCGGGGGTGACTTGGTTGACGCGCTCATCGGTACACTGTGCCGAGAGTAGTACGGCAACCAACAAGGTGTAGGGGTCTTTGTGATCGAGCGGAACCGGGGTTTGCGGATAGAGTTCTTCCAGGCGCTGTAGAATAAAATCCACGCGCTCTTGTTTGAGTAAGTTTTTTACTGCCATTCTCGTCTGTGCCTGAGTGGGGCTCCTGGGTTGCGGTGTCTGTTGGATTAATTCGGCGGTCAGTTCTGCCGGCAAAATTCTTTGATGCGCTCTGCCGCTTCCACGCACTCTTCTAATGTGGCTACCAGAGCCATGCGCACATACTCGCTGCCGGGGTTCACTCCCTCGCGCTCGCGGGCGAGGAAAGAGCCCGGCAAAACCGTGATATTTTGCTGGCGGTACAGCTCGCGGGCAAACTCCTCCCCGTCGCCGACACGGGGCCACAAGTAAAAGCTGGCCTGTGGCTTTTGTACTTCTAGGCAGCCGTCGAGAATATCGAGCACCGCGTCGAACTTCTGTCGGTAGAGTGCGCGATTTCCGCGCACATGCTCTTCATCCTGCCAGGCGGCGATGGAGGCGTACTGGTTAGACAGTGGCATGGCGCAGCCGTGGTAGGTGCGATAGAGCAGGAATTTATCCAGCAGCTGAGCATCGCCGGCAACAAACCCGGAGCGCAGCCCCGCCAAATTGGAGCGCTTCGACAGGCTGTGAAAAACCACACAGCGACGATAGTCGCCCCGGCCCATTTGTTCGCAGGCTTGCAGTAGCCCGGCCGGCGGCGCGCTCTCGTCGAAGTAGAGTTCCGAGTAGCACTCATCCGAGGCGATGGTGAAGTCGTAGCGGTCTGCCAGCTCGATGAGTGTTTGCAATTCGTCGATCTCCAGCAGGGCGCCAGTGGGGTTGCCCGGTGAGCAGAGATACAGCAGCTCACACTGGCGCCACACCGATTCGGGCACGGAGCCGAAGTCTGGCTTAAAGCGATTGCCAGCGAGGCAGTTGATAAAGTGCGGCTCGGCGCCGGCCAGCAGGGCCGCTCCCTCGTAAATCTGGTAGAAGGGGTTGGGCATCAGCACTTTACTGCCCGGCGTGACCATGGCCTGGGCGAAGGCGAATAACGCTTCGCGGGTGCCATTCACCGGCAAAACCTGGGTGTCGGCGCAGACCTGTGCGAGCTGAAAGCGGGTGCACAGCCAGTCGGCAATCGCCTGGCGCAGGGTTTCCAGGCCTTTGGTGAGCGGGTAGGCGGCGATTTTGTCCAGGTGCGCGACCAGCTCTCTCCGCACGAATTCAGGCGGCTCGTGTTTCGGCTCGCCGATGGAGAGGGCGATATGGGGTTTGCTCGCCGGTTGCAGGTCCGCTTTCAGCGCCTGTAACTTGGAGAAGGGGTAGGGCTGCAGCTTGTCCAGGTTTGGATTCATAGCGTTCTTATCCGCTCGTCATTGGTGTTATTGCGGCGCTGTGTGGTCGTCCAGCTCCCGGCAAATGGCCTGCTCCAGTGCGCGATTGGTCTCGGCGTTACTGAGCGCGTGACCCTCGGCATCGGTGATATGGAAAATATCCTCTACCCGTTCCCCAAGAGTGGAGATTTTGGCGTTGTGCAGGCGCAGATCATGGGTGACAAAAGTGCGCGCAATCAGCGCGAGCAGACCGGGCCTGTCGGCGCTGGTGATTTCCAGTGTGCTGTATTGGTCGCCCGCCTCGGTAGACAGGTGCGCGCGGCTCTCCATTGAAAACATCTTCAGGCGCCGCGGGGTGCGCCGCTGGATCACCTTGGAGTAGTCCTCCACTAAGGCCAGCTCTTTTTGCAATGTCTCGCGAATTTGCTGTAGGCGCTGGGGCTCGTCGAGCAGGGGTTGTCCATATTCGTCCAGCACG
The DNA here is from genome assembly GCF_009363535.1 of Microbulbifer sp. THAF38. Lineage (NCBI taxonomy): Bacteria > Pseudomonadati > Pseudomonadota > Gammaproteobacteria > Cellvibrionales > Microbulbiferaceae > Microbulbifer > Microbulbifer sp. THAF38. The sequence goes on from NZ_CP045369.1 coordinate 1,444,578, forward strand.
TAAAAAGTATCCAGGGTGTAGCCGGAGGCCGAGCTGTACAGGCGCGCATCGTGCACATTCAGGTTGAGCATATCGAGCCCGGTGACGACGGCGGCGAATACATTGGCGCGGTCGGGGGTGTAGACAAAAACCTGGGTAGCGCCGTCGTGCTCGCCGGGGCCTGAGTTGCGTGTCAGCACCAGGGTGTCGCTGGGCATTAGCGGGCTGTTGCTGTGCAGCTCGTGAATGGCCGCGGTGTGCCAGACGATGTTGTCGGCGCTCTCGCGCACAAAATAGTCGTCGCCCATCTGTGCCCATATGTTTTCCATAGAGGCTTCCGGCAGCCCGAGGGCGCACAGTTTTTCCAGCGCCAGGCTGCGGGTTTCCTCGATAATTTCCTCGCGGTCGATGGGGTTCTCCAGGCCGCGGCGCAGGGCGTGCTGGGTGGCCTGGTAGAGCTGGCGCATCAGGCTGGCCCGCCAGCTGTTCCAAAGCTCTGGGTTGGTGGCGTTGATATCCGCTACGGTCAGGGCGTAGAGGTAGTCCAGGTGTTCGCGGTCGCCCACTTCGCGGGCGAAAGCGTGCACCACTTCCGGATCACTGATGTCTTGTTTCTGCGATACCTGGCTCATCAATAGGTGCTTTTCCACCAGCCAGCAAACCAGGCGGCGGTCGCGCGCCGGCAGCTGGTGGCGCTCGCAAAACTCGGCGGCGTCCACTACGCCCAGCTTGGAGTGGTCGCCGCCGCGACCCTTGGCGATATCGTGGTAGAGGCCGGCGATATACAGCAGTTCCGGTTGGCGCAGGCGCTCGAGAATTTCCGCGGCGATGGGGAATTTTTCCCGCGCCTCGGGGCCGCGAAAGCTGCGCATATTGCGCACCACCTGCAGGGTGTGAGCGTCCACGGTGTAGATGTGGAAGAGGTCGTGCTGCATCTGCCCAGTGACGCGGCCGAACTCCGGCAGGTAGCGCCCGAGAATACCGTAGCGGGTCATCCGCGACAGCTGTGTGGAGAGTCCGCGCGCAGAGCGCAGCAGCTCCATAAACAGCTCGCTGTTGGCGGGGTCCGCGCGAAAGTGCTCGTCGATCAGGTGGCGGTGCTCGCGGATCAGGCGGATGGTTGAGGCGCGCACCCGTGTGATTTGCGGGTGTCTGGCCATCAGCACAAAGATCTCCAGCAGCGCTGGGGGGTGCTGATTGAACACCTGTGGGTAGGCGGCCTCAATAGCCCCGCCGCGCAGCTGGAAGCGCTCATTGATGGGGGTGGCAGTTTGCTCGCCACCCTGCTGGATTGCCTCGCCCAAATACTGCAGCAGTACATCGTTGAGTTCGCGCAGGGCCATTACGATGCGGTAGTAGTTGTGCATGAACTGCTCAACCGCCAGCTGGGTGTCGCTGTCTTCATAGCCAAACTGTTTGGCCAATTCTCTCTGGTAGTCGAACAGCAGCCGCTCCTCGGCACGTCCGGCGAGAAGGTGCAGGCCATAGCGCACTCGCCAAAGAAAGCTCTCGCCAGACTGGAGGATGGCGAATTCCTCCTCGGTGAAAAAGGCCTTGCCCTGCAGCTGTCTGAGCGTGCGCACCCGAAAGAAATACTTGGCGACCCAGGCGATGGTCTGGATATCGCGTAGCCCACCGGGAGAGTTCTTGATGTTGGGTTCGAGAATATATTCCGCGGCCTGCTGGCGGTTGTGGCGCTCATCTTGCTCGGCCAGTTTGGCATTGAAAAAGTCCTCGGTAGACCAGAGTTTGCCCCCCTCCATGCCGGCCGCAAGTTGTTCCCCGGGTTTGCTGTCGCCCACCACTGTGCGGGATTCGGTGAGATTGGTGATGACAGTGATGTCCTCGGCGGCCAGTGCCAGGCACTCCTCCACGCTGCGCACCGAGTGGCCGATCTCCAAGCCTAGATCCCAGAGGAAGGTGACGAACCTCTCAATACTGTCGATGGTTTCTTCGTCGGCGCGATCCTCAGTGAGAATCAGTAGATCGATATCGGAATGGGGGTGTAGTTCTCCTCGGCCATAACCGCCTACGGCCATCAAGCTGGCGCCTGACTTCCATTGGTACTGATGCCAGGCATAGTGCAGCAGGCAATCGACAAAGAGCGCGCGCTCATGCACCAGAGTGGCGACATCTTCGCCCTCGCGAAAACGCTCAGCCATCTGGTGCTCGGCCGCACCTATCGCATCCTTGAAGATCTGCAGGGGCGGTTTTTCACGGGCGGCGAGATCGCGGCGAAAGCGGGCTTGGTCGAAGAAGAAGAGAGGGCGCTCGAAGTAGGGTGTGTTGACCGGCTGCATGACTGAGGTCCGTTTGGCTATACCCCGCCGCTGGGCGGGGCTGTGCATCTTTATTTAGAAACGGGAGGAGCTTGTGGTTAAAATTTTTCCTCGCTACGCGCGGTCAGCACCTCGACCCCGCTGCTGGTGACCACCATGGTGTGCTCCCACTGAGCCGACAGGCGGCGGTCCTTGGTGACCGCGGTCCAGCCATCGCCGAGAACACGAGTGGCGGCCTTGCCGGCATTGATCATCGGTTCAATGGTAAAGGTCATGCCTTCCTGCAAAATCTCGCCGGTTCCGGGCTGGCCGTAGTGCAGTACCTGGGGTTCCTCGTGGAAGACATCGCCGATACCGTGGCCGCAAAAGTCGCGCACCACAGAGTAGTAGTTCTTCTCGGCGTGTTGCTGGATCACGTGGCCGATGTCACCGAGGCTGGTGCCCGGACGCACTATCTCAATGGCCTTGTACATGCATTCTTGGGTGACGCGCACCAGTCGCTCGGCGTGTGCGGCGGGCTTGCCGACGAAGAACATCTTGCTGGTGTCGCCGTACCAGCCATCCTTAATCACGGTGACATCAATATTGATGATGTCGCCCTTCTTGAGCACTTTGCTCTCAGAGGGTATCCCGTGGCAAACCACCTCATTGACCGAGGTGCAAATGGACTTTGGGAAGCCCCGATAGCCGAGGCAGGCGGGGATGGCCTTCTGCACATTGACGATATGGTCGTGGCAGCGGCGGTCCAGTTCTTCTGTAGTGACGCCAGGGACCACATACTCGCCAATCATCTCCAGGACCTCTGCGGCGAGGCGGCCCGCGGTGCGCATTTTGGCAATTTGTTCCGGCGTCTTTATGGCTGAGGTCATGCGTGTCCTTAAGTCTATCTGTGAAGGCGGGCATTGTAGCGGATTGCCGACGACGGGGCATAGCGCCAGCGAGTGGCGCTAACTAAGGAACCCACAGGCGCAGCCATTCACATCATATTTATTCCCGTTCTTCACTCGGCTGCGTGGTTGTGGTATAAAGCGCGCCGCTCCGGAGTGCTTCCGGGGCGGAAATGCCGCACACGCATCGACACATGTGTCTGGGTGCCTCGAAAGGGGTTGACGCATGGGATGTGTGGAGGACTAACCCGTATATTTAGAGGTTTATTATGCCGCAAGTAAGCATGCGCGATATGCTGCAGGCTGGTGTTCACTTTGGCCACCAGACCCGCTACTGGAACCCGAAGATGGGTCAATACATCTTTGGTGCCCGCAACAAGATTCACATCATCAACCTGGAGCACACTGTTCCGGCTTTTAACGAAGCCCTGCAGGTGGTCAAGGGGATGGCCGCTCAGAAGAAAAAGATCCTGTTCGTAGGCACCAAGCGCGCCGCACAGAAATCTATCAAAGAGCAGGCCGAGCGCTGTGGCCAGCCTTTCGTCAGCAACCGCTGGCTGGGCGGTATGCTCACCAACTACAAAACCATCCGCGCGTCCATCAAGCGTTTCCGCGAGCTGGAAGTTCAGTCTCAGGACGGTACTTTCGAGAAGCTGACCAAGAAAGAAGCTCTGATGCGCACCCGCATGATGGAGAAGCTCGACCGCTCCATCGGTGGTATCAAGGACATGGGCGGCCTGCCCGACGCGATCTTCGTAATCGACGTTGAGCACGAGCGCATCGCGATTCAGGAAGCTAACAAGCTGGGTATTCCGGTAATCGGTGTTGTCGATACCAACAGTGATCCCGCTGGTGTTGACTACGTGATCCCCGGTAACGACGATGCTATCCGTGCCATCAAACTGTACACCACTGTTGTGGCTGACGCAGTTCTGGCCGGCGCAGCGGAAGCTGGCAGCGCGGTGAACAAAGACGAGTACGTCGAAGCTAGCGATGACGAAGCTGCTGCAGAGTAATTTGCAGGGCGAAGTGGTGTAACGGAGTAGCGTTACATTGCGAACTTAAAAAGGGGCCCGGTTTACGGCCCCTTTTTTCTAACTTTAAGTGACAGAACCCCGAGGAAAAAATCATGGCGATTACCGCGTCAATGGTAAAAGAACTGCGCGAGCGTACCGGCCTGCCGATGATGGAGTGTAAGAAAGCACTCACCGCAGCGGATGGCGATATCGAAAAGGCGATCGAAGACCTGCGCAAAGCCTCCGGCCTGAAGGCTGCCAAGAAAGCTGGCCGCACCGCTGCAGACGGCGTTGTTGCTGCAAAAGTCGCCGAAGACGGCAGCTACGGCGTATTGGTAGAAGTGAACTCCGAAACCGACTTCGTTGCTCGCGACGATAACTTCCAGGCTTTTGTTGCCAAGGTTGTCGATAAAGCATTTGCCGAGCGCCAGCAGGACGTAGCCGCCCTGATGGAAGGTGATCTGGAAAATGCTCGCGAAGCACTGGTTCAGAAAATCGGTGAGAACATCGGCGTGCGTCGAATCCAGTTGGTCGAAGCTCCGGTTGTGGGTGCTTATGTACACTCCAACAATCGTATCGCCGCTCTGGTAGCTCTGAGCGCGGGTGAGGTTGAGCTGGCGAAAGACGTTGCTATGCATGTAACCGCGGTAAACCCTCAGGTGAACAAGCCTGAAGATATGCCTGCTGACGTCCTGGAAAAAGAGAAGGACATCATCAAGGCCCAGCCCGATATGGAAGGCAAGCCGGCTGAAATCGTTGAGAAAATGATGGGCGGTCGTATCAAGAAGTTCCTGAAAGAGAACAGCTTGGTGGAGCAGCCTTTCGTTAAGAATCCAGACGTAAGCATTGGTAAGCTGGTTAAAGACGCCGGCGCTGACGTAACTTCTTTCGTCCGCTTTGAAGTGGGTGAAGGTATCGAGAAAGAAGAGGTGGACTTCGCTGCGGAAGTAGCGGCACAGGTTAAATCCTCTTCCTAATTGATAACAGTGAGTGCTCTGAGTACTCACTTGCGGTGGGGTGCCTCCGCTGGAGCCTGTGTGCTTGCAGCGGGGCACCCCTCTGTGTAAATGACAGAAAGTGTTGTAATGTTCGGCGGCAATACTTGGCCACTAAACAGGTACATTTGAGAGGACCAACGAATGCCCGGTATTAAAGACCGCAAATATAAAAGAATTCTGCTGAAGCTCAGCGGCGAAGAGCTGATGGGTGATCAGGGTTTTGGTATCAGCCCTAAAGTGCTGGACAAAATGGCCCTGGAGATTGGTCAGCTGGTGGGTATCGGCGTTCAGGTTGGACTGGTTGTAGGCGGCGGTAACCTGTTTCGCGGTGCGGCCCTGAGTGCGGCTGGACTCGATCGTGTGACTGGCGATCATATGGGAATGCTGGCTACGGTAATGAATGCGCTGGCTCTGCGCGATGCGCTGGAAAGATCCAATATTTCATCGCGGGTAATGTCCTCTATCCAGATGAGCGGAATCGTGGACCACTATGACCGCCGCGCGGCAATTCGCTACCTGGAGCGCGGCGAAGTGCTGATTTTTGCTGCGGGTACCGGTAATCCATTCTTTACTACTGATTCTGCTGCCTGCCTGCGCGGCATTGAAATTGAGGCGGAGTTGGTGCTAAAAGCCACTAAGGTGGACGGTGTTTACTCGGCCGATCCGGTGCTGGACCCCACCGCAACCCGCTATGACCAACTGACTTATGACGAAGTGCTCGATAAAAAGCTCGGCGTGATGGATTTGACTGCGATCTGTCTCTGCCGCGAGCACAATATGCCCGTGCGGGTATTCCGTATGGATAAAACCGGCGCGCTGCTCAATATTGTCGTGGGTGGCGAGGAAGGCACGCTAATCGAAGAGGAAGTGAAATCGTGATTGAAGATATCAAAAAAGACGCTAAGACTCGTATGAGCAAGGCGCTCGACGCACTAGCCAATAATTTCAATAAAATCCGTACCGGTCGTGCGCACCCGAGTATTCTCGACGGTATTCATGTTTCCTATTACGGTTCCGATACTCCACTATCTCAGGTTGCCAACGTCACCGTTGAAGATGCGCGCACCTTATCGGTTACCCCCTGGGAGAAAAACCTGGTTCCGGATATCGAAAAAGCGATTATGAAGTCCGATTTGGGCCTCAACCCCAGCACTGCTGGAGCGGTTATTCGCATTCCGATGCCTATGCTGACTGAAGAAACCCGCAAAAACTTTATTCGCCAGGCTCGCGGTGAGGCTGAGACTGCGCGGGTGTCTATCCGCAATATTCGTCGTGATGCACTGGCTGAGGTCAAGTCCCTGGTCAAGGACAAGGAAATCTCCGAGGATGACGAGCGTCGTGCAAGTGACGATATCCAAAAAATTACGGATCAGTTCGTGGCGGATGTCGACAAAGCGCTCACCGCCAAAGAAAAAGATCTGATGGAAATTTAATGGGTAATAGTGGTACCGACTTGAACTCCCCCGGTCCCCGACACATCGCCATTATTATGGATGGCAACGGGCGCTGGGCCGCCCGCAGGGGGCTCTCGCCCTCGGCGGGGCACAGGGCAGGAGTTGAGCGCATACGCGATCTTTTGTCCGCGTGCAAGAGTCGCGGTGTTGAGGCGCTGACGCTTTTCGCTTTTTCCAGTGAAAACTGGCAGCGCCCCCCAAAGGAAGTGGAACTGTTGATGACCCTTTTTCACTCCTATCTGCGCAAGGAAGCCAAGCGCATGCGCGATGAGGGTGTGCGCTTGCGAGTGATAGGGCGCAGGGACCGCTTTTCGTCGCGCTTGCAGCGCGCCATTGCGGAAGCGGAAGAGATTACCCGTGGCGGTGACCAGGGTGATCTGGTGATTGCGGCGGACTACGGTGGTCGCTGGGATATTGCCCAGGCGGCAAGGCGGCTTGCGGAGGAGTTGGCCAATGGCGAGCGCTCTCTCGATTCGATCGATGAGGATGCCATGGATAGCCAAATGCAGCTCACCGATTTGCCGCCGGTGGATCTGTTGATAAGATCCAGCGGCGAGCAGCGTATCAGTAACTTTATTCTCTGGCAGGCCGCCTATAGCGAGTTATTTTTTATCGATACGCTCTGGCCGGATTTTGATGAACATGCCCTTGATGAGGCGATAGAAGCATTTCAGCAGCGTGATCGGCGATTTGGTGGACGCGCTGAAGATGATGGCACGGCTGTGCAGGCCTGATAGGGATCGGGCCAAATGCGCGGCCATTTTTTTGTCCGCGGATAACTTTTAGGAATATTACACCGGGGCGCTCAAGGTCGCTTAAAGATAGCAGGCCGAGTGTGGGTCCAGATGAAAGGGGTTTTCGGTGCTTAAAGAAAGAATAATTACTGCGCTGGTATTGCTGGTACTTTTCGCTGGAGTTTTGTTCCTGCTGCCAATTCAATGGTACTCGCTGATTTTCGTCGCGGTGATATTGCTCGGTGGCTGGGAGTGGGCCAACCTTTCCAACCTCAATCGCGCACTGCGTTTTGTCTTTCTCGCCGCATTGGGTGGGACTCTGGTTTTCACCGCTGAATATGTTTTTTCTATGGATTTCAGCTCCCCGGATATTGACCGGGCGCGCCAGATATTGGCGATCGCTTGCGGTTGGTGGGCGCTCGCTTTCCTGTGGGTGCAGAGCTATCCAGCCAGTGCCATGCTCTGGGGGAACCGCTGGGTGCGGGGTCTGATTGGGCTGGTAGTGCTGGTGCCCAGCTGGCTGTCGCTGGTGATTTTGCGAGGACTCGATCACGGTGCCTGGTTGGTTTTATACGTTGTCGCTATCGTTGTAGCTGCCGATGTGGGCGCTTACTTTGTCGGTCGCAAGTTCGGCAAGCGCAAATTGGCCCGCGAAGTGAGTCCCGGTAAATCCTGGGAGGGCTTTTTTGGCGGTTTGGGCGCTTGTCTGATACTCGCTCTTGTCACTTCCTACCTGTTTGATCTACCGCTTAAAAACACAGTGTTGTTTTCTTTTGGTGTGCTGGTGACCGCGCTTGCCTCGGTGATTGGCGACCTGTTGGAGAGTATGTTCAAACGGCACCGGGGTATTAAAGACAGCAGCCATATACTGCCGGGGCACGGCGGTGTTATGGATCGCTTGGATAGCCTCACTGCGGCTCTGCCGGTCTTCACTATGGCAGCGCTCGCTAGCGAGCTGCCTAAGTATCTGTAAAAAAGTACCTGTAAATAGGTATCTGTAACAGGTACGCCACTCTTCAATCTATATCTGTGATTTTGATAGGCGCCGGCATTGCTTGTCGGCGCTGTCGTCGAAGCGCAAGAGGTTTCGTAGGTAAGTCGAACGCTTATGCAAAGGCAATCTCCACAAGTCGTTACCGTCCTCGGTTCTACGGGTTCCATTGGTGGGAGCACTCTGGATGTGCTTGCACGCCATCCACAGCGCTATACCATCTATGCCTTGACGGCCCGCGAGCGTATCGCGGAGTTGGCCCAGCAGTGCCGTAAGCACAACCCGCGCTATGCGGTAGTCAGCAGTGAAGAGCGGGCCGAGGAGTTGCGAAGCTTGCTGGGGGATGACGTTTCGACTGAAGTCCTTTGGGGCTTGGAAGGACTCTGCCAGGTTGCCTCTGTGGATGAGGTGGATGTGGTTATGGCGGCGATTGTCGGCGCCGCAGGCTTGCGACCAACCCTAGCAGCCGTTGAGGCTGGCAAGAAGGTGCTGCTCGCCAATAAAGAGGCGCTAGTGATGGCCGGACCGGTTTTCCTGCGCGCTTTGCGGGCAGGCGGAGCCCAGCTTTTACCTATCGATAGCGAGCACAATGCTATTTTCCAGTGCCTGCCTCAGCCGTGCGATAGCTTGGTGGGAGCAGGGGTGGAAAAGATACTGCTTACCGGCTCCGGCGGTCCATTTCGTACGCGCGAAGCGAACGATCTACATCGGGTGACGCCTGAGGAAGCCTGCGCACATCCCAATTGGTCGATGGGACGGAAAATCTCGGTGGATTCGGCCACCATGATGAACAAAGGGTTGGAGTTTATCGAGGCCTGCTATCTGTTTAACGCAAGCCCTGAACAGATAGACGTAGTTGTGCACCCGCAGAGTATTGTGCACTCCATGGTGCAGTATCGAGATGGCTCTCTGTTGGCACAGATGGGGAATCCAGATATGCGCACCCCTATCGCGCACGCACTGGCATTTCCCGCTCGTATTGACGCGGGGGTCCCAGCACTCGACCTGATTGCACAGGGCCGGTTGGATTTTGAGGCGCCAAATTATCAGCGCTTCCCCTGTCTGCGCCTTGCTCGTGAAGCTATGGATGCCGCTGGTAGTATGCCGACGGTGCTGAATGCCGCTAACGAGGTGGCTGTCGAGGCGTTTTTACAGGGACGGCTGGCATTTACTAGTATTGCTGCGGTTATAGAAAAAGTAATGAATAGCGCTCCCATCGTTGAACTGACGGGGCTGGACGTAGTCGAAGCCATTGATCTCAATGCGCGGGAGCTGGCCCAGCAAGCTGTTGGAGCCCTTTAGATTTGCTGCTGGGCATATAATGCCGGGATTTGCGCATGAAAAGAGACTGTAACTGAGTATGGATTTGATTCAGACGGTAATCTGGGCCCTGGTGGCCCTCGGTATACTGGTATCCTTCCACGAGTTTGGACACTTTCTCGTAGCACGGCTCTGTGGAGTCAAGGTGCTGCGCTTTTCTGTGGGCTTTGGCCGTCGCTTATTCTCCCGTTATGATCGACACGGCACTGAGTTTGCAATCTCGGCAATTCCCCTCGGCGGCTATGTCAAAATGCTGGATGAGCGGGAGGGGCCTGTCGCCGCCCACGAATTAAATCAGGCATTTAACCGCAAGAGTGTGTGGGCGCGTATGGCGATTGCCGCAGCGGGTCCCGCAGCTAATTTCTTGTTGGCTATTGTACTGTTTTGGGTTGTCTTTATGGGGGGCACGGCGGGCCCTGTACCTATCGTAGATAACGTCAAGCCTGGAACTATTGCTGAGGCAGCGGGCCTGGAGCCCGGGCAAGAAATTGTTGCGGTGGACGGTGAGGACACACCTACCTGGCAGGCGCTCAACTGGCGCTTGGCCAATCGCCTGGGAGACAGTGGCGCAATAGAGTTTTCGGTGCGCTACCCGGACTCCAATCTCGAATATCACATGGTGGCGGATATCAACCGCTGGCTCTCCGGTCAGGAAGTACCTGATCCACTGGGGGAGATTGGTCTCGAACTCTGGACTCCCCCCATCAGTATGACGCTTCACCAGGTTTTGGAAGGTAGCGCTGCCAGCGCAGCGGGTCTGCGTGCGGGTGACAAGATAGTGGCAACCGATGGGAGAACTTTTTCCGGTTGGGAGGAATGGAGCCAGTATGTACGTGCACGCGCAGGAGAGCCTCTTCTGGTAGAGGTGGAGCGGCAGGGGCAGCGTTTGACCCTGCCAGTGACGCCGGCAGAAGTGACGCTTGATGGTGGTGAGCGCGTCGGCCAAATTGGCGTGCAGCCAGTAACAGAGCGCTGGCCAGAAGATCGGGTCAGGGTGTTCCATTATGGCGTGGCGGGAGCGCTATCGCAGGGGCTTCAGGAAACTTGGGATAAAACCCTGTTTACCTTGAACAGCTTAAAGAAATTGATTTTTGGTCAACTTTCGACCAAAAACTTGAGTGGTCCCATCACCATTGCTAAAGTGGCGGGTACTTCCGCAGAGAGGGGATGGCAGTCATTCCTGTCACTTTTGGCTCTGCTCAGTATCAGTCTCGGTGTACTCAATCTGTTACCCATTCCGGTACTCGATGGTGGTCACCTTCTCTACTACGGTATTGAGGCGATCAAGGGATCTCCTGTGTCTGAACGAGTACAGGTGATCGGCTTGCAGGTGGGCATGGCCCTGGTGCTTTGCATTATGGGGCTGGCTCTGTACAACGATATTTTGCGTTTGTAGCGCTCTAAAGCTTATTTTCCCAACTGCACCGAGTGTGAAGGAATTTTTGTTAAGTGAGGGCGTTGCGGGTTGTTTTTGCAACCTCTGTAATAAATTGAAGTAACTCGGCATTGGAATGAAATATTGGCTGATAACGATCACTCTCGGCCTGGTGCTGCCTTTCAGCGCTTTGGCACAGTCGTTCGTTCTCAGTGATATCCGGGTGGAAGGGCTACAGCGTGTTTCAGCAGGCACTGTTTTTTCAGCGCTTCCGGTTCGGGTTGGCGATGAGGTTGGGCTTGATGACATTCAGGGGGCAACCCGAGAGCTGTTCCGTACTGGTTATTTTGAAGACATACAAATTGGTCGTGAAAATAGCGTTCTCGTTGTTAATGTCAGGGAACGACCGGCCATATCAAAGATTGGTATTTCGGGAAACAAGGCGATTGCCGCAGAGGATCTGCTAAAAGCGTTGGAACAATACGGCCTGGCCGAGGGGCAGATTTTAAAACGCTCGACTCTCAAAGGTTTGACTCAGGAATTTGAGCGCCAGTATGTGGCACAGGGGCGCTATGGCGCTAGCGTCAAGACCGAAGTCAAAGAGCTACCGCGTAATCAGGTTGAGCTGCGAGTTATTGTTGAAGAAGGGACTGTCGCTGCGATTAAACATATTAATATTGTGGGGAATCGTGTCTTTTCCGATAAAGAGCTTGGCGAAATTTTTGAGCTCAAAACTACCGGCTGGCTCTCTTGGTTGCGCAGTGATGATAAGTACTCTCTTGAGAAACTCACTGGTGATCTCGAGCGTCTGGAGTCCTATTACCTCAATCGTGGTTACCTTGACTTCCAGATCGATTCGACCCAGGTATCTCTGGGGCCGGACAGGAAAAGTGTTTTTATCACCATTAATGTGAATGAGGGTGATGTTTACACTATCAGTGAGGTAGAAATCGCAGGAGACCCGGTAGTTTCTGAGGAAGAGATACAGCGCTTATTGTTAGTACGTGAAGGTCAGACATTCTCTCAAGAGAGGGTAACTACAACTTCCGACTATATTTCCAAGCGTTTGGGTAATAAAGGTTACGGTTTTGCCGAAGTGAGTGGCATTCCAGAGGCCAATAAAGAAGAGAATACAGTAAAAATCACCTTCTTTATCGATCCGGGAAAACGCACTTACGTACGGCGTATTACTTTTCGTGGAAATACTCGTACCGCAGATGAAGTCTTGCGGCGAGAGTTGCGCCAGATGGAGTCGGCTTTAGCTTCCTCGGCTCGTATTGAGCAAGCCAAAGCGCGTCTTGAGCGGCTTGGTTATTTGAAGGTAGTGAAAGTTGAAACTGTTAAGGTATCCGGTGATTCAGACCGGATTGATGTCGATTACATGGTAGAGGGGCAACCCTCAGGTTCCGGGGGAGCGGGGCGCTAATAAAGTGCTGTAACTCCTGGATTGCGAATAAAAAGACTCGGAATTAGTAGATGAAAGATTTCCTGAAAGCGGCCTCCCTCGGCCTGATGTTGCCTTTAAGTGCAATAGCGCAGTCGTTCGTGGTCAATGATATTCGCGTGGAAGGATTACAGCGCGTCTCTGCCGGTACCGTTTTTTCCGCCCTTCCCGTGCGAGTGGGCGATGAAATTGAGTCTGTGGAAATCCAGAGCGCCACTCGGGCACTATTTCGTACCGGGTACTTTGAAGACATCCAGATCGGCCGTGAAAACGGTGTGCTTGTGGTTACGGTGCGTGAACGCCCGGCAATCTCCAAAATCGAGATCACCGGCAATAAGGCTATCGCCACTGAAGATCTACTCAAAGGCATGAAAGATAACGGTTTGTCCGAGGGGCAGATCTTCAAACGGGCAACTCTAGAAGGGCTTGCCCAGGAGCTCGAGCGTCAATATGTAGCGCAGGGGCGCTATGGCGCCAGCGTAAAGACCGAAGTCAAAGAGCTGCCGCGCAACCAGGTCGAACTCCGGGTTATCGTCGATGAGGGCTCGGTCGCGGCGATTAAGCACATCAATGTTGTGGGTAACCGGGCCTTTTCCGATGAGGAACTGGCGGAAATTTTCGAGTTGCAGACCACTGGCTGGTTGTCTTGGCTGCGCAGCGATGACAAATACTCCCGCGAGAAGCTTACCGGTGACCTGGAGCGCCTGGAATCCTACTATCTCGACCGCGGCTACCTGGATTTTCAGATCGAGTCGACTCAAGTTTCCCTGAGCCCTGACAAGCAGAGCGTTTTTATCACGGTCAATGTGCGAGAGGGCGATGTTTACACGGTCAGCGAAGTGGACCTTGCCGGTGATCCGGTGGTATCGGAAGAGGAAATCAAGCGTCTGTTGTTGGTACGTGAAGGGCAGACTTTCTCCCAAATCCGGATGACCACCACTTCTGACTACATTACCAAGCGCCTGGGCAACGAGGGCTATACCTTTGCGGAAGTGAATGGTATTCCCGAGCCCAATAAAGAAGATAATACGGTAAAAATCACCTTCTTTATCAACCCCGGCAAGCGCGCTTATGTGCGCCGAATTCAATTCCGCGGAAACACCCGTACTGCCGATGAAGTATTGCGCCGTGAGATGCGCCAGATGGAGTCGGCCTCGGCTTCCTCCGCAAGAATTGAGCAGTCCAAGGTGCGCCTGGAGCGCCTCGGTTACTTCAAAGAGGTAGAGGTGGAAACCGCAGAGGTACCAGGCACTTCTGACCAGATCGATGTGGAATATACCGTTGAGGAGCAGCCTTCTGGTTCTATTGGCGGCACCATCGGTTGGGCCCAGAGCAGTGGCTTGGTACTCGGAGGTAATATTCAGGAGAACAACTGGCTGGGTACTGGCAAGCAGGTAGGTATCGGGGTTAACGTTTCTACCTATCAGACTGCAATGAACTTCTCCTACCTCGACCCCTACTTCACCCCGGATGGAGTAAGTCGTGGTTTTAATGTTTTCTTCCGAGAAAATGATTATTCTGAGGTTAATCTTTCTGACTATAACACCACAACTTACGGTGGTGGTGTCAGCTTTGGCTACCCGGTTTCGGAAATCTCTCGCGTTGGTTTGAATGTTAACTTCAATCATTTGGAGCTTTCTGCTTCAAGTGGTTCTGTGCAGGAAATTAAATCTAGCCCATCTTTTTTGGACGACACGTCTCTTGAGGGGGTGACACGCGCTAATGCTGAGATAATCGTCGATGATGCCAACAATGGAATTGCAAACAACCTTGCAATGATGATTGATGAAAACCAATTTAATACCTCGGCCGATGGTTTTATTGACCGCTATGGCGATGCGTTTAACAACTTAGCTTTGACCGCTTCTTATGCCCGTTCCACTCTGAACCGCGGTATTCTGGCGACTCGCGGAGCTTCCCAGAACTTCTCCGCAGAATTCACTGTGCCTGGTAGTGATCTCGAATATTATAAATTTATCTATACCGGCCAGTATTTCCGCCCCCTAACTAAGAGTTTGACTCTGCGTTTGCGTACGCGACTGGGTTACGGAGATGGCTATGGTGACCTCGACCAGCTGCCCTTCTTTGAAAACTTCTATGCAGGTGGTTTTGGCTCTGTGCGTGGCTTCAAGCGTAATACATTGGGCCCCCGTTCCACTCCTGCAGAGTTTTATACTCAACTTCCTTGTGCAACCGATGGTGAAAGCATCACACAAAACTGCTATCAGGTAGATGAGAATGGAAACCTGGATATCCGTCAGAACGGTGATGCCGATCCATTTGGCGGAAACATCCTAGTCGAGGGTAGCGCCGAGGTTATCTTCCCGCTTCCATTTATCAAAGATCAGCGCTCCCTACAGTCTGCTTTCTTCATTGACGCAGGTAATGTATTTGATACCAGCTGCGATGAAACCCAGATCAACTGTTACGATGTGGACTTTGGTAAAATGAATGTTTCCGCGGGCATCGGCTTGACTTGGGTGACTGGTTTTGGCCCACTGACCTTCAGCTTGGCTAAAGCCTTGAAGGAAAATGACGATGATGAAACTGAAGTGTTCCAGTTTACCTTGGGTAACAGCTTCTAAATTAATCGGACATAAATGGATAGAGCGCAGTTGTTGCGCATAAAAAATAAAATCAATTGGAGAGACCAAAGTGCTTAAGAATGTAAAGATTTTCGCAATCCTGCTGGTTGGTATAACCCTTTCTGGTGCCGCTCTGGCGCAGACTAAGGTTGCGGTATTTAACCTGCAGGCCGCGATTATGAGCACCGATGTGGCCAAGACCAAGGTCAATTCACTGAAGACCAGTTCCGAGTATTCCAAGCTGCAAAGCAGCGCCGAATCAATTCGTTCAGAGCTGCAAAAAATGGCAGAGGACGCGCAGAAAAACAGTGTTACTTGGTCCGATGAGCAGAAAACCGAATACCAGCGTAAAATGAACTTCCAGCGTTCAGACTTTGAAACTACTGTTAAAAAGCTTCGTGCAATGGAAGCTCAGGTGGGGCAGGAAATCCAGACTTCCCTGGGGCCCAAAGCCAAAGCTGCACTGGAAGCGATCATTAAAGAGCAAAAGCTAGATCTGGTGTTGGACGCCTCTACCGCTTACTTCGCCAATCCTTCAGTTAACCTGACTGAGGCTGTCGTAAAGCGTATGAACGCTGATAAGTAATCGATAGCCTGTATGAGAGACAATTTGTCGTTAACCCAGCTTGCGCAAGCGCTGGGTGCTCAGCTGCGTCTGGCCCCAGGGGTAGACGCAGACCATGTAATTTGTGGCCTGAGTACCTTGCAAGATGCAGGGCCGGACCAGCTGACCTTTCTGGCAAACCCCAATTATCGTCGCTTCCTCAAGATTACATCGGCTGGTGCAGTACTTGTGACCAGTGAGTTTGTCGAGGAGACACCTGTTAGTGCCCTATGTGTGGATAATCCCTACCTAGCTTTTGCCAGGGCCAGTGCTTTATTCAATACGGCTCCAACCATAGAGGCTGGAGTGCACCCTAGTGCTGTAGTTCACTCAGATGCTGAAGTGGACCCCAGTGCCTCCATTGCCGCGGGTGCAGTAATTGAGGCATTTGCGAAAATTGGTCCTAGTGCATCGGTTGGTGCCAACTGTTTTGTGGGAGAGGGTAGCACCTTGGGTGAAGGGAGCTGCCTCTTTGCTGGCGCGATACTGCATCACGGTTGTCAGGTGGGTCGGAATGTTATCATCCATAGCCATGCGGTTATTGGTGCGGATGGCTTTGGTTTTGCTCCTCATCAGCGGGAGTGGATAAAAATTTACCAGTTGGGCGGCGTCCAGATTGGCGATGAAGTTGAAATAGGTGCCAACACCTGCGTGGATCGTGGAGCGCTAGGTGATACGGTGATTGGCCGTGGAGTCAAGATCGACAACTTGGTCCAAATCGCGCACAATGTGCAGATTGGTGACTACTCAGCCATCGCCGCATGTACCGGAATCGCCGGCAGCGCAATGATAGGGAAGCACTGTGCTTTAGGTGGCAGCTCCCGCATAGCTGGGCATGTAACGATCGCCGATGGCTGCCAGGTTACCGCTAATACCTTTGTGACCAAATCCATTGAAAAGCCGGGAATTTATTCCGGCGCCTTACCCTTTGATGACAGTCAGTCTTGGCGTCGCAACGCGGTGCGCTTCGGTCAGTTGGATAAAATGGCGCGAAGAGTGAAAGATTTGGAGAGGCAGCTTGAGGTATTGTCCCGCGACAGGGATGAATAGCTCAACTGCTGTAAGAAAAACAATTTTGAATTGCTGTTTTCGGGGCGTTTAACGCCCCGAAGTGGTTTCTGGGGGCATTTGGAATGATGGATGTAACTGAGATTCGCGAGTACCTGCCACATCGCTATCCGTTTTTATTGGTCGATCGTGTTGTCGAACTCGAGGAAGGAAAGTTTATTAAGGGGTATAAAAATATTTCTGTTAATGAAGAGCTGTTTAACGGTCACTTTCCACAGATGCCGATTTTTCCCGGTGTTATGATCGTTGAGGCTTTGGCACAAGTTTCTGGAATCCTCGGTTTCAAAACATTTGGTAAGAAACCAGAGGATGGCTACCTCTACCTGTTTGGCGGTGTCGACAAGGCTCGATTCAAGCGTCAGGTGGTGCCGGGGGATAGGCTGGATTTGATGTCCGAAGCGGTTTCGGTACGTCGTAACATCTGGAAGTTTTCCTGTAAGGCCAGTGTCGATGGAGAGTTGGCTGCCTCTGCCGACCTTCTGTGTGCGGTAAAGCAGGTCTAGCATTTCTGCTCGTCACTTGGTGTGACCACTGAGGTGCTTTAGATAGTTTTCCCGTTGTTATTTATGTGAAGTTGTAGTGTCCGTAGCGCCGCTACTTGAGGAGTAGATTCCAGAATGCAGACAAATATCCACCCCACAGCTATTGTCGATCCGACGGCGGTTATCGGTTCCGGGGTGAGTATCGGAGCCTATTCCATTGTCGGGGCCAATGTTGAGCTTGGTGATGGCTGTGAGATAGCTTCACATGTCGTATTGAGCGGTCCCACTAAGCTCGGAAAAAATAATCGCATTTATCAGTTTGCCTCGATAGGGCAGGATACGCCGGACAAAAAATACCAGGGTGAGGAGACCACCCTCGTAGTTGGTGATAACAACGTCATTCGCGAGGGCGTCACTATTCATCGCGGCACCGTGCAAGACCGCGGGGAAACCACAATCGGCAGTGATAATCTGATTATGGCCTATGCCCATATTGGCCATGATAGTGTTGTCGGTAACCATACGATTCTGGTGAATAATGTGGGGCTTGCCGGCCATGTTATTGTTAAGGATTGGGCAATTCTTAGCGGTTACAGTCTTGTGCATCAGCATTGTACGATTGGAGAGCACGCTTTCCTGGGCATGGGGGCGGCAATCGGTAAAGATGTGCCCGCTTACGTTATGGTTGCCGGGAATCCGGCGGAGGCCAAAACCATCAATGCTGAAGGTTTACGTCGTCGTGGTTTTTCCCGCGAGGATATCTCTTTGATCAACAAGGCTTACAAAACGGTCTACCGACGTGGCCTTACCCTGCAGGAAGCTTTACAGGCCCTGAGAGAGTTGCGTGAACAGTCCCCTGTGATCCAGCCCTGGATTGATTCCCTGCAGTCCTCAGCCCGCGGCATTGTCCGCTAACCACAATCCATTACGGGGAGTGCGGTTATTGGCCACTTCCCGAAAATAGTCTTTTCTTCTTTCGCTCGGTGTTTATAAGAGTTAGGTCTATTCCGCTCTGGGGGAATATTTAGGCGTGTCAGAAAATAATAAACCGGTTCGTATTGGTATTGTTGTTGGTGAGGCCTCTGGGGATATCCTCGGTGCAGGTCTTATAGAAGCCATGCAAAAGCGTCTACCGGGAATTCAATTTGAAGGGATTGCCGGTCCGCGTATGCTGGCCTTGGGGGCAAAAACCCTGTTTCCGATGGAGCGTCTCTCGGTGATGGGTTTCGTTGAACCGTTAAAGCGCTTGCCGGAATTGTTAAAAATTCGCCGTACCCTGCGTGAGCATTTTACTGAGAATCCACCGGATCTTTTTATCGGTATTGATTCGCCGGATTTTAATTTATCGCTGGAAGAATCTCTCAAGGCCGAGGGCATCCGCACCGTACACTATGTCAGCCCTTCAGTTTGGGCGTGGCGGCGGGGGCGGATTAAAAAGATTGCTCGAGCCATCGACCATATGCTCACGTTACTGCCTTTTGAGGCGGCCTTTTACCGGGAAAAACAAGTGCCGGTGACGTTTGTGGGGCATCCCCTTGCGGATGAAATCCCCCTGCAGGTTAACAATGTCGCAGCGCGCAAAGAGTTAGGTTTTGAAGCTGATGATAGAGTTATCGCGCTGTTGCCGGGTAGTCGTGGCGGTGAGGTACGCTTACTTGGACCGTTATTTTTGCAAACGGCTCGCTGGTGTTATCAGCGCCACCCCGATCTTAAGTTTGTTTTGCCAGCGGCCAATGAGCAGCGCCTGGCGGAATTGAAAGAGCAGTTGGAGAGTTTCCCAGAGCTGCCGGTTACCTTGCTGGAAGGGGATTCGCACAAGGCCCTCAGTGTCTCTAATTCCGTATTGATTGCCTCGGGCACGGCGACTCTGGAGACGATGCTGCTGAAAAAGCCCATGGTAGTGGCCTATAAACTGGGCAAAATCTCCTATGCCATCGTCTCCCGTATGTTACATACCACCTGGGTCTCGTTGCCTAACTTATTGGCACAGAGGGAGCTGGTTCCGGAAATTTTACAGAGTGACGCGACCCCTGAAAATCTCGGGGCTGCGTTGATGCGCTATTTTGAGGATCCGCTGCTCGGCGATCAGTTAGAGCGCGAGTTTGACGACCTTCATCAACAGTTGCGACGAAATGCCTCCGAGCGGGCGGCCGATGCTATTTGTACTCTTTTGAAGTAATGAGGTTTTAAAAATCCATGAGTATCAAAAAAGAATTGCCCCCGTACATCTGTCCTTATAAAGGGGATTTGCTTGCCGGAGTCGATGAGGTGGGTCGTGGTCCATTGGCTGGAGATGTAGTGGCGGCTGCGGTGATTCTCGACCCGGCCAAACCTATAATTGGACTGGCCGACTCCAAAAAGCTCAGTGAAAAAAAACGAGAGTTACTCTTTGATGAAATTTGTGAGCGAGCCCTGAGCTTCGCTATTGCTCGGGCTACAGTCGAGGAGATCGATCAGATCAATATTTTGCAGGCGAGCCTGCTGGCAATGCATCGTGCGGTGGAGCAGCTATCTCTGCAGCCGGAATTTGTGTTGGTGGACGGCAACAAGAAACCGGATTGGCCTTACCCCTGCGATACTGTGGTTAAGGGGGATGGTCGCGTTGCAGCGATTGCCGCCGCCTCGATTCTGGCAAAAGTGACACGGGATCGGGAGATGGTGGAGCTGGATGCGAAATATCCAGGCTACGGGCTGGCCGGCCACAAAGGCTACCCAACCAAGGCGCATATGCAAGCCCTGCAAGAGCTCGGGCCTAGCCCGGTACATAGGGTGAGCTTCGCCCCGGTGAAGAAGCTCTTAGTGGATTTCGTCTGAGCTCAGAATGTACCAAGTTATTGGCTAACGCTCGATTTTCTTAACGCGGGCTCTGGTGATCATCTTGTCTGATACCTCTTCAATTTCCACCAGATAATTGAGGATATACAAGCTGATATTGCCATCTGGGATGCTTTCCAGGTGCTCCATGGCGAGGCCATTGAAAGTCTTGGGGCCGTCGGTGGGCAGATCCCAGCCCAGGGTGCGGTTGATATCCCGAATGGAGGTTCCGCCTTCGATCATATACCAGCCCCCTTCAATGGCGACAATTTCCTCGTCGTCGCTGGGTACTGGGCTCGCAGTGAAATCGCCGACAATTTCCTCCAGCAGATCCTCCAGAGTTACGATCCCCATCACTTCGCCGTATTCATCTACAACCAGTCCCATGCGGCGCTTGGTTTTCTGGAAGTTCATCAGCAGGGTAGGGAGGGGCGTGGCCTCAGGTACGAAGTAGGGCTCACCGGTAAAGGATTTCAGCCTTTCGGCAGTGAGGCTATCGGGACCGTCGCGCAGAATTTGTGCGGCGCGGCGCAGGTGGAGAATGCCCACCACATGATTGATATCTCCCCGGTAGACCGGCAGGCGCGTATAGGTGCTTTCTGCCAGCTGCTGGAGGATTTGATCAGCGCTGTTTTCCAGGTCGATTCCCATGACCTCGTTGCGGGGAATCATAATATCTTCCACCGTGGCCTGGTCCAGGTCCAGTACATTGAGAAGCATACCCTTGTGCTTACTGGGTATGAGGGCGCCGGACTCAAATACCACGGATCTTAGCTCTTCTGGTGCCAGGTGCTCGGCATCTCCGCCAGAGGTTGTCTCGACACCGACCAAGCGCGCGAGGCCATTTGAAATACTACCTACTAGCAGTACAAAGGGGGTCAGAAGCCACTGAAGGGGGCGCAAAACCAGAGATGCGGGAAAGGCTATCCGCTCAGGATGTAGTGCGGCAATTGTTTTCGGGGTAACTTCGGCGAAAATAAGGATGACTACGGTAAGGGCTCCGGTGGCGTAAAGAAGGCCGGCATCACCATAAAGTTGGGTAAAAACGGCACCGGCAATAACCGATGCAAGGATATTGACCAGATTATTGCCGATCAGGATAACGCCGATCAGTTTATCTGGACGGGCGAGCAGCTCCATGGCTCGCTTGGCTCCGCGGTGACCATTCTTAGCCTGGTGGCGCAGGCGGTAACGGTTCAGCGCCATCATGCTGGTTTCGGAGCTGGAAAAAAAAGCCGATATCACAATCAGCAGGGCCAGCAGGCTAAACAGCAGGCCCGGGGGCATCTCGTTCAAGGGAGAACTCTTTTTATTTCTGAGCGGAGATATTGGAACAGAACAGAGACCTCCGCAAGTTTTCTAGTTATTAATAGCCCAAACCATACAAATTAAGGGCCAGAAAGATGGTAGGAATCTACAGTTACCGAGCACAAAATGCTGGAGTATTGGAGTGCTGTTGCCAATAACTTCCTGCCGGTTTAACTGCAGTTTTCCCTCTCTTACTCAGCCGCGCTGAAGAATTACCTCAAGTACCAGTTTGCTGCCAAAGTAGGCCAGCATTAGTGCGGCAAAGGCGCACAGAGTCCAGCGTACGGCGGTGTTGCCGCGCCAACCCCATTGCCAGTGCCCCCAGAGAAGGATGCTGTAGAGTACCCAGGCAATCAGAGAGAGTATTGTTTTATGCAGGGGGCCCTGTTCAAAAAGGTTGCCCACAAATATAAATCCGGTAATTAGTGAGGCGGTTAGTAGCAGTTGACCGAAAGCGATCAAGCCAAAGAGCAGTGATTCCATGCTCTGCAGAGGGGGAAGCAGCCGCATTGCGCCAACAGGTCTGTGGTTGTGCAATTGTTGATTCAGGTAGTAGAGGTAGATGGCCTGCAGGGTCGCGAGTGTGAGTAGAGAGTAGGCGCAGATAGATAAAAGTGCGTGTACGGCTATACCCGAAGACAATTGTTGGTGTGGTGCCACAGCCCCCCAGATGTGGGTGTCAGCAAGCTCAGTGAGCGCTCCGATTGGGGCAAAAATAAGGATCAACAGGGTGAGAGGACGGCTTACAGCCAGGATAAGTAGCAATAGGTTCACTACCCAGGTGATGAGTGACAGCATTGCCAACAGGTCAAAGCGGTAACCCGCGGGGGAAAACAGCGTGTGTGCCAGGGATATTGCGTGGGCAATCAGTGCGCCGGCAAGCAGGCCCAGCAGCAGCCCGCGCTCGGGCTGTTGTGCCCGGGCAAGAGCCCTGGCCGCGACAATGGTGGTAGCTATATATAGCGCGATGGCCGTCCAGTGGGCGAATGCCGCCATTGGTTAGATCCGTATCTTCTAAGCAGTGGAGGAGGAGTGTGTCACAGCCCGCTTTAACAGGGAAGATCTGGTGATATTTCGGCTGTGACGGGACCTGGGCTATACTGCCGCGCCTCAGAGTGGGAGTTGGAAATACTCCCCTAAAAAATTTCGCGGCCCTCCGTATCGGGGTCCTGTCCGCAATCGGAGAAATCGAGACGAATTTATGTTCGATAACCTGAGTGACCGCTTATCGGCGGCCCTAAAAAAAGTCACCGGCAAGGCGAGCCTGACCGATGACAATATCCGCGATACCTTGCGCGAAGTGCGCAAAGCGCTGCTTGAAGCGGATGTCGCTCTGCCTGTTGTGAAGGCCTTTGTACAGCAAGTGCGCACAGCTGCTGTGGGGCAGAAGGTTAGTAAGGCCCTGAATCCGGGCCAGCAGTTCGTCAAGATTGTTCAGGATGAGCTGGTCAAGGTAATGGGTGCGGCTGCAGAGCCCCTCAACCTCGCGGTGCAGCCCCCGGCAGTGATTTTGATGGCGGGCCTTCAGGGCGCCGGTAAAACCACCAGTGTTGCCAAACTGGCCAAATACCTGCAAGAGCGGGAAAAGAAAAAAGTCATGGTGGTGAGTGCGGACGTATATCGCCCCGCAGCCATCAAGCAGCTGGAGACTCTGGCCGGTGAAGTGGGCGCGCTGTTTCATGCTTCCACTCCAGAACAGAAGCCGCTGAATATCGCCAAGGGCGCGGTGGATGCGGCACGCAAGCAGTTTGCCGATGTACTGATCGTCGATACTGCGGGTCGCCTGCATATCGACAGCCAGCTGATGGATGAGATCCGAGAGCTGCACAGTGAGCTGGACCCTGCGGAAACCCTGTTTGTTATCGATGCCATGATCGGCCAGGACGCGGTGAATACCGCCAATGCCTTCAATGAGGCCCTGCCGCTTACCGGGGTCATCCTGACCAAGGCGGATGGCGACGCCCGCGGCGGTGCAGCGCTCTCAGTGCGTCATGTCACTGGCAAGCCGATCAAGTTTATCGGTGTCGGTGAGAAGACCGATGCCCTGGAAACCTTCCACCCGGATCGTATTGCCTCACGAATTCTCGGCATGGGCGATATTCTGTCTCTGATCGAAGAGGCAGAGCAAAAGATCGATAAGGAAAAAGCTGAAAAGCTGGTCAAAAAGGTACAGAAGGGCAAGGGCTTCGATCTGGAAGACCTGCGCGACCAACTGCAGCAGATGCAAAATATGGGCGGGTTCGGCTCCCTGCTGGAGAAAATGCCCGGTATGGGCGGCATCGCGCAAGCTGCCCAGCAGGCGGATATGGGCAAAGAATTCAAACGTATGGATGCGATTATCTCCTCCATGACCCCTGCGGAGCGCCGCAATCCAGATCTGCTCAACGGCTCCCGCAAGCGCCGTATTGTCGCCGGTTCCGGTACCCAGGTGCAGGATCTTAACCGGTTGCTCAAGCAGCACAAGCAGATGGGCAAAATGATGAAAAAGCTCAAGGGCGGCGGTATGGGCAAGATGATGCGCGGTCTTGGTGGAATGACCGGCGGTGGCGGCATGCCTGGAGGCCTCGGTGGAATGGGCGGTATGCCCGGTGGCCTGCCCCCCGGATTCAAGAAAAAGTAAGGGTTTCCGGGGCCCTGGCGGCCCCATGAAGCGCTATACAAAACCCTGGCGGTACATTAGAATACGCCGCCTTTCAGCCGGGGGTGAGCTGCCGGCAGAGTTGTTTGGGTGACGGCTTAACGCTGTCGCCAAGTATTTAAAACTACAGGAAAGTTACATGGTAACCATTCGTTTGGCTCGTGGCGGTGCTAAAAAACGCCCGTTTTATCACCTGACCGTAACCGATAGCCGCAAATCTCGCGACGGTCGTTTCATTGAGCGTGTTGGCTTCTTCAACCCGGTTGCCCGCGGTCAGGAAGAGCGTCTGCGCATCGATCATGAGCGTGTTGACTACTGGCTGGGTCACGGCGCTCAGGTTTCTGATCGCGTCAGCAAGCTGCTGAAAGAATCCGCTTAATTTGCGCGTAAGTGGTGCGTCTGTGACAGATAACGGAAACGCTTCCGAGGAGCTGGTCACTGTTGGACGCGTAACTACCGTTTATGGTGTGCGCGGCTGGGTCAAGGTTCATTCCTATACCGAGCCGATGGACAACATTCTGCAATTCCCCAAGTGGTGGTTGCGGGGGCCGAAAGGTTGGGAGCCCTTAGATATTGACGCTGGCAAGCGTCATGGCAAGGGATTGATCGTTCATGTGAAGGGGCTGGATGACCGCGATTTAGCGGCTCAACTTTGCCAGCGCGATATTGCTATTGCGCGTGACCTGATGCCTGAACTCGAGCAGGGTGAGTATTACTGGCACCAGCTTGAGGGTTTGCGGGTTATCAGCCGTTTTGACGGCGAGGAACACGATTTTGGCAGTGTCGTTCGCATGATGGAAACTGGCGCCAACGATGTATTGGTTGTGCGTGGTGGGGCGGATAAGCGCGAGCGCTTGATACCGTATCTGCCAGACCAGTTTATTAAAGATATAGACCTGGAAGCCGGTGTGATCACCGTCGACTGGGACCCGGCTTTTTAAGGCGCTGAGCGATGGCTAAAAGAATCGCTCTGGTAAGCATTTTTCCGGAGATGTTTGCCGCATTGACCGAGTATGGTGTCAGTGGGCGGGCTGTTAAAGATGGCCTGCTGGAAGTACGCTGCTGGAACCCTCGGGATTTCACCAGTGACAAGCACCGCACTGTGGATGATCGCCCTTACGGCGGTGGTCCCGGAATGGTGATGATGGCCGAACCCCTTTATCAGTCTCTGCAGGCGGCATGCGCTTGGGCTGGAGAAGAGGGTGAAGCTGTACGCACTATCTACCTGTCTCCGCAGGGACAGCAACTGGATCAGCGTGGGGTCGAAAGTCTCTCTGACGCTGGCAACCTGGTTTTGCTGGCCGGGCGTTACGAAGGGGTGGATGAGCGTATCGTCGAATCGATGATCGATGAGGAATGGTCCATTGGTGACTATGTCCTTAGTGGTGGTGAACTGGCTGCTATGGTGATGGTGGATGCCATTACACGGCTGATTCCCGGCGCTTTGGGGCACGATCAGTCGGCGGTTGAGGATTCTTTCTCCTCGGGCTTGCTCGACTGTCCCCACTACACCCGGCCCGAACAGTACCGGGGCGTAGCGGTACCGGAAGTGTTGCTCTCGGGCAACCACGAAAGAATACGCCGCTGGCGCCTGAAGCAGGCACTGGCGCGCACACAGCAGCGTCGGCCCGACCTTTTGGCGGGGCTGGAGCTGAACAAGGAGCAGAAGCAACTGTTGGAGGAAATTCAGCAGGAGCGGAAATCCGACGAAACTTGATGCCGGATTCGCCGGGAGGCGAGAGTAGTTCGGTGAACTAGCTGAGAAGCTACATAAACTCTATTTGGGAGCAAATCCAAATGACTAACAAAATTATCCAGCAGCTGGAGCAGGAACAGCTGAAGAGCGAAGTACCTCCCTTCGCACCGGGCGACACCGTAATCGTTCAAGTGAAAGTAAAAGAAGGTAACCGCGAGCGTCTGCAGGCGTTCGAAGGCGTGGTAATCGGCAAGCGCAACCGCGGCCTGAACTCCTCCTTCACCGTGCGTAAAATCTCCCACGGTGTTGGCGTTGAGCGTACTTTCCAGACTCACAGCCCGCTGGTTGACAGCATCAAGGTTAAGCGTCGTGGTGACGTGCGCCAGGCTAAACTCTACTACCTGCGCAGCCTGACTGGTAAAGCCGCACGTATTAAAGAGAAGCTTAACTAAGCGCATCTCTTACAGCTCACCAAAAAGCCGGGGCAGTTGCTCCGGCTTTTTTGTATCTCAAGCAGACCTAGTGAATATTCGCTCTCAGATGCTTTGAGAGATTGTCACAATTGCATAGTCATTTGCGCTGCTATCCTTTCTATCCCTTCTTGCTAACTTGCTAAGCGCCCATCCGTTGGGTTCCCCTCTGTCAGATCCATAGAGTCAGTCCACAAGTTGGCTATTTGCACGTAGTTACCGGTGCACGAATATGTTAAAACGCGCCATATAAACCTGATATGGCGCGCAGCTGCCATACTGGCTGGAACTGAAGGCCGACGATCGAGTCGAACCCCATTGAGAATTTAAGGAGCAATCGGTAATGATGCTTATCAAGAAGCCGCTGGCGCTCGCTGGTGCGCTGCTCGGTCTGCTTGGCCCAGCGGCCCTTGCAGAGGTCGACGCGAATGTTGCGAAGACAATCAAAGCTCGTCTAGAGGCCAGTAACCCAAAGCCCAAGTACGGTGACGTGCGTGAGACCCCCATCGAAGGGCTCTACGAGGTAGAGTTGGATGGTGGCAGCAGCACTCTGTTCGTCTCAGCCGATGGCAACCACTTTATCCTGGGTGACCTGTTTCAGGTGAAGAGCGGTGGCGGCTTTGCCAACCTCTCTGAAGGCCGCCGGGCAACTCGCCGGGCCAAGGTAATGGAAACCCAGAGCGTTGACGATATGATCGTCTTCTCGCCCAAGGGTGAAACCAAAGCGCGGATCTATGTATTTACCGATGTGGACTGTGGTTACTGTCGAAAACTGCACCAGGATGTGCCTGAGTTGAATAAGCGCGGCATTGAAGTCAGGTATCTGGCATTCCCACGCGGCGGGTTGCAGTCGCTGGGTTATCGCAAGCTCGCGACTGCCTGGTGCGCCGATGACAGCAACCAGACCCTGACCGCATTAAAAAATCGCGAAAATGTGCCGCTGAAAGTTTGCGATAACAACCCGGTCGCGGCCCAATATAAATTGGGTAATGAAGAGATCGATGTGCGCGGGACACCCACCATCGTGATGGAGGATGGCAGAGTTGTGCCAGGCTATCTGCCCCCAGCCACTCTGATTAAAGAACTGGGTATTTAATTACCCACATATAAAAAGCAGCGGCTAGCCTGAGGCAGCCGCTGTTTTTTTATCTAAGCTGGACTCTTCAGCGCCACCTTGCGCGGCTGGGTCATATTCTCCGGTGCGAGAATATCGTTTAACTCCTCTTCACTCAGCAATCCTTCCTCCAAAATCAACTGCTTGACGCTCGCGCCGGTCATCAATGCCTGCTGGGCGATGCGGGTGGCATTTTCATAGCCGATAAATGGATTTACCGCGGTAATCAGGCCGATACTGTTTTCGACCATCTGTCGGCAGTGCTCTTCGTTCGCGCTGATACCGTTGACGCAGCGTTGGGCCAGGGTGTGCATAGCCTGGGTCATCAGGCGCATGGATTGCAGCAGGTTGAAGGCGATCACTGGTTCCATGACATTTAACTGCAGCTGGCCCGATTCGGCCGCGAGAGTAATGGTCAGATCATTGCCGATCACCTGGTAGGCCACCTGGTTTACTACCTCGGGAATTACCGGGTTCACTTTGCCGGGCATAATAGAAGAGCCCGGCTGCATCGGTGGCAGATTAATCTCATTGAGACCTGCACGGGGGCCGCTGGATAAAAGGCGCAGGTCGCTACAGATCTTCGATATTTTTACCGCGATACGTTTCATCACCCCGGAAAACATGACAAAGGCGCCCATGTCTGAGGTGGCTTCCACCAGGTTTTCCGCACAGACAAAGTCGATATCCGAAATTTCCGACAGTGCCGACACAACCAATTGACGATATTGCGGATCGGTATTAATTCCTGTGCCGATTGCGGTGCCGCCCATATTGATTTCATTAAACAGTACGACGAGCTCTTTAACTCGAGCGACATCTTCGCGAATAGTTGCAGAAAAAGCGGCAAACTCCTGCCCGAGAGTCATGGGTACCGCATCCTGTAACTGGGTGCGGCCCATTTTAATAACATGGGAAAATTCCTTGGCTTTGCCATCAAACTCGATGCACAACTCTTCCATGGATTGCACCAAGTCGTTGTAACTGAGTAGTACCGCCAGGTTGATGGAGGAGGGGTAAACATCGTTGGTGGATTGCGACAAGTTGACATGGTTATTAGGGTGAACGTTTTTGTATTCACCCTTATTGTGGCCTAACAATTCCAGGGCGCGATTGGCAATTACCTCGTTGGCATTCATATTGGTGGAGGTGCCGGCACCGCCTTGAATCATGTCCACCAGGAATTGATCATGCAGTTTGCCTTCAATAATTTCATCGCAGGCTTTGGCAATTGCCGCTTGAAGGCTCTCTTCCAGGTAGCCGAGTTCGCAGTTGGCATGAGCCGCAGCCTTCTTCACCATAGCCAGCGCTTTGACCAAGTTGGGGAAATGGTTGAGGGTAATACCGGTGATCTGGAAGTTTTCCAGGGCGCGCAGGGTTTGAATGCCGAAATAGACATCGGCGGGTACTTTGCGCTCTCCGAGCAGGTCTTTTTCGATGCGAAATTCATCGCCGGCAGAGAATACAGGCATGGGTTTTAGGGTGTGGAAATCATTTGTCATGATGCTTTTGCTTTCTCTTCATCTGCATAGGGGCAAGCGCACCAGTAGCCAGTATTAAGCTGGGTTCCAGGCTGCCCGTAGTTGTCATTATTTGGGCCTCTTGGTTGGGCCCTTAATAGAAATTTATGATTAAAGTGGGGTGGCAAAAAAACTCTGTGGACCTTCAGTGTTGGTTGCCCGGATATTTTCGCGAATGCTGCGATTAATCTCGTCCGAGTCCGGGCCAAATACACCACACAGTTTTAATGCGTTCTTAATGCTGATATTTCTTCCGAGTGATTCCAGCAATACTTTTGTGCATACGGGTTCACGTCGGTCACTGGCGGAGGCACCCAGTTTTAATCCTGACAAATAACTGACCCGGCTCTTGTAAGTGGGGTACAAAATTGTCTGGGCAATTTCATTGCGCGTCAGCGCTTCATAGCCGATCAGAAAAATACGCTCGGAGAGAAAAAGCAGCATGCCTTTGTAGCGGGATTTGTACCACTCCTCCCTGTCTGGGTAGCGCATGCGTTCGAAGCGCTGGAAATAATATCCTTCTCCGTCGGACTCAATATGCAGCAGGCTGCGAATAATGTGATCGGGAAAGGTCATTGAGTAGTGGTACTCAAAGTAAAAACCCAGGTATTTATCTGCGCGGCCTTGGGACTCCCGCATTAACAGATCAATATCCGTGGAATAGGGGCGAGAGGGTTCAGCGGTAGTGTGGGTGCTGCGTACCCGAACAATCTGCTCAAACTGTTCCGCAGGCATCAGAATTTCATGGGGCTCAACACCAAAGAAGTGGCAGATCTTATTGAGGGTATACTGTGAGGGCTGGGTATTACCGTTAAGATATTTGTTAAATTGCGCCCGGTTCACACCCATGCGCCGACACACTTCGGCGATCGAGCGGTAAAAGCTGCACAGCAAGCGCAAGTTTTGTGAAAAATTATTGCTCATCAAGGAGTGTCTGCTTCTGGCCTAAATGCCCAGTATTTCCCATCTAAACGAATACTTGGCCACATTTGGCCGCCCGATAAAAAGTAGCTGGGATTGATATTTGCAGCGATAGACTGGCAGAATCTTCTTTATGCACTGCTCAATGAATCCCGTTTGGTTTTGCTAGGGTGTACATTCCCCACACAGCGGGGTTTCCATCAGTGTTTTAACTTCACTGCTCGTGTAATTCATAGCCAGCAGATGATTCAATTTGACATAGCAGGCTTCACTGGTCATATCCAGGCCACCGATTACACCGGCGCGCAGTAGCGCAGAGCCCGCAGCGTACTTGCCGAGATCCACATGGTTTTCCAGACACTGGGATACCGCCACACAAATAATTCCCAGTTCTGCGGCTCTTGTGAGTTGGGCGGTAAAGGCCTGGTTGTCGGTGGGGGCGTTGCCGGTACCGTAGGTTTCAATCACTATGCCGCGCGGACGGGCTTCAATAATCTTGCTGAGGAATAGCGGCGTTATTCCGGGGAATAGTTTCACCAGTACAACATTGCCATCGGCGTTTTCGGGAATCTCAAATTGTGGTGTGTCGCCGTGCATCAATAAAGCATTGGGGTCGATATGCACCTGAATACCCACCTCGCCGAGGCTCGGGTAATTGGGACTGGCAAAGGCGTCCAATGAGCCGGAGCTGACTTTTACCGCGCGATTGCCGCGCAGTAGCTTGCCATTAAAGTAGAGGCAGACCTCTCCAATACTGTCCGAACCGCTCAACAGCAGGGCGGCGATTAAATTGTTGTAGGCGTCGCTACGCATTTCCCGCAGGGGAATTTGCGAGCCGGTTACCACTACCGGTTTGGCCAGTCCTTGCAGAGCGAAGGACAGCGCGGAGGCGGTATAAGCCATGGTATCGGTGCCGTGCAGCACAACAAAGCCTGTGTAGTGGCTATAGTTGTCGCGTATCAGGGAGGCGATGCGGTACCAGTCCTGGGGTTGCATATTGGCGCTGTCGAGGAGTGGGTCGAGGGCCTGGAAGTCGTAGCTCGGCAGCTGGCCGATCACATCCTGTAGCAGGCGCTGCAGAGCACCTTCGAGATCGGCGTCTGGCACATAGCCGGATTCGCTGCGGCGCATTCCCAGGGTTCCGCCGGTATAAAGGATAAGGGTTTTTTTCATCACTCGACCGCTATCTGAGTCCGTTTTTCAGTGCGCCCATTTTTTGGAAAAGGCGCGGTGGATGCAATTTCGCAGGTTGCTGGTACCTGATGCTGGTAGATGCTCTTATAGCATCTACTGAGGATGGCTCCTATTTCAAGAGGATCTTTAGGGTGACAAAAGTTTCGCTCGCCCCATTGCCTAGGCTAGGGTCTGGCTGGCGCAATTTTATTGACTTTTTTGCTTTCGGCTCGGTAAGGTTGTCGATCTTTTGTTAATTTTATTTGTTTTTATTGCGTCTTCTCCTGGCGCAGCATTTTAGGTTGGGGTGCATTGCCGGGAGCCTAGGCGCGGAGGGAATTTGTGAGCGCAACAATTGAAGACGTCGCAGAGGCGGCGGATCAGGTGTCTGCGGTAGAGCCGCAGCGTGCAGTGCGCATCGGTGTTTGCGGTTTGGGCACTGTGGGCAGCGGAACGATTAATGTCCTGGCGCGCAATGGAGATGAGGTGGCCGCGCGCTGTGGCCGCGCGGTGGTGATTGAGCAAGTCGGAGCCCGTCGCGACAATCCCGATTGCGATACCAGCCAGCTGAATGTCACCCGCGATATCTTTGAGGTCGCCCACAATCCCAATGTCGATATTCTGGTGGAATTAATTGGCGGCACTACGGTAGCGCGCGAGCTGGTTCTAGTAGCGATAGAAAACGGCAAGCATGTGGTCACCGCCAACAAGGCGCTAATCGCCGAGCACGGCAATGAGCTGTTTGAACTGGCCGCGCAAAAGGGGGTCACCGTTGCCTATGAAGCGGCCGTGGCCGGCGGCATCCCTATTATTAAATCCCTGCGCGAAGGCCTGGTGGGCAACCGCATCGAATGGCTCGCCGGCATTATTAATGGCACCGGGAACTATATCCTCACAGAAATGCGCGAGAAGGGTCGCAGCTTTGATGAGGCCCTGGCTCAGGCACAGGCCCTCGGATATGCCGAAGCGGACCCGACCTTTGATGTGGAGGGTATCGATGCCGCGCACAAGCTGGTGATTATGGCCTCCCTGGCTTTCACTATCCCGCTCGCCTTTGACAAGGTGTATACCGAGGGGATCAGCCGCATTTGCCCGGAGGATATCCGCTATGCCGATGAACTCGGCTATCGCATTAAGCACCTGGGTATCGCCCGCCGCACAGAGCAGGGGGTGGAACTGCGGGTACACCCAACCTTAATTCCCCAACGTCGCCTGATTGCCAACGTAAATGGTGTGATGAATGCGGTGTTGGTCAACGGCGACGCAGTGGGGCCAACCCTGTATTACGGCGCCGGCGCCGGTGCCGAAGCCACGGCCTCGGCAGTGATTGCCGATATCGTCGATGTAGCGCGCACTCTCGATGCCAAGCCGGATCAGCGGGTGCCCGCTGCCGGGGTGGCCTTGGCAGAACAGGGCGATACCCTGGTGTTGCCGGAGGAAGAGGTGGTCACCAGCTATTACCTGCGTATTTCCGCTCACGACAAGCCCGGTGTTATGTCCAAGGTGGCAACGATCTGCAGCGATCAGGGCATCAGTATTGAGGCTCTGATTCAGCACGAGCCGGTGGATGGGGAAGAGTTAGTTCCTGTGGTGATTCTCACCAGCCGTGCCAGAGAGGCCTGCCTGCGCGAGGCAGTCGCGCAGATTGAAGCCCTGGATACAGTCGAGGGGGAAGTGGTGCGTATTCGCGTGGAGAGCCTCGGCTGATCCTTGCCCCCTCTGCTACATGGCGCCGTTCCATAGGAGTCGGTGCCAGTTTTCACTATTGCCCACGAGATCCAAGAGCGAAATAACATCGTGAAATTTGTCAGCACCCGCGGCCGAGCGCCGTCTCTCTCTTTTGCCGATACCGTTCTCACCGGTCTAGCCAGTGATGGCGGTCTCTATGTGCCCGAGTCACTGCCGCACTTTTCCAGAAAGGATATTGCGGCTATGGCAGGTATGGATTACCAGCAGTTGGCCTTTGAAATTATCCGGCCGTTTGTGGGAGAGGATCTCAGTAAGCGGGAGCTGCGCGATATTATCGGGCGCTCCTATGGTTTGGGGCAGGGTCAGTTTCGTCACAGGGCGGTGGCGCCCTTGGTGCAGACCGATACCAACGAGTGGATTCTGGAGCTTTTCCACGGCCCAACTCTGGCCTTTAAAGATTTTGCCCTGCAGTTTCTCGGCCAGTTGTTCGATCACCTGCTGGAAAAGCGCGGTGAGCGCGTGGTGGTGATGGGGGCGACTTCCGGGGATACCGGTTCGGCGGCGATTGAAGGCTGCCGCCACTGCGACAATATCGATATTTTTATTCTGCACCCCCACAACCGGGTCTCAGAAGTGCAGCGCCGGCAGATGACCACGGTGCTGTCGGACAATGTGTTCAATATCGCCATGGAAGGTAATTTCGATGATTGCCAGAATATGGTGAAGGCCAGCTTCGCCAACCAGTCCTTTTTGCCCAACGGGCGCCGCTTGGTAGCGGTGAACTCCATTAACTGGGCGCGTATTATGGCGCAGATTGTCTACTACTTTTACGCGGCCTTACGCCTGGGCGCGCCGGAAAAAACCGTGAATTTCTCCGTGCCCACCGGCAACTTCGGCGATATTTTTGCCGGTTACCTGGCGAAGCAGATGGGTCTGCCTATCGACCAATTGGTGATCGCCACCAATGCCAACGATATCCTGCACCGCTGCATCAGCGATAACGACCACACCCCCAAGCCGCTGGTACACAGTCTGTCGCCCAGTATGGATATCATGGTGTCCAGTAACTTTGAGAGGCTGTTGTTCGATCTCTACGGCCGCGATGGCGCCGCAGTGGCGGAGTTGTTGGAGGATCGCAGTGCACCTATGCACTTGAGCGAGGTGGCCCTGTTGCAGGCCCAAAAGACATTTTCCAGTTATAGGGTCGACGATGCGCGCACTATTGAGGTGATCCGCGAGCAGTACCAGGCGACCGGCTATCTGCTCGACCCCCATACCGCAATTGGTGTCGAGGCCGCGAGAAGGGTGCGCCGCTCCGCCGAGCAGCCCATGGTTTGCTTATCCACCGCACACCCGGCAAAATTCCCCGATGCCGTGGCGCAGGCGCTGCCACAAACCGAAATTCCCCTGCCGGCCCATATGCAGGACCTCTGGCAACGCGAAGAGCGACTCAAGGTACTGCCCAACGACATGTCCCAGGTGCACGACTATATGGCGACCATGCTGTCCGAAGGACGCTAGCTGGCGCAGACTTCGCAGCGAGGGACTTGGCGGCCGGATAAAAAAAGCTGAGAGAGAATGAGTACAAGAATTCAGCGGCGGCCAGTGGACCTCTCCACTGGCCGTTTTGCTTCTGAAACCCCAAAAATTTTGCAGAGAGTGTTGCTCGGTCGCGGGATCGTCAGCGAGGAAGCCCTGGACCACAGCCTCGCCAAGCTGCAGCAGCCTCAGTTAATGCGCGGGCTGGATACAGCGGTGACACTGCTGGTGGAAGCCGTGCGGGCGCAGCAGAAGATCTTGATCGTCGGTGACTTCGATGCCGATGGTGCCACCAGCAGCACGCTCGCGGTGCTGGCACTGGGGGCCATGGGCGCGCCGGGTGTGGACTTCCTGGTGCCGAACCGCTTCGATTTTGGTTACGGCCTCACCCCGGAAATCGTAGAGGTGGCCAAGGATTACGCCCCAGATATGCTGATCACCGTGGATAACGGCATCAGCAGTATCGATGGGGTGGCGGCGGCCAAGGCTGCAGGCATGACAGTGATCGTAACCGATCACCACCTGCCCGGCAGCGAGCTGCCGGATGCCGATGCCATTGTGAACCCGAACCAGCCGAACTGTGATTTTCCCAGTAAGAATCTCGCCGGTGTGGGAGTTATCTTTTACCTGTTGAGTCGCCTGCGCAGTGCCCTGCAGGAATGCGGTTGGTTTGCTCAGAGCGGTATCGCCCCGCCGAATATGGCCGAATATCTCGATTTGGTGGCGCTCGGCACCGTGGCAGACCTGGTGCCGCTGGATCACAATAACCGCATCCTGGTGCACCAGGGTATCGCCCGTATCCGTTCCGGTCGCTGCCGACCCGGTATTTCCGCTTTGCTAGAAGTGGCCGGGCGGGACCAGCGCAGGCTTTCCACCACTGATATCGGTTTTATCCTGGGGCCACGAATTAATGCGGCCGGGCGCCTAGATGATATTGGCACCGGCATCCGCTGCCTCCTGACCCGCGATCCCAGTGAAGCTCGCGAGCTGGCGGGGGAGTTGGATATGCTCAACCGGGACCGCAAGGCCATCGAGCAGGGTATGCAGCGGGAAGCTCTGGCGGCGCTGGAAGAACTACAGCTAGAGGGGGAGATTCCCTGGAGCCTGTGCCTCTACGATGCTAACTGGCATCAAGGGGTAGTGGGTATCCTCGCCAGCCGCATCAAGGAGAAATTTCACCGCCCGGTAATTGCCTTTGCCGAAGGAGACAACGGCTTGGTCAAAGGCTCGGCGCGTTCCATACCCGGCTTGCATATCCGCGATGCCCTGAGCGATGTGGCGGCAGCCAATCCTGAGTTGATCAGTAAATTTGGCGGTCATGCTATGGCCGCGGGGTTGAGTTTGCCTGCACCAAACCTCGATGCGTTCCGAGCGGAGTTTGAGCGAGTGGTGCGCAAGCGTCTGGATGAAAATCAATTACAGGCGGTGATCGACTCCGATGGTGAGCTGGATATTGCAGACTACAACCTGCAAACCGCAGCCATGTTGCGCGCCTGTGCACCCTGGGGGCAGGCGTTTCCCGAGCCGGTCTTCGATGGGGAGTTTCTGTTGCTGCAGCAGCGTATTGTCGGCGAGCGTCACTTGAAGATGGTGGTGTCTCCGCCGCAGGCGCCACAGCTGGCCCTCGATGCCATCGCTTTTAATATAGATACAGACCAGTGGCCGCAGCCTACCGAGCGAGTGCGCCTGGCTTACAAGTTAGACGTCAATGAATTTCGTGGGCGCGAGTCCCTGCAGTTAATGGTGAACCTGCTGGAGGCCATATAGGGCTTCCTTTGCAGAGAGTTGTGAATGGCTTGGAGCTTGTTCGCAGCAGTAATAAAAAGTGGTTGGAAGTAAAAAGTAGTGAAACGTAAACAAGTCCAGGCCGAAGTCCTGCTGTTATTAGCCGCTCTTTTCTGGGGCGTCGCCTTTGTGCCACAAAAGATCGCTATGGCGGATATTGAGCCGCTGGCCTTTAATGCTTGGCGATTTTTCCTCGGGGGCTTGATTCTGGTACCCATCGTTTACTGGCTGTCCTCCCGCAGGGATGCCCAGCCCGGCGAAGTGGATGGGCACTCTGTTATTCATCGTTGGAGAGCCTGTTTACCCGGCGGAGCGTTGCTCGGTTTTTGGTTATTTCTCGGTGCGGCGCTGCAACAGGTCAGCCTGCTCTACACCACTGCCGGCCGCGCCGGTTTTATCACCGGGTTTTACCTCTTGTTGGTGCCGGTCATCGGCTTGTCCCTCGGGCATAAAACCAACCGCTGGACTTGGGCCGGTATTGGCCTGGCTTTATTTGGCCTCTACTGGCTGGCGGACTTCAGCGAAGAGTCTCAGCTAGTTGGCGACCTGATGGTATTTGCCAGCGCCTTTGTCTTCGCCATTCAGGTGCTCTCTGCGGATCGCCTGGTGAAACGCTACGATGCACTGCGTCTGGCCTGTATCCAGTTTCTGGTCTGCGGTCTGTTGTCGGCCCTGGCATCGCTCTTCACCGAACAGGCAACGATACAGTCCGCTGTGGATGCGGCCTGGCCGATCGCCTACATGATGATTTTCTCCACCGCGCTGGCATTTACTTTCCAACTGCTGGCCCAGCGCCACGCGGCACCATCCCATGCCACGGTAATTATGAGCTTGGAGGCGGTATTCGCCCTGGCGGCGGGCTGGTTATTCCTTAATGAAATGCTTAACACTACGGAATTGATTGGCTGTGGCCTGATGCTGGCTGGGATGCTGGTAAGTCATTATGGGAACCACAGTGGTACCCATCACTAGGAAAATACAATGGAATTGTCTGTACTCGCACTTTTTGTCCCCGCCAGTTTTTTTGCCTCGGTAACCCCGGGACTCTGCATGATGCTGGCCCTCAGCCTTGGTATTACAGTGGGGGTGCGCCACACCCTGTGGATGATGGTTGGCGAGCTGGTAGGAGTAGCGCTGGTGGCCTTGGCTACGGTGCTTGGTGCGGCGGTGGTGATGGTGCAATATCCCACTGTATTTCAGCTTTTTAAATACTGCGGTGGCGCATACCTCGCCTGGATGGGCATACAGATGTGGCGTTCCCGAGGGCAGCTGGCTTCTCTTGATGCGGCACAGGGGCGCGCCCGGCCCTCCGCAAAAGCGCTGATTGCCCAGGGATTTATCACTGCCGTTGCCAACCCCAAGGGTTGGGCCTTCTTTATCGCCCTGTTGCCGCCATTTATCGACCAAAGCAAGCCTTTGGCACCGCAGCTCTCTGTGTTGATCGCCACCATACTGTTGCTGGAAACCCTGTGCTTGCTGATTTACGCTGGGGGTGGTCAGGCCCTCAGTCGCCTGTTGGAACACGCTGAAAATGTGCGTTTAATTAACCGTATTTCCGGTACTTTGATGTTACTGGTGGGAGCCTGGCTGGCGCTGTCTTAAGCTGGGTGGCCATTGCTTTATGGAGGAAGTTTGATGGTGAAAATAAAATTGTCCGCTCTGCTGATGTTGACCTTACTGGCGATGGCGGCCTGCGGTGGAGCCAAGGAGGAAAAGGCTATGGAAAATCAGGTAGAGAATACTCCGGGCTCCAGTCAGCCGGAGGTGGCATTCAGTACGACAGCTCCGAAGTCGGGCGAGTTAGTGTGGGTCTATCGCAAGAGTGGCCGCAAGCAGTGCGAGGGTGGTGGCATGACTTTGCAGCAGAGCCGAGCCAAGTTGCGGGAAAACGGTTTGATGGTGCAGGAATCCCGCTGTGGCGTGCGCACTGATCGAATGTTTCCGGCCGTCTGTGGTGCGCCCACCGGGGATATTTTGTTGCACCTGATCAGTATGGATGCCTTGGATGCTGCCCTGGAGTTGGGTTACGACCCCGCAGAAAAAATGCAGTATCAATTTTCCCAGTGCCGGGATAACAGCGCCTAAGAACAAGGTCTATCAGCTGTAGTTAATGGGTTGGGAGTTGGCAGTGAATATTTCCCAGGCGGCGCAGCATTCGGGGCTCAGTAGCAAGGCCCTGCGCCATTATGAGTCGATCGGCTTAGTGACTCCCGCGCGCAAAGCCAATGGCTACCGCCATTACAGCGAGAATGACCTGGAGACCTTGCGTTTTATCCAGCGCGCCCGCGCCTGTGGCTTCTCTATTGAAGAAGTGCGCACTCTGCTGGGCTTGCGGGATGACCCCGGGCGACACAGCCGAGAAACCAAGCAGCTGGTGCATGAAAAGCTTTCCATGCTGGAAGCCCAGCTGCGCGATATGCTGGCAATGCGTGAAACCCTATATTCGTTTATCGACAGCTGTGCCGGTGATGACTCACCGGACTGCGCGATTTTGCAGCAGTTATCCGGCCAGCCATGCAAATAGGGATTTTGCCCGATTTACAGCGGCTGGCCGACGACTGGAAGGACCCCCGCGCGCTGCGGTAGAATGCGCGCCGCTTTTTATTTTGTCCGGACACCGAGAGTTCATGGAAATCAATCCCCTCCTCAACCAATTGAAAGACCTCGAAGAGCGCACCGACGTTCTTAGGGGGTATCTTTGACTATGCCAGCAAGAAAGAACGCCTGACCGAAGTAGAGCTGGAGCTGGCCGAGCCGAGCGTTTGGGACGACCCCAACCGCGCGCAGGAACTGGGGCGCGAGCGCTCCTCCCTGGAAACGGTGGTGAATACCATCGAAAACCTCGACTCCGGCATTGCCGATTGCCGCGAACTGCTGGAAATGGCGGTCGAGGAAAATGACGAGGACTCCGTAGGGGAGGTCTCCACTGAGATCGAAGGTCTCCAGCAGCAGTTGGGAGTTCTGGAATTCCGCCGTATGTTCTCCGGCGAGAACGATGAGAACAATGCCTACCTGGATATCCAGGCCGGCTCCGGTGGCACCGAAGCTCAGGATTGGGCGGAAATGATTTTGCGTATGTACCTGCGCTGGGGTGAAGCCCACGGCTTCAAGACCACCCTGGAAGAGGTCTCCGCGGGGGAAGTGGCCGGCATCAAGAGTGCCACCATACATTTTGCCGGCGACCACGCTTTCGGCTGGTTGCGCACAGAAACCGGCGTACACCGCCTGGTACGCAAGTCGCCGTTTGATTCCGGCAACCGCCGTCACACTTCTTTCAGCTCGGTATTTGTGTCGCCGGAAATCGATGACAATATCGAGATTGAAATCGACAAATCCCAGGTGCGTGAAGATACCTACCGCGCCTCCGGCGCCGGTGGTCAGCACGTGAACAAAACCGATTCTGCCGTGCGTTTGACCCACACAGAATCTGGTATCGTCGTGCAGTGCCAGAGCGAGCGCTCCCAGCACCAGAACCGCGATAAAGCCTGGAAAATGCTGCGCGCAAAAATGTACGAGCAGGAAATGCTCAAGCGCAACGCAGAGAAGCAGGCCATGGAAGACAGCAAGGCCGACATCGGTTGGGGCAGCCAGATCCGCTCCTACGTGTTGGACGACCAGCGTATCAAGGACCTGCGCACCAGCGTCCAGACCAGCAACTGCCAGGCAGTGCTGGACGGAGACCTGGACCAGTTTATCGAAGCCAGCCTCAAAGCCGGCCTCTGATTTAAAGTCTCCATTCTCACCGCGCCCCTCGTCTCTCACTAATGGGTCGAGGGGTAATATCACTCACAAAACTGATAGATCACCATGACTGATATCCAGCAAGACGAAAACAAACTGATCGCCGAGCGTCGCACCAAGCTTTCCGCTCTGCGCGAGAAGGGCAATGCTTTCCCCAACAGTTTTCGCCGCGAGAACCTCGCTGCCGACCTGCAAGCTGAGTTCGGCGATAAACAGAAAGAGGAGCTGGAAGAACTGGGTAAACGGGCGTGCGTAGCGGGGCGAATCCTGGCGAAACGCGGACCCTTTATGGTGATCCAGGATGTGTCTGACCGCATCCAGCTCTACGCTGATAAAGCCGCGCAAAAAGATATTAAAGAGCGCTTCGGTGCCTGGGATATCGGCGATATCGTCGGCGTAAAAGGCACACTGCACAAATCCGGCAAGGGCGACCTCTACGTCAACTGTGAAGAGTACAGCCTGCTGACCAAAGCGCTGCGTCCGTTGCCGGAAAAATTCCACGGCATCGCCGACCAGGAAATGCGCTATCGCCAGCGCTACGTGGACCTGATCGCCACGCCGGAAGCCCGCGAAGTGTTCCGCGTGCGCTCCAAGGTTATCGAGTACATCCGCAACTTCCTCAATGGCCAGCAGTTTATGGAAGTGGAAACGCCCATGCTGCAGGTAATTCCCGGTGGCGCCAGCGCGCGTCCGTTCGTCACCCATCACAATGCGTTGGATATCGATATGTACCTGCGTATTGCCCCGGAGCTATACCTGAAGCGCTTGGTCGTGGGTGGTTTCGAGCGGGTGTACGAGATCAACCGCAATTTCCGCAACGAAGGCCTGTCCACGCGCCACAACCCCGAGTTCACCATGCTCGAGTTCTACCAGGCGTACGCGGACTACAACGACCTGATGGATCTCACCGAGAAGATGCTGCGCGGTATCTGTGAAGATGTACTGGGCTCCACCACTGTGGATTACCAGGAAAGCAGCTACGACTTCTCCAAGCCGTTCGCGCGTTTGTCTGTATTCGATTCCATCCTGCACTACAACCCGGAACTGACTGCGGCTGATATCGACAACATCGAATCCGCTCGCGCCGTTGCCGAGAAACTGGACATCCCGCTGAAAGACAGCTGGGGCCTGGGTAAAGTACAGATCGAAATCTTCGAGAAGACCGTAGAGCACCGTCTCGACCAGCCGACTTTTATCACCGAGTACCCAACCGAAGTGTCTCCGTTGGCGCGTCGCAACGATGACAACCCGTTCGTCACCGACCGCTTCGAATTCTTCGTTGGCGGCCGCGAGATTGCCAATGGCTTCTCCGAGCTAAACGACGCAGAAGACCAAGCTGAACGCTTTAGAGCGCAGGTGGCAGAGAAAGACGCCGGTGACGACGAAGCCATGCACTACGACGCCGACTATATCCGCGCGTTGGAATACGGCCTGCCGCCCACCGCTGGTGAAGGTATCGGTATCGACCGCTTGGTAATGCTGTTCACCAACTCCCCATCAATTCGAGACGTACTGCTGTTCCCGCATATGCGCCCGGAAGCGAACGACTAAGCGAACAAACGCAAATCCCGCGCACTATCTCCAGTGCCTACAGCCACCGCGCCATTTCCGGTGCGGTGGTTTCCTTTCAGTAAATTCCCCATAAAGTGACAACTATTTTAATCGACCCTCAACCCCGCTATTTTGGGGAAAGTTGAGCCTGTGCAGGTTGGTTATGCCCTAGATAAGCAGTGAAAAAACCTGGGTATTGAATCGACAGAATGCAGGTGATTCAGAAGCGCCCGGGGCCCTATGTGGCTGCAACTTGTTTTCATCTTCATCGAGTGTGGTGCTTGGTTCTAGTTTCCTACTTTGGATACTTTGTAACAGCAACTTAAATGGCTTTGGGATTTCTTTCGATGTGTTCATTATTTTCGCAGGAAAATAATCTAAAGGATAAAAATGTTAAAAATCAATAGGTTGCTGATCCCTAAAAAATTGTGATAGTGGTCAGAGTGATCATCTTTCCAGTTTGTACGATCGAGCCAAGTTTATTTAACCCTATGATTCTGAAATGAAATTAAGAGTTGGATTGGTAAATTGATCCTGAGATAGTAATCAGGATAATAGCGGTCGGAGTGATCACTATATAAATGTTGTACAAACCCGCTGCGCGGGAGTGGTGCCACCTTTAAATTATAAGAGGCATTTTAGAAAATGCATAACCGGGTATTGCAAAATATATTTTCTGCGTACAGTGGTTATTTATCTAAAACTGCGCAGCCACTAAAAAATTTGAAAGCTATCTCATCAATTCAAGAGTGCCGTACAAAAGCGATGGGAAGCAGTTATTATCGCTGTAAGCACAACCATGTAACTGAACAGTATCATTCTTGCAGACACAGAAGCTGTCCTCTTTGTTCAGGTCGAAAACAGTTACAGTGGGTTGATCAGCAGCGTCGTAAATTATTTGATACAGAGCATTTTCATGTGGTCTTTACTATTC
Source organism: Microbulbifer sp. THAF38 (assembly GCF_009363535.1). NCBI lineage: Bacteria > Pseudomonadati > Pseudomonadota > Gammaproteobacteria > Cellvibrionales > Microbulbiferaceae > Microbulbifer > Microbulbifer sp. THAF38. Next base: position 1,486,687 of record NZ_CP045369.1, read on the forward strand.
CTCATGAGTATCTGCAATTATGGCAATACAACGAAGAAAGGCTTACAGATATACTCTTTTTATCAAGTAAAGAAACGCTATTTGAATTGATGGCGAGTAAGGCTTATCACGGAGTAACCCCTGGGATGCTTATGGCTCTGCATACTTGGGGAAGACAGTTAACTTTACATCCTCATATACACTGCTTGATAACCGCCGGCGGTTTGACTTTAAGGGAAAACTGGAAAGAAACAGGTGAATATTTATTGCCTGTGCGAGTGGTAAAGAGCCTTTATAGAGGAAAATTTCAAGCGCTTTTATTAGAACAGTATCGTGCCGGGTTACTCAAGCTCCCTCCCAATTGGTCAATAGGCCAATTTGATATCCTCTTTAAAGCTTGCTATCGCAAAGAATGGTCAGTTCGTATTCAGGAACGATATGAGCATGGCCGAGGTGTTCTGCTGTATTTTTCACGCTATATCAAAGGCGGTCCGCTGAAGCCAAAGCAGATATTAAATGTGGATCATAAGGGGCTGAAGTTTCGTTATTTTGATCACCGTGATCAGCGACGTAAGCAACTACGGTTAAAGCCTCTGGAGTTCTTAAGGCGTATTTTGCAGCACATACCCCCGATAGGTAAGCATATGGTACGAGGTTACGGATTATATGCTGGATGTAACAAGAAAAAGCACGATCTATGTAGCAATCTCGTGGGTTTAATGAAAGATCAACCACTCCCGGCTGGATTACAAATCCAAGATCTGGTGGTAGAGTGTGGTCAGTGCCACGAGCCCACAAAACTGAGTGGCAGGGTGTGGTCTAAGGCGAAAAAAGGAATTTCCTTTATAAAGGGGGTGGCTCGACAAGATAGTGCCGGCGGGAACGTACAACATGGCGATGAACCAGACACTGCAGGAATGGGCCTCTTTAGTTCGGCCTAAATTCAATGCCAGGTCATTTTTTTTACCGCCTGCAGTGCAGGTTATCTAAGCGTTATGTGTAATCACATATGAGAAATCTAGTAGTTGCCAGTTTGTTGGTAATAGTCGGCTGTAACACAATAGAGAGAAGTGTCATCTTTCGTCATCACGAACCTACTTCTTGTAAAGTGAAAGGCTTCGTATCTGGAACAGGCAAGACTGATGAGGGTGCATATAAGAGTGCAAAGAGGAAAGTGGCTGAGTTAGGCGGAAATGTAATCGTTCCAGACCCGAAAGGGCCAATTGAAATTGGCTTTTCTCACACACCTGGCGCCTCCACAAAATACTATTCAATATACAATGCCAAAGGGTTCCTTTGTGAGTAAAACACATAACAAGTCAATCAACTTCGTGCCTTCGGCGCCGGACAGCTTACACTACGCTTCGCTTCGTTACAGCTGCCGGTTATTGAAGCGTTAGCTTAAATATGAACCAAAAGAAATCGTTATTGATTCTAGTTTCAACAACTCTATTAATAGGGGTTGTTTTCTCTATGGTGCCTTTTTTTTCATCGCTTCAGCCTAATGCTAAAGCTGAAGCAGCCCTGTTTAAGCTAGATATATCAAAGATTAATAATGGCGAATTTATAATTTTTGATCACCCAAACTACGGTGATTCAATCAGAGGCTATAAATGGAGCGTAATGATCTACAAGAGCCATAGTGGCTCCATTACTGCTTTTGATATTCCCCGCAAAGGAAAAGCAACAGGGCTTCCCGATATGTACTGGTGGAGGCCTGCTTGGCCATGCTTTAATTTTGGGCCAACCTTTTCAGGAAGCAAGGTTGATGAAAGCATGCCCATTAAGTGCCACGACAACAGAGAGGAGCTTGACTATTGGCTTCCCCAGGTTGAATGGGACCTAAGCGGAAAAACCATAAAAGGAGGCATGGATAATATGCTCCCAACATTAGGTACAGTTGAGGGAAAGCACTTTGTATTTGGAAAACGAAGCTGACAAAGGCCAGCACAACCGCCAAATGCAAAAAACGCATTTGGCTGGACTCGCTACACTTCGTTTCGCTCGCCTGTGTGGCCGGCGTTACATGCCCTAGGAAATATTGTGTCAAGCCAAAAGAAAATATGTAAAAAATTCGATGTAATGCCACTCCCCTCCAATGCGGGTGAAAAGCTAGGCATAGCTATCGAAACTATTGGCAAGATGCCAATTAATGGTTTACGACTCAACCCAGAGAATGGAACATGTGGCTGGTATATCTGGTGCGGCGAAGAAATGTCCGAAAACGCAGATTTTTTCAAGGCATTGCACGTTAGTCATATACCGAAGTATCTACCTGAATTAGAGCAGTATTTATCATTGCCTCCAGGTTATAGATTTTTAATCGCTGGCGAGTACGAGGATGTGTGGCATGATCCACAGCTCACCAGCATATAACAAACCGCAGCAATCGCTCCCGTTGGTCGCTGGGACAGTCAAAACGCTGCGCTTATCTGTCTGCCCTTGTGCGGGGCGTTATGTTTTTAATAGTGGGGAGGCAGGGTGAAAATTAGATACCTCATTCTAAGTGTTTCTATTCTTACAGGGTGCGCTTCGAACACAACGATCAGTCAACGAGATATTTCTACTTGGAATTATGGCGATACTGACGTAAACGTAATCACTCAAAAGCTAGGTGATAAAGTTTATCGAAGGTCGCAATACCGGAGTAATGAATCTAATTACCTATTCATTCAATATGACCGGTCTAAAGTAGAAGGGCTCCTTAGTTTCCTTTTTAAAGATGGAAAACTAGAGGCCATCGCTAAAGATGATGGCTATGGAAGTCATGGGCTATCTGAATGTATGGTATTTCCTCTGTATGAATCGGATGACCCAGACAAATGTCTTAATGATTTTACGGAGAATCTTGTTAAGGCTAGATTGCCTCTCAGTTTTGATCCTAACTTAGGAAATAAAGATCAAAACAACTTAGAGGCGGTAGGTTACGGCGTTGAACTACTTACGTATTCAGTAATAACTGGTGGGGCACCTATTATTTTAGGTGCAGTTATGATTCCTATTGCTACTATAGGGGAGCACCAAGATTCGAAAACAGATGCAACTATGGACGTAGTTGAATTGGGGGCCAATTTAACAGAATACCAATATTTGCTTAATGTGTTACCTGAAGAAGCGATATCAAGTAATGGAAAGTTTAAGAGCATCCTAATACCAGGCGGTTTTGTATTTAAGGAGCCTCAATTCTTTATTGGTGCGTTTGATGGGGAAGTGATATGGCTAGATGAAAAGCCAGCTTGGGTCTGTTCCTCAGTTCTCAGTATAAAGGGGTGTACTGTTGGGAAAAATCGTCGTTAAGCCCAGAAACATAACGAGCGCATGTTGTTCGCCCCTATGGGGTTGGAACCTTCGTTACACGGCGCTTCACTACGGCTCCAAATGCGGACGTTAGTGCACAATAAATCCATGAGTAAATTCATTGTCGACTGCACAAATATAAAATCAGAAGAAGAGTTCTGGGATAAATACTTATCCTCTGTGGATACTGTTGAAGGTGATCTATTTGGTAGAAACTTAGATGCGCTTTGGGATGCTTTGCACGCTGGAGGTCCGGGAGCTCCAATTGAAGGAACTAAGTTAATATCCGTTAGAAATTCAGATAGCTTGAAGAGCTTTCGAGAAGGGCTGTTTTATGATCATCTTAAGCAAATCTCTTATGATCTTAGATCGGACCCCGGTAGTTTATTATCATTCAGAGTGTTGTAGTGGTCCCATGCACTAACAAGCCGAGCAATTTGCTCCGGGATAGCTTGCCTGGTACACGTTTTGCGCTGGTCGCTGCGCACCCATTTTCGCGCAAATCGCGCATCAGGTAAGCTGCCCCTGTCGGCGGCGTTAAAAATAGGAAATGATTCAAGTGAAGTTACTATTAACAAGCCTCTTATTGTTCATGAGCTTGCAGGCCTCAGCTACACAACAAATCAAAGAAGAATTTACTGTTGATCAAGCTAGATTCGAAATATCTCAGCTACCACTAGATTCATATATTGATCAAAAATCCTTTCATGAAAAGGTCAAGCCTCAGATGTGTAGCGCAAATTGGCGAGGGTATCGAGGATCATGGGCTTTAGAAAAAGAGATGCTTGTTCTAAGGTACTTGGTTGCCAATGCTTGTGATAAATCTCCAAAACCTATCGATGTGGACACAATTTTTCCGAATAAAAGCTATCCCATTGCCGCTACTTGGTATACAGGAAAAATCATCGTAAGAATTGGTGAGAGAACTTTTCTATCCCCAAAAGAGCATGGTTTATCTGGCGTCGAGTATGAAGCTGTAGTTTATGACTTCCATTCAGGTAAGTTGGTCTCAAGGTCAATTGAGACTATTACTAATAGGTGGTAGAAATTTTTAACAAGGGCAGGCGCGATCGCAAATGCTGCGCATTTACTGGACCTTCGCCGCATTGCGGCTCCGGCCCGTGTTGCTGGCGTTACATAGTTTAGGAGCGTATGTTACCAACTACATATAAAGTAAAAGACATAGAATCTGGCACATTAACAGTAATGGCTAAACCTGCATCTGGAGAGTGGATCGAAGATGAATTTATAGGTTTTGCTCGTCTGGGTATTAACAAGATTGTTTGCCTGCTTGAAACTTTCGAGCAACAAGAGGTAGGTTTAGCCTGTGAAGAACAGCTCTGTATAAAGAATTCCATCGAGTTTGTTTCATTTCCCATACCTGATAGAGGCTTGCCTAATACACAACAAGCAATTGAGTTGGCTGAGCATCTATTGCAAGAAATACGTTCAGGCAAGCATATAGCTATTCATTGCAGAGCCGGTATTGGCCGTACCGGAATAATAGCGGGCGCCATTTTAGTGAAATCAGGTTTGAATGCAGAAGAGTCTTTAGCATTAATATCTAGTGCTCGTGGTGTTCAAGTACCTGATACCGAAGAACAAGAAGCATGGCTTGGTTTTATTTGATGACCAACTATGTAACAAGTGACTATGGTCCTTTGTCAAGTATTTAGGCCGTTTTCTCATCCCAGTAAGTGTTGTTTTTTACCATCGCATTTTGGATGGTAAGTTGTTTCCTCATACATACGATAAGGTGGATAAGGGCAGCTTTCTTTGGTTTGCCAGCAGAGATCAGGCACTCATACATTGGCTTTATTCTAGGGTGGCATTGTATTGCCGACATCATAGAAACAAACAAAACCGTGCGTACACGATGTCGCACATCTCAGGAAGTTCGCTCATTAGCGTGTAAGCCAGTACATTGCCGACTCCTTTAGCGCTTAATAAGAGATCGCGTTTTTGTCGCCACTCGGCAACACTATTAACAAGTTTATCAAGTTGCTTATCGACCCCTTCTAGCTCTTTCTTGACGGCTTTTAAGATAGCCTGAATGGGCTTGTGCACAGACTTGGGCATTCTCTTGAGACGATTCTTTTGCATTGTGCTTATTTCTAAGGACTGGTTCCTGACCGTCAGCAAATCACTGGTATTTCTTAGTTTTTCTGGTTCGATCGATGACAATCTTGGCTTTATTGCTTCACCAAAATGTGCGTTGTCAATTGCATCTAGTTTATCTTTTTTTGCGAGCCGCCCCCGCTGACTTTACAAAGTTTCTTACTTGTGACGGATAGCAAACAACTATCGGCAGTCCCGCTTTATGTGCAGCACAGACAAATTCTAATTCTAGCCTTCCTGTGGACTCGATTAATACTCTTTGAGGTTTAAGCGGTTGTAGTTGTTTAATGGCGTCTTTAATACTTCTTTGTTATTGGTAACACTAAAGAACTGGCCAGTAGGTCTCACATAAATATCGAGTTGTTTACTGCTGGTATCGATACCGACATTGATCTCTTGAGGTTCCATAAGATAAGCTATCTCCGGCTTGCTATTCGGGCTCAAGGCCCACATGACTATTCGAGTTATGCCTAGTGAGTGCCTGTCACGTTCATACTTGTTATCGGTCTTTATGAACCGGCGTAGCAACGAACTGTGACAAACAAGGCCTTCGGTGGCCGCCGAAGGTGGGTCTCAATTTACCCGTTAGCGAAAAGGATTTTCTACATCAGAATCGGACAAGAACAAACATACAAGCGTAAGCACGCGGACCCGTCTTCCGCTCCACTCAAGCTGCCGGTGTTGCGGGCATGATAGTTAGATAAAATAAATGAGTATTTTCACATGTTTCAAGTGATCCAAAAGATAAATTCGGTATTGTTTCTATTAATTCTATTGGTTGGCATTGGGTCTATTTTCTATTTTACTTCCCAATCGGCTAAGTGGAAGAAAAGTAGAGCTGTTGAGGTGGCTAAGGTAGACGGATCAGGAGAGCCTGTTGAGCTTAGAATGGGAAGATTGAAAGAAATTGATGGGCATAACTCATATTTCGTAGAGCTTTATAATGATAGTGAAGGTGGAAAGTTTTCAGGTTACACGCCATCTAAAACACGTAATATCCTTTTTTTAATTGGCGATGAACTTAATTCTAGTTGGCTATTCGATAATAACCGAAACTTGATAGAAGAAATAAAGCTGCTAAAGCAAAAGTCAGAAGAAGGCGAGGAAACACCTGTGAACGCAATCTATCTGAATGTTGTGAAAGAAGACACTAATTTTGATGGCTTGTTATCTAATTACGATAGATTTACCATTGCTTTGGTAAAGCCTGACGGAAGTCAATATACCGAATTAGTGAGCAATATTAATCAAGTCATGGATTATGAGTTATCCAGTGATAGTAAATCTATTGCTTTTATTTGCCAGATTCAGAGAAAAGTGGTGATTCTAAAATATTCATTGATAAGCTTTCAAAAAGAGTCTGAGAGAGTATTGGCAAATGTTGGTGGGAAGCTATAGAAAACGCCTGCAATCGGATCTCCGTCCACTGACACCTTTTATGCAAAAAATCGCACAAAAGGCCTCAGCAGCCTCCAGCAGTTGAGGTGGGTGCTATGTGCAAGTAATTTATCTGAGATCTATGAAATATGGAGGTTGACAAAAGTGACGCTCGGAAAAGAGCCGATGAAATCAAACCTTACCGTTGCAAACATCTTATCGCTGTCCTGGAATATCCAATAGATATGAAGAACATCGGAACAGTCATTAGAAACGTCAATGCGCTAGGGGTCGAAAAAACATACATTGTTGATCCACGCAATTCACTACCTGATGATTGGCAGGAAATGAGAGAAAGGAAATCACTTTCTAAACCATCTGTCTCTGCGATCAAATGGAGCTTCGTAAAGCGGTTTGATAGTACCGAAGAATGTTTGGCTCATTTGGAGAAGAACCGATTTACCTCAATCGTCACTTCACCTCATGTAAAAGGAAAGGACAATTTTATATTGCACGAGGCTGATTATACACAGCCAAAATTGGCTGTATGGTTTGGTAATGAATCTAGAGGTATAAGTGATCTTGCAGTTGAAAATAGTGAATTCTGCGTATCCATTCCAATGTTTGGAATGATAGAAAGCCTGAATCTCGGAACAACATCTGGAATTGTTTTGTATGAAGTTACTAAACAGCGCCGGGAGTATCAGGAAAAGTACAAGCGGGCCAACCGCGGCGCGTAAAAAGTAATACACTCGACGTCTTACTTTGTGCGCTTTTTACACGGCCACAGCGCTCCTATTTTCGTGTAAAAAATACAAAAAGTAAGCCGCGTTTGATTGCGGTGTTTAACCATAAATAATTTATTAAGGTGTTTTTCTGTCACACCCCTATATTAAATAGATCTGGAGTTAGTAAAGCTCTGAATTTCCTTCCCTGCCTGGTATTTTGGGCAGGATTTAATAGGGAGGCTCTGGCATTTCTTAAAAATCAATCTCGTTAAAGTCGATTACCGAGTACCGTGGCCTATGGTTATGCAATAGGGCCACTGCATCGGCGCGAGCATAGTGGCCTGCGGGATCGGCGGTGGTTTTGGCGGCGAGTATTTGGTCTAGGTCAATCTCATCAATCAATAAGCCCTCTTGGTTGTGGGGGAGGTGATTTTTGAATTCTGATCCGTCAGGGGCGAAGATTCGGCTGTAGCCGCCCCCCATTTCTAAATAACTTTCCTGTTGTTCGTTCTTAACCAGCTGGTTGAAAATAGCTTTATCGATTATTGAGCAGGCAGATAAGACAAAGCATTGCCCCTCTAGCGCATAGATTTGGTAGACGCGCATACTGATTTCTGGGCTAAATGCTTTGAAGAGTTTTGTATAAAGACCGTAAGTAGGGGTTGCTGCACAGTGTATTTCTTCATTCTGGCTGTACAGCGCAAACTTCATGAGAGGCTGCAGGTGCTCCCAGCAGCAGAGGGCACCCAGACGTCCATATTCTGTTCCTGCAACAATCAGGCCACTGCCATCCCCCTCGCCAAACACACTGCGCTCTACATGGGTGGGCTTTAACTTGCGACGGCGCCAGAGAACCTCTCCTTCAGGCCCATAGTGCCACTGGGCAATATAAAGGCTGCTGCCCATTCGCTCTGAGAGGCCCATAATCACATGGATACTATTGCGGCATGCAGCTTTGCGTAGAGTTTGGTCGAATTTATCATCGACGACGAGTGAGTTCTTGATATAGCCAATGGCGTACTGCATATTCTCCGCTGGTGGATTTAGCCAGATCCACCAGGGATATCCTGGTAGCCATAGCTCCGGGAAATTTATAATCTTTGCGCCGGCTTGTCCCGCCTCATCAATAAAGGCGATCGCTTTTTCAATCCCTGCTTGTAAATTCAGTAAGCAGGGCGCGGCTTGAACTACAGCCACTTTTAACTTTGAGTTAGTCGATTTACTGTCCAGCATAATAAATGTTGTTTCTTGCTAAATAACACTGATCAACCCATAGCCCCTCTGAAAGGTCCAGATTAAGGCAGCGGCACAACACATAGTGGCAATTGAATAGCGTAGTTGAGTCTCCCATGCTTGCTGTCGGTGCCTAGCCAAGTAAAGAAGAGGCCAGATTGCCAAAATTATTAAAATCTGACCCGCTTCCACGCCGAGATTAAATGCCAACAGGCTCTGACAAATATTAGGTGAGTTGATACTGAGTATGTCGTGCAAAACAAAAGAAAACCCCAGTCCATGCAGTAGGCCCAGCATACAGGCAGTGAAAAAAATTGTTCGCTCGCTGGATGTTGTAGTGATGGATGGTTTCCTTAACGAAAGCCAGGCTACATAGATAATAGAAATAGCGATCCCGGTTTCAATTAATGGGATAAACCAGGCAGCGGTGGGAATAAAACCAAAGAATCCCGCTGACAGGGTAATACTATGGCCGATGGTAAAGCCAGTGACACGCCATAGTAGTAGGGGGAGGGTTAGTGCACTTAAGCTAAGGCAGAGTACAAAAAGCACATGATCTAATCCTTCAATAATATGCACAATGCCCTGCAGGAGGAAGGTCTTTACAGAGTTCACACTGGAATGACTAATTAGAACATTACTCGTTACCCACTTAGAGCGGTTCACCTGAGTTTTTCCTGAGTTGGGATCGGTAGTGAGCTGGGCTTTATCCCCTAGTAAATAAATAAGAGGTAGCTTCGTATAGAGGCTTGCTCCGTTGGAAGTATGCTCAATGTGTCGGACTTTTATATTTTGGTTGAGTAAGAAATGGGCCTCAACAGTTTGGGATATTGCAGATAAGTGTAGCGCCAGAGCCAGTGAAAGGAGCTGAATGAGATATGAATGGTGTTTTTTCATTGTGCTTACCTTCCAAGCCTAGCGGTAAGGTTATCGTATAGAAAGCGGTGTAAAGGCCGATATCTTCCAATAATTGTCAGATTGAGTGATTTCAATGCTCGCACGGGTTTCTCTCGGTAATTGCTCCATCTGTCCCCAGCTATAGTCTTCGATGTATGAGTGCCACTTGCCGACAATTCTGAAGGTCTTATTTCCGTTTACGACGGTTTGATCAGCATGTTCGATTTCCAGATCGCGAATAGACCTGATTGAACCTTTATTGCCACTACTGGTTAATGGTTGATAGATTTGTGAAAGGTTTTGTACCGTGTAGCTAAATCTTTCTCGGCTTACCAGGTTGGCAAGTTGAACTTTTAATTCCTCGCTCTGTGGTTCTTCATAAGCGGCGGAAAGCCTCACAAGCAATGTCTCTGTAATTTCCTTTAGTTCTTTTTTGTTAATGGTTCCAGGTAAAGGAATGCGCAGCTCACTTGGAAGGGCATAATAGATGGGTACTGCGCAGATAATCACGATGCTGTAAAAAAGTATTGGATGCTTGTTTTTGGTCTCCACTCTTTTGCTGCGCAATGTAAGAATAAAAAATACCGCAAAACAGAAAGAGAAAAGTACTGCCATGGGAATGGCGGCTATAGTACTCTCAACGGGCACAGGGTCGCTGTTGGGCGCGCGATAATCGTATAAATAGTTGCGCCATTGGATGTCGGGGAAATCCGGCATCACATGGGTGGGGAAGGGGCCTGCTGGGTCCTGGATTAATGTGGGAACGGAGTTGATAGATTCGGTAAAGAGCTTCCAGTCTATGGTGACACTCTGCGGTAACTCTTTAATAGGATATTTTTCCCGGTAACCAATTAACAGGGAGCCCATCTCAATGGACTCGTGCTCTTTTACGGTGGTGAAGCCCGTATTGTTGGCTTTAAGAAATACCGTTTCAGTGCTTACGGGTTCTACTGGAGTCTGGTCGATGGTGGTGGGATTTTTTCTTAGCAGAAATTTTTCTGCGGTCTCCTGTAGCTGTTTTCTTCGCTTGATTGTGAGCGGTTGCCAGGCGTTAAAGGATTGGTCAGTCCATTGCAATAAGTCTCTCGGGCGCAGTAGGATCTCGTGGCGAATCTGGCGAGGCTCTACATAGAGAAAGGACCTGAGGGGGTGGCGGTTATGTCGATTGATATTTTGGTTTTCGAATTGAGTGTTCCAAGGGTCTTTCCAGTCGATTTTTAGAGGTTCAGCCTGAGACAAATAGTGGAAACTACTCACGGGTGTGTGGCCATGCTGGCTAGTAAACCCGATTGTGACTGAGGCTGTGCCATCTGTATCTAATGGAGGGCGGATTTCCAGATTGGTCAACCCCTTTATGGGAAATTCCAAATTGGCTAAGATGATGGTTTTATCGGAGGGGAAATCCGGCATACGCACCCCGGTCCTGGGGTCTGTTTTTCCTGCAAAAGGGGAGTTTCTTGGCTTTCTCTCTGCAATTCTGATGGATGTTGTTGTGGGTTCAATTTTTCCATCCGGGGAATAAACCTCAATGGCGAACTCTTTTTGTGTTTGGGCAAGCCGAGCGATTTCATAGATACTTTTGGTTGATGGCAGTTCTGGCCAGAATGTACCGGCATCAGCTGCGGAGATTTCAAGGCTGATGTGTAGGTGATTATTCAATATCTCTATTTCTGCGATATTTGGTGCAGTTTCCGCTCCAGTAAGACTAATAAAGTCAGCACGAGTAAGTGGTGATATAAGGATCGGTATAAGGAGCGATGTAAGGATCGAAATTAAAGTGATGAATTTGTCCATTTGACTTTTCTATTTTTGTGGTTTCAAGTTTTTGCTAAGAAGTCTTGAGTTAATAGCGGTCAGGCAGCAGAGTGCTGATCAGTTAATTTGGCGCTTTTACGTCAGTATCGAAAGCTTTATTTACCTTTTGATAGATTTGATTAATCAAATTCTGACAAACCACTGGATCGTCCTCAGTGAAGGGGATGAAGCCCACCTTGCCCTCTAGGCTGGCTGGTAGTTTCTGTATAATGAAATTTAGATAGAAACTAATTAGATAAATACCAAATAGATAAATGCTAAATAGAAGCTAGGCGACAGGCATCGTTATTAACCGCTCCATCCTTGAGGCCACGTTCTATTTAGTGACACGCTATAACATATCATCGTTCGTCAATCCCAACTGTGTAACCCCAGCTGTCTATGGTAATTAACGTTTCTTAAGCAGCAGCTTAGTAGAAGGAATAGTTGGCGCAGGGATATGGGACTATTGTGACGTTAAAAACATGCCTGTCGATAAAGCAGGGCTATAACTAGCGTTAGTTGATCAGGATTAGATGGTTGGGTAGCTCATCCTTTACGGCACTACTTGGGGCGGCCTCTTTTAGTAAGTCTCCACATTGTGCAATACAGAGTAACAGTGCTTCTCCAGCCTTACCGCGCTTGAGCTCCCGCACAAATTGCTCGATGATGGTCTGCCAATCGTCATTGGAGACATGCTGAGCAAGGCCGCGGTCTGCGAGTATTTCTACATAGTGCTCCGCCTCACAGACAAAAATCAACAAACCCAAGCGATCTTTTGTGCTGTGCAGTTCCTGTTCCAGAAATTGGCGGCGGGCCAGGTTTGAGGCTCGCCAGAATTTGATCTTCTTAGGCACCAAGCGCATGGTGATTGGCCGCCAACGAAAGAACACTGCCAGAACGATAAACAGAACCCACTGAAGCAGGAAGGCTTGTTGAAAGCTGAGCCACCAGGGCAGGAATTGAAATAGTGGCGAGAGCAATAGAGTTATGAAAGCGGCCCATAGAGTGGAAATATATAAATATTTATCAGCTTCCCGCGCGACAATTGCCACCAGTTCCGCGTCGGTATGGGTCTCCACTTCCTTGATGGCTTCGGCCACCTGGCGTTGATAACTGCTACTTAGCATTACCATCCTCCCGAAGCGCCTCCTCCGCCAAATCCACCGCCCCCTCCGCTGAAGCCGCCTCCGGTACCACCGCCGGAAAAACCGCCACCTGAATGTCCGGCGCCGAAGCCGCCACTACCATAGTAGCCACCAAAGCGACCGCGCTTGTAATTTCGGCCTTGAACCGGGGAGCTGAGGACAGAGCTGCCGAATAGATGGAGCATTACCAGTAATAGAAATAGACCAACCACAATGGCCAGGCGCCGGTCTTTTTTAGTCTCCACCGGCTCAGCCACATACTCGTTCTTGGTGGCGGCAATGATGGAGTTCACCCCGGCGTAAACCCCTTTGGCTAAATCGCCTTTCTGGAATTCTGGTAGCACCTTGGTTTGGATAATATTGGCAGATAGCGCATCGGTAAGCGCGCCCTCCAGACCGTAGCCCACTTCAATGCGGACTTTGCGCTCCTTGGGCGCTATCAAGAAGAGAATCCCGTTATTTTTCTTCTTGTGCCCCAGCTTCCACTCTCTCGCCAATTGATTGGCGTATTCCTCTATGGTGATACCTTGAAGCTCCGGCAGGGTGGCTACTACCAGTTGATTGCTGCTCTCAGACTCATATTGCTGAATCAATTCTGTCAGTTTGTACCTTTCTTCGGCGGTCAGCAGCTCGGCTCTGTCCACTACTCGCCCAGATAGGGGGGGGAACTGCACCTCGGCCCAGAGCACCATGGCCAGCAGCGGTGTGATGAGTGTCAATAAGGTGAGAGAGGGGCGTGTCATAAGGGGTTTCCGACTGCCTATTGGAAGTTGACTTCCGGAGCCTTCTCGGCTCCCTCACTGGTAGCCTGGAAGGTTTCCCTAAGTGGCATATCCCGGTAGAGGAGAGCATGCCAGATACGGCCGGGAAAAGTGCGAATCTCACGGTTGTAGCGCTGCACTGCCTGGATATAATCCCGGCGCGCCACGCTGATGCGATTTTCGGTGCCTTCGAGCTGAGATTGCAGGCTGAGGAAGTTCTGGTTGGCTTTGAGGTCGGGGTAGCGCTCCACCACAAGCATCAGCCGCGATAGGGCGCTGGAGAGCTGTGTTTGTGCAGCCTCGAACTGTTGTAGCTTGGCCGGATCGTTGAGTAGCTCACCGTCCAGCTGCAGGGAATTAACCTTGGCGCGCGCTTCGGTAACGGCCTGGAGGGTCTCGCGTTCATGGCCGGCGTAGGCTTGAACGGTTTTAACCAAGTTGGGCACCAGGTCTGCGCGGCGTTGGTATTGGTTTTCCACCTGGGCCCAGGCAGCTTTCACCTGCTCGTCATAGGTGGGGATATTGTTGATGCCGCAGCCACTGATAAAGCCTGCCAGCAGACACAGCAGGGTGCAGCGCCAGATTGGCAGGCTGCCACCGGTCGCAGAGGTCATACGGAATATCCTTAATCTTCCGTGAACCAACCAAGAATAGTCCGCCTTAGTTGCAGTGCTAAAGGTGGCGTAGAGATGGAGCCGAAATGGCACTAAAAGCAACAATTTTCAAAGCCAAGGTGCAAATAGCCGATATGGACCGCGATTACTACGCGGAACACCAGCTGACCTTGGCGCGACACCCTTCGGAAACGGATGAGCGCATGATGGTACGCTTATTGGCGTTTGCGCACAATGCGTCCGATGCACTGGAGTTTACCCGAGGTCTCTCCTCTGATGAGGAAGCGGACTTGTGGCAGAAGAACCTCAGTGGAGAGATCGACCTTTGGATAGAGGTGGGCCTTCCGGCCGAGGAGCGTTTGCGTAAAGCCAGCAACCGCGCCGGGCAGGTTTTGGTATACAGTTACGGGCGGCGTGCCGCGCCGATCTGGTGGCAAAAGCTGGAAAGTCAGCTCGAGCGCTTTGAAAACCTCAGGGTTTACCATCTCGCCGCTGATACCACCGAGCAATTAGCGCAGATGGCCGAGCGCAATATGGATTTCAGTATCACCATTCAAGATGGCCATATTTGGCTGGCTGATAACAATCACAATACGGAGATTACTCCGCAAATCTGGAAATAGGAGCAGAGAAATTAATGCCTTCTTTTGACATTGTATCTGAAGTGGATAAGCACCAGCTGACCAACGCTGTAGATCAGGTAAACCGCACTGTCATCAATCGCTTTGACTTTAAAGGCGTGGATGCGGAAGTGGAGATGAGTGATTTTTCCCTGGTGGTGCGCGCCGAAGCCGATATGCAGGTAGACCAAATGGTGGATATGTTGCGCGGTGCTTTGATTAAGTGTGATATCGATCCATTAGCGATGGACGTGGGTGAAAAAGAGCAGTCTGGCAAGCAGGTCAAAGTGGGTATCACCCTGAAAAATGGCCTCGACAAAGAACTGTCAAAAAAAATCGTTAAGCTAATCAAAGATGAAAAACTCAAGGTGCAAGCGGCTATTCAGGGCGAGCAGGTGCGGGTTACCGGCAAAAAGCGCGATGATCTGCAGCAGGTGATTGCCCTTCTACGTGGTAAAGAGCTTGAGCAGCCGCTGCAATTTAACAACTTCCGCGATTAATTGGTTCTTCAGTGATTAAACGTTTTCTCTTCAGTATTACTCTTGTGTTGCTCTCGCCTCTGGCGGCAGCAGTGGAAATTACCCCCGCAAAGCTGCAGGCCAGCTATTGGGTGGATAACAGCGAAGGGCTGGACATTTCGGGCTTAAGCTTTTGTGCCGGCAAGTTGCTGGCAGTTTCCGACAAGGACTCTGGAGAGGTTTACGCTTTGGAGATAGATGGCGATCGCGCCGAGCTGCGCTCCCATCTACTTCTCGCCGATCTGGGTATCCCCAGTAAGGATCAGACGGGGAGTTTATGGGTCGCCCTTACTGAGTTCTTCCGGCCTGCTGATGAGCTGGACTTCGAAGGTATCAGCTGTGCCGATGGCACCATTCACCTGGTGAGCGAGCATTACAACCGTATCGCCAATGTGGATGCTCAGGGTAGGGCGATTTGGCAGGAGCATATCTGGTCGCCAAAAGCCAGGGAGCAGGGCTATCTGCAAAAGCCCAACGCTTCCAGCGAGGGATTGGTCAAGGCCGGTGATACCTTTTGGGTGGCAATGGAGCGCGATCCTCGTGGTTTACTGCGGCTAAGTGCTAATGGCGAGGTCAGAACATTTACCCTGCCGCCGGTTACTGGATTGGACTTTTATGGGCGCTCAGAAGATCTGACCGGTCTTGATTATTATGACGGGGGCCTGTTCACCTTGGAGCGCAATGCCCACGCAGTATGTCGCAGGGAACTCTCAAGCTTAAAAGCCCAGTGGTGTGTGGATTATCGCGCGTTAGAGGAGTCTCCCGAACGGATTTACGAAGAAACCCGTTATGGCAAGGGAGAAGGGTTAGCAGTCAATTCCCAGGGCATTTTCGTTGTATTGGATAATAATAATGTCGGCCGTGCTCAGGCGCCGGAGGACAAACGCGCCTTATTGCTGCATCTAGCCTTCCCTGAGAGTAATCATTAGAGCCTACAAGCACTATCTTTATGACTTCAAAGAGAAGTGCAATTTTTGGCACTGGTGCTGTCGCGTTTGGGGCTTGTCAATTCTGGGCTGAGGGAGCACAAAGACTGTAGTTAGTGCTCGCGTCTGTGAAAACCGCCGCAAAATGCAATCATTGCCTCTTACCTTAGCCTTTTAATAGGAGTGACTGTGATTAAGCGCCTCCTCCTTTGCGTGTTTTTTGTATTGGTGCCATCCCTGGGGATGGCTACAGAAATTATTCCCGCCAAAAAACTCAATCATTACTGGGTAAGCGCCAGTGCCGGGCTGAGTATCTCTGGTTTAACTTTTTGTGATGGCAAACTTTTTACGATTTCTGATAAAAAATCAGAAGAGATTTATGAGATTGTCGTGGAGGGGCGGCGCGCTGAGTTGGAGTCTTATTTGACCCTCTATGGGCTTGGTGCTCCGAAAAAAGATAGGCCCACAAACTTTTGGCACTTTTTACTGGATCTTACCCGACCAGCTGCGGCAATGGACTTTGAGGCAATCAGCTGTGTAGATAATAAATTTTATTTGCTGAGCGAGCGCTATAACCGTATTGCAGAAATCAATATGCAAGGTGAGGGCCATTGGTTGGAAAATATGTGGTCGTCCACAGCAAAAGCGCAAGGTTATTTAAAAGGGTATAACCTTTCAGGTGTGGGCTTGCAGAAGATCGGCGATGACTTCTGGATTGGGCTGGAGAGCGATCCCCGCGGTCTGGTAAAGATCGGTCCCAAGAAGAGCGTGCAGATTTTCAAGTTGCCGCCAGTCACAGGGTTGAACTTTCGAGGACAATCAGAAAATTTAGCGGCGCTCTATTACTATGATGGTGCCCTGTTTACCCTAGAGCCAAATGCTTATGCCGTGTGTCGAAGGGAGTTGCCAAGTTTGAAAGCACAGTGGTGCCTGGATTATTGGGAGCAGGAAAACTCCTCTGAGCTCAGATACGAAGTGTCCCGTACTGGCGGTAAAGGGGATGGGTTGGCGGTGAATGAACAGGGTATTTTTATCGTGTTTGACAACGATAATATTAGCCGCATCCACGATCCTCAGGATCGGAGGGGGCTTTTGTTACAACTGGCTTTTCCCGAGGGGGCGCAGTAGGTGGTAGTTGAGAAGTTACCTGTTCTATTGGAGGAAATTCGCGCTTGTCGCCTCTGTGAGGATCACCTGCCTTTAGGCCCCAATCCGGTGCTGCGTGCAGCGGCATCTGCGCGCCTGTTGATCGTAGGGCAGGCGCCGGGGACCAAGGTCCACGCCACCAGTATTCCCTGGAATGACCCTTCCGGCGATCGCCTGCGCGAGTGGTTATCGATTGATAGAGATACCTTCTATAACGAATCCCAGATTGCCATTATCCCCATGGGTTTCTGCTATCCCGGGCGCGGTAAGGGGGGCGATCTGCCACCGCGCCCTGAGTGTGCTGCAACCTGGCACAAGCGCCTGCTGCTACAGTTGCCTCACTTGCAACTGACACTATTGGTGGGACAATACGCCCAGCGCCACTACCTGCCGCACTGGTATGGCAGCATTACTGAGAATGTACGCCATTACCGCGATGCTCTGCCAGCGGGATATTTTCCTTTACCGCACCCCAGCCCACGCAATACGTTATGGCTGCGGCGCAGGCCCTGGTTTGAGGAAGAGGTAGTGCCCGAGTTGCAAAAATACGTAAAAAAGATTTTGAAGGTTAGATAATGCCGGTTCCGGACAAAATTAAGATCCACCCCTCCTGGTACGATGTATTGGGCGAAGAGTTCAAGAAGCCCTATATGGCCGAGTTGCGCCAATTTTTGCGGGGAGAAAAAGAGGCTGGTAAGTGTATCTATCCACCAGGTGGACAGATTTTCAATGCCTTTAACTCCACTCCATTTGATCAGGTGAAAGTGGTGATTCTGGGGCAGGACCCCTATCACGGTGTGGGCCAGGCGCATGGCTTGTGTTTTTCTGTTATGCCCGGCGTGCGTATCCCGCCATCGCTACAGAATATTTACAAAGAATTGCACTCTGATATGGGGATACCCCCTGCGCACCACGGTTGCCTACAACCCTGGGCAGAGCAAGGAGTGCTGCTACTCAATGCCACGCTCACTGTAGAGGACAGCAAGGCTGGCGCCCACCAGGGCCGCGGTTGGGAGCAGTTTACCGATGCCGCTATCCATAAACTGGCGGAAGAGCGCGAGGGCCTGGTGTTTGTACTCTGGGGTAGTTACGCGCAGAAGAAAGGCGGTTTTATTGATCGCAATAAGCATCTGGTACTACGCGCCCCTCATCCATCCCCCCTCTCAGCCCACCGTGGTTTTTTTGGCACCAAACCTTTCTCTCAAGCGAATCACTGGCTACAAGAACGCGGTGAGAAGCCTATTGAGTGGGCCCTGCCTGAGGCAAATCAGTTAAAAAGAGTGGCAATAGAAATCTAAACGCTAAGATTTCTGCGATAAAAATCACCTCTCAAAATACAGCTCCAGCTTACGATCGTTAAGGGTAAGCTGGGTATATTGAGTCAATTAACCTGAGCGATATTTTTAAGTGTTTGAGGATATTTCTAGCAATATCTTTGCGCTGGTGTATTTAAGTGCTTGAGAAACTCCCCCTCCCAGATGGCTGGTTTTTCTCTGAGGAACTCTAATTACAAAGAATGTTGCCTTTTGAGTTGCACTTATTAGTGAGCTCTTATGAGGATTTGGTGTAGCTTTAATATTAAGTGAGGCTAGGTTAAAAATTCAGCATCAAATGCTCTTAGGGAGTGTGCAGGTGACAATGTAGAGAAAGGGGGGATTAAGTAGTTGCCCATGTAGGTTTCACTTTTCTTTTCTTCTCCTCTTTTCGTGTTGCTAGATACTCCAATTAAATAATTTTTTTCCTCTTTGAGGAAGTCTAGCAATGCAGCGAGTTTCTTAGGTTTGTTGAGCCCCTGCCTGTAAACGGCATGAATATCCATTGGTGGAACATGCCAGTCTGGAAGAATATTAACAAGTGAGCCTTTGTCTAGCTCTTCCATAATGTTGTTGATTGGTAGTTGCGCAATTCCCAGCCCATTGACTGCCGCATTTTTTAGTGCAGTAACATTGGCGCAAAAGAAATTTCCATTAACGGGTACAGTCATTGTCGATTGCTCGGAACTTAGCGCCCGTTCGGTATCTCCAGGATTGAATTGAAACCTCAGGCAGTTATGGCTTATTAGGTCATTGGGTTGCTGGGGTGTTCCCTGTGTAATGAGATATTCAGAGCTGGCTACGAGAACTCGTGTAGAACTACCAAGCTTGCTGGAAATGAGGCGCTCATCGTGTATGTCGCCAACACGAAACGCGAGGTCAATGCCTTGGGAAAAGAGATCTTCAAAGTCGTGAGTGAGGTTTAGGGAGACGGTAATTTTTGGGCAGCGCTTCAAAAAAGTGGGTAAAACCCTCTTGGAGAGAAATTCACCCAGAGCTGGCGGGGCTGAGATTCGCAATAAGCCCTGGACCTGCTGATCCATCACCAGCACATCGTTTTGCATAGTTTTAAAGTCTTCCATCAAATGCAGAGCCCGATCATAGGCAATAGCCCCCACTTCTGTCAGTGCAACACGCCGGGTAGTGCGATCCAATAGTTTGGCTTTGAGGTGGGAATCCAGCTTTGGAACCTCCTTACTAACGGTCGACTTAGGGAGTCCCAGCTGATCTGCAGCCAGTGACAGATTTAAGGTTCTACAGACATGGACAAAAACGGATAAAGTTCTAAAGCGAATTGTTTCCAATTCGCGAATATTCATTTTCTTTTTATATAATTGTTTCCATTTGCTCGAAGAATAGGATGCTCCTGTGTTCGAAGCAACCTAACTCACAGGAGATTTACCATGTCTAACGATCGAATTGCATTGATCACCGGTTCAAATCGAGGAATTGGTCTGGAGGCTGCCAAGCAGCTTTCCGACCAGAAAGTCAAAGTAATCCTGTCTGGTCGAGACAAAGCTAAATTGGAGGCCGTTCAAGCTAATTGGAATGGCAAGGTGGCACCAATTGATATTATTGAGCTGGATTTTACCAAAGTTGAAGATAGGGCACGAGCTGCCCAAAAAATTGCGGAACAATATGGTCGGCTGGATATTCTGGTGAACAACGCCGGTGTTATCGTTGAGGGGAGTGAGGCCAGAACAACAGTGAAACAGTTTCATAGGAGGATCTGCACACCATTTTGGCGTTAATGTATTCGCTCAAATTGGTCTAACGCAAGATCTTCTGTCGCTGCTAAAGAAGAGTAAAGCTGGTCGTATCGTGAACGTGAGTAGTATTCTGGGTTCTTTAGCTGTGAATGCTGATCAGAACTCTGGCTGGAGTGCAGTGAAGCCCTTCGCTTACAATGCCTCAAAGGCTGCGCTCAATATCTTTACAGTGTCTTTGAGCCAAAGTCTTGCAGAAACAGGTATTAAGGTAAATAGCGCACACCCAGGATGGGTTAAAACCGATTTGCGCGGCGCCAATGGATGTGAGCGAAGGGGCGAGAACTGTTGTGGAGCTTGCCTTGATTGATAGTGATGGTCCTAATGGTCAATTTATTCACCTTGGTGAAGAGCAGCCCTGGTAAATAGCTGAAGTATTAGCTGCGTAGTTTTCAGAGCCCCCGTATTTATTAATTTTAAAATAGGTATGGGGCCTTTGGTTTGTTGGGTGACTGTTGATTTTTCTGTAAAGCAGGTTTCTTAAAATCTTTGGCCCACTAAAAATAATTTTCAGGAGTTATTCAGAGGCCCCCTTATGTGCTTAACGGCTTATGTGCTTAACGGCGCCTCCTCAGGCGCTCGCTATGGGGTTGCTTGGCTTCTTTTTTTTCTACAGACTTCCACAGTGGCCGCATCAATAGCCTGGCAAACGCGAATCCCACAAAAAATATATTGCAAATATAAGCCATAAAGTAGGGGCCAAACTCTCGTTCAAAGAATATACCTGCGGCATTTAGGGCGCTTATTATGACCACGAAACAGGCTATTCCAAAGAGCCCATAGTAGGTGAGTCGCATTATGGTAGAGACAAACTTAAAATGCCTTTTCTTCCATAGATAAACGATAAACCCCGTGGTTGCTACTCCCATCAAGGCACTGCTGATGGACCATACATACCCCGGCTTGAGATGAAAGTTTAACAGAGCGAGCGAGAAAGCCGAGAGCAGGGCGCTAAATAGGCTGATATAGACGATCATGGCAAGGGAGACGACATGTCCCCGGGTGATGGTTTCTACTTTACGGGACTGAAATGTCGCCACCATCGCAGCAAAACCCGCCAAAACGATAGCGATTTCTATAATATGAAGCAGCTGATCAATTTGTCCCGACAGTTTATCCATCTTCAGCTGTCGTCCTGAGCGGAGGTGATAAGTTGGAGTGGATTACTCGTGCATAAAGGATAGTTTATGCTTTTTTGTGTTTGCTGTTTCTGTTGAGGGCCTGCATAGAGCGGAAATTTCTTGAGGTCACAATTTTCTTGTGTTGGCGCGATTATCGAATTGATTTTAATTTAGCAAAATTTTTGTCTATCTCCTGCTTATGTGCTTTCTAAGTGGGCCTCTTAATTCATTTTCTCTCACCACTTCCCACATTGGGCGCATAAGTAGTCTGGAAAAGGCGTATCCGACGACAAATAGATTAAAAACAAAAGATAAAAAATAGGGGCCGTACTCTTTGTTGAAGCCAATTCCCAGAGCGTTAAGAATATTCACGAAAACCATGGTTCCAGCAAAGGCAAAAAGAAGGAAATAGGTGATTTTGGCTGCTTTGGATACTGTCTTTAATCGTTTTTTTATCCAGAGATAAACGATAGAAAAGGTTGTGGCTGCGCTCATTGCAAAGCTACTTAAGGACCATAGATTCTGATCGCTTACGCCAAAGTTGGATAAAGTGAGAGTGAAAGCGGCGAGGAGCGCATTGACCAGGCTGATATAAATAATCATTGCAAGGGAGACAATTCTTCCCTTGGTGACCTTTCTGGTCTTTTTGGGCTGGAGTGTGCCCACAATTGCGGCAAAACCGGCCAATACGATGCAGGATTCCAGGGCGATAATAAGCTGATCGATTTCTTTCAATAGCGCCTTCCCCTGCTGCCACGAAAGTGGAAAATAGCATAAACCAGTGTAGTGGCCCTAGCTGCTGCTGTAGTAGATCAGCTAATAAAATTACCGATGTTTCTTTCCTGTGGCAGTAGTGGATTGTTTGTATGGTTTTAAATATAAAAAGGCGACCCGCAAAGTCGCCTTTTTAATTTGTGTCGATTAAGTATTAATTTCTAAGCTAAAGGGTCGGCATCGGCATCGTAAGGTAGTTCCTGAATCTCCAGGGTGCGACCATCTTTTAGTTTTAGGGTTTCGCCGGCGGCAACTTTGGCGATGGTGAGTACAGCGAGTAGCTCTATCCCCTCTTTGCTATGACAAGCTTCAACCAGGTTGCCGATGCTCTGTTGTCCGTCAGCAAAAATCTCCAGTCCGCTGGCGGGAAGATCACCACCCTCACACTTCGCACGGTATAGGCGGCGCTTGGCGGCACCGCGGAACTGCATACGGGCGACGACTTCCTGGCCGGTATAACAGCCTTTTTTGAAGCTTACGCCGCCGAGCAAGTGCAGGTTGGTCATCTGCGGGATAAACATCTCAGAAGTGGCAGCATCAATTTGGGGGATGCCGGCCTCTATTTGTCCTTTTTGCCACTGGTCGTAGCCGGTGGCCTCGCTGTGTGGGGAAAGTATCTGCCAAAGTTGTTGTGTCTTACTGGCAGGACAGAGTAGGGCCAATTGGAACTCATTGGCCGACTGGACGATACAGCGTTCGCCGTCAAAGTTAAAAGTGACACTTTGACCGGGGGAGGGGGCTTCGAAGCCGAGTAATTGTGCCGCCTGTTCCGCGACATCCTGCCCTTGCAGGCCGAGCCAGTGGTATTCCTCGCTGATATCGCGAAGCTCCGCCTTAAAAAATACGGCGTACTTCGCCAGTGCCTGCTGGGCTATCGGGGCCAAGTTGCGGGGCAGGCGGAGTATAAATTCGCTTTGGGAGAGTTTTAGGGCGCTAAAGGCGCTGATCATGCGCCCTTTAGGGTTACAGTGGGCGCCCAAGGTGCTGTGTCCATCGGGTAGATTCACAAGGTCGCAGGTGAGTTGGCCTTGTAGGAACTTCTGGCTATCGGGGCCGATTACTGAAACGACGCCTACTGGGCCGAGATCGATCAGATGCAACCCCTGGCGATTATCATTGCTGGTAAGAGGGAAGTGGGCCCTGCCGCCTTCCCAAATGGCGCCTTCGCTGCTGAGAAAATCCTGCCACTGTTGCTGGTCCATAGTGTTGCCACCTCCGGTTGTCTTGGTGGCATTAATTGGGGATTGCCGCGCCCCTTTTCAAGTTTGCCCAGCTAGCAGGTATACTGCGCGCTTTAACCTGGTTGGAAATGAAGTATGGATCGCAACCGCCTGTTTTGGGCCAGCCGCCGCGGCATGTTGGAGCTGGATCTGGTGCTGCTGCCGTTTCTGGATAATATCTACGAGACTCTGGAGCCTGAGGATCAGCAGCGCTATGTGCGACTGATGGATGAGCAGGACCAGGACCTGTTTGCCTGGTTCATGCGCCGTGAAGATCCGGCCGACCCGGATTTGCTGCGTATAGTGCAGATCATTCGTGACAACACCGGTTTGCAGCAGTAATTCTCCGCCCCAATATTACGAGCGCAGCGCGCGCTTAAGCTGCGTTGTTGCGCGATCGTCTCTGCTTCATCTTTTTTTGCTGCTTGCTACGGGGCAGGCGGTATTGCTGCTCTGGTTGTGTGACCTCCCTCTCTGGCTGTTCTGGCTCTCTCTGTTGCTTGTCTGCGTCTATGCCTTTTTAGAGAAACGCCGTCTGGGGCGAATGGTTGGGGTTATATCGACCCGGGAGCGCCGCTGGTTTTGGCGGGGTGAGAGTGATGAGGAGCGTGAATTTGAGTTTTGCGGTGAGCTGGTGTTGTTGCAGTGGCTGCTGGTAATCCGCGGACGCGATCAGGCCGGCGCACCCCTGCGCCTTGTGCTGGCGCGGGATGCGCTTAATGGGGACGACTGGCGCCGATTGCAGGTGGCATTGCGTTATTCACGTTAGGGCGGATTTCTGCCCGCCCTAACCGCGCTACTTAAATAAACTGCCGCTGATTGGCGTAGTTTTCCGGTACCAATACCGTATCCATAGCCAGTTCCCTGAGACCCGGATAGTCGAGGGAGTAGTGCAGCCCGCGACTCTCGCGGCGGTCCAGGGCCGAGCGGATAATCAACTCGGAAACCAAGGCCAAGTTGCGCAGCTCCACCAGGTCGTTGGTGATACGGTAGTTGGCGTAAAACTCCAGGATCTCCCTCTGCAGCAGCTTCACCCTGTGCTGGGCGCGCAGCAGGCGTTTGCGGGTGCGCACGATTCCCACGTAGTCCCACATAAAGCGGCGCAATTCATCCCAGTTGTGGGAGATCACCACGTCTTCATCGGAATCCGTCACCCGCGAGGCATCCCACTCCGGCGCCTTGCGCGGTGCTTGCACTGATTCGAGATGTTCATCGATATGCAGAGCGGCCGAGCGGGCATATACCAAACATTCCAGCAATGAGTTGCTGGCCAGGCGATTGGCACCGTGCAGACCGGTAAAAGTGGTTTCACCGATAGCGTAAAGTTGATCGAGGTCGGTGCGCCCATGCTGGTCAACCATGATGCCGCCGCAGGTGTAGTGAGCGGCAGGCACCACAGGAATGGGCTCTTTGGTCATATCTATGCCGTACTTCAGGCAGTTGCTGTATACGGTGGGGAAGTGCTCGCGCACAAAAGCGGGATCTTTGTGGGAGATATCCAGGTAGAGGCAGTCGGCACCGAGGCGTTTCATCTCGTGGTCGATAGCGCGGGCGACGATATCCCTGGGGGCCAGCTCGCCGCGCCTGTCGAAACGCTCCATAAAGCGGCTGCCATCGGGTAATTTCAGTTGCGCGCCCTCACCGCGCAGAGCCTCGGTAATCAGGAAAGCCTTGGCCTTGGGATGGTAGAGGCAGGTGGGGTGGAATTGGTTGAATTCCATATTGGCCACTCGGCAACCGGCGCGCCAGGCCATGGCAATGCCGTCGCCACTGGCGCCATCGGGGTTACTGGTATATAGGTATGCCTTACTCGCGCCGCCGGTGGCGAGAATTACCGCCTTGGCTTGCAGCAGCTCCACATCTTCTGTGGTTTTATTCAGTACATAGGCACCGGCGCAGCGAAAGCGGCCTTTTTGCGGGTCAGGCTGGCGGATCAGGTCTATAGCTACATGATGCTCAAAGCAATCGATGTTCGGGCTGTTGAGAACTTTTACCAGTAGAGAGCTGTGTACTGCTCGACCGGTGGCATCGGCGCTGTGAATAATGCGGCGATGGCTGTGGCCTCCCTCTTTGGTCAGGTGGTAGTCCTCGCCTTCGCGGGTGAAGTCCACGCCCTGGTCGATCAACCAGCGAATGGCCGCGGTGCTCTCTTCCACGGTGAAGCGCACAGACGATGGGTGGCAGAGTCCGGCACCCGCGTCTAATGTGTCTGCAATATGTGACTCCACCGAATCCATCTCGTCCAACACTGCGGCGATGCCCCCCTGGGCGAACCAGGTTGAGCCGTCCTGCAGGCGCTGCTTGGAGAGCAGGGCTACTCGGTACTTGGCCGAGAGATGCAGGGCCAGGGTGAGGCCGGCGGCGCCGCTGCCGATGACAAGAACGTCGTAGTTTACCTGGGCATTCATAGATTTCATTTATCTTTTAGGGTCGCGTAGTATAGCGCCTCTTATTTTTTCGTCGATTTGACGTGGAACTTATGTCCTATTGTCAGTGTCTTCAACACAGTAAAAGAAACGCCTGCGCAGGCAGCCCTTTAATAAATAGTCGTGGCACCCGCAGTGTGGCTGGATATGGGAGTTGGGGATGACAGCGCATCAGGCGTCAACGAGTGACCGTGAGCTGGTAGAGCGGGTTCAAAAGGGAGATAAACGCGCTTTTGACCTTTTAGTGCTCAAGTATCAACACAAAATAGTTGCTGTAGTCAGCAGGTTCATCAAGGACCATAGTGAGGTACAGGATGTGACTCAGGAGGCCTTTATCAAGGCCTACCGGGCGCTCGCCAATTTCCGTGGCGACAGCGCCTTTTACACATGGATGTACCGGATTGCGATTAATACCGCCAAAAACCACCTGGTTTCCCGCAGCCGCAGGCCCCCGTCTTCCGATGTGGATCTAGAGGATGCCGAGTTCTACTCCGGCGCCGACCTGTTGCGGGACAACGAAACGCCTGAAAACCAGTTGTTTCGCGACCAGCTGGAATCTGCGGTGCATCGCGCCATACGCGCACTGCCAGAGGACCTGCGCTCAGCGGTTACGCTGAGGGAGCTTGAGGGACTGAGCTATGAGGAGATCGCCGAGGTGATGGGATGCCCGGTGGGTACGGTGCGTTCGAGAATATTTCGTGCACGGGAAGCTATTGACCGGACAGTCCAGGCCGTGATGGCCGGTGAGCCGGAAACACTGGGTGACCGAGGTTAAATTTGCGGAAAATTTTCCCAATTGGGGAAACAAACCGCCGAGAGCCCGGTCTTATCTCATACCAACTATGGTGCGTGTGGGCACCGAATAAACGATTGCACAAGAGGGTTAACCCCTATGTCCCACGGGAATCATCAGGAACGTCTCAACGAGTCGCTCTCGGCGCTTATGGATGGCGAAGTCAGCGAGTTGGAGCTGCAACGGCTGTTAAAAGCCTCTGCGGCTTCTGAAGAGTTGGGTGAGCGCTGGTCACGCTACCAACTGGCGGCGAGTGTTATGCGCCGCGAACAGGTCGCCTCCGTCGAAAGCGGCCTCGCTGCGAGTATCTCTGCGGCGATCGATCTCGAAGAGCCTCTGTCACAAGCCGGGAATGGTGGTGCCGTTGCGGCCAATGGGTTGATCAACAACCGTTGGTGGCGTCCGCTCTCACGCGGTGCGATAGCGGCCACAGTGGCATTTGCCGCAATCCTGGGGGTTCAACAGATTAGCGATACCCAGCAGAATCCAGTGCAGGGTAATGAGCTAGTGGCGGAAGTCGAACGACCGGCACAGCCGGTGGTGCAATCTGCCCCACAGCCGTCCGGCTTCTATGTACCGGCTCCATCCACCCGTTCGGTGAGTACCGCAACTCCGAGTTTCGTGCCCGAGCAACGGGGTGTGGTCGGTCAGCAGGTGATTCAGCAGGTGCCTACGCCGGAGCTGATGCGCCATTTGAACCGCGTAATGATTCAGCACTCTGAGCAGGCGGCGCATGTCGGCAGCCAGGGTATGGTGCCTTTCGCTCGCGCGACTTACGGCGAACAAGTTGGAATGTAGTGTGACGAAAGTCGTTTTCAGGGGGAGCCTTATCCGTATTGGAATTCTCAGGGCCAGCAAATTACTGCTGGCCTCCTCTCTGCTGGCGCCGCTGGCGTTTGCGCAGGAGTCCGCCAACACTGTTAACACTATCCCCTCCAGTGCGCCAAGTACTGTGAATCTCGATATGGCCAGCTCCCAGGCAGCGACTGGCGCAGTGGCAGCCTCTGTTGAGGTGGCCGATCCGGCTGCTGAACAGGATGGCCGGGCCCCTACCAATGCCGAGCCTGAGATTGTCGACCCTACCGTGCTCTCTTCCGAAGCCCTGGTCAGTCCAGGTGCGGTGTCTGTCGCGGTGGCCGGCAATGAAGTGGAGCAGTGGCTGGCCAAGCTTGCCAAGGCGGTTGCCGAGTTGGAGTACAGCGGGTTGGTCACCTTTGAGCACGCCGGCATGCTCGAAACCCTACAGGTTGTGCATGCGGTGCGCGACGGCGAGCAGGTGGAGCGTGTGCGTTACCTGAGCGGCGAGCCGCGTGAATTAATCAGTCATGGCAGCGGCAGCAACTGCGAGTACGGTGTGTCGCCAAGTGCGCGGGCCACACTGTGGAACGCAGTGGGGCAGCAGCAGGTACAGCGCGCTTATCAATTTATTTTGCGTGGCGAGGAGCGTATTGCCGATCGCGACGCGGTGGTGATCGAGGCCCGGCCGCGGGATCGTTATCGCCTTGGGCTGGTGGTCAGCTTGGACCGGGAAACCGGTCTGCCCCTTAAAACCATGTTGGTGAGCACTCAGGGCCGTGTCCTGGAACGTTACCAATTCGTACAGCTGGACCTGACACCTGTTGAAGATAGTGCCCTAGAGGCTGTCTCCAGTAATGCGCGACGGGTTGATAATCGCACTAGTTGTGAATCTTCCCAGAGCCGCTGGCAAGTGCGCTGGCTGCCGGAAGGGTTCAAGGTGGTATCGGTCAAACCCCTCTCCGATGGGGATATGATGGTCTTCAGTGACGGCCTGGGCGTATTTACCGTGTTTGTGCAGCGCCTGGGTCCTGAGCTCAAGGAGTTTAAAGGTCGGGCCATACGCGGTGCTACCGTGGCCTATATGGACCGAATGGAAGTCAATGGCGTGGCTTACACCATCACTGTAGTTGGGGAGATCCCCGATGCTACGGCGCGCAGAGTAGCCAGCTCTATCGCTGAAAAAGGTTGAGAGCCGTGCTGGAAGAGCGCGGCCGTATTGTGGCCATAGAGTCCGATGCTATCTGGGTTGAAACTATCCAGCGCAGTGCCTGTAATGGCTGTGAGGCCAAATCCGGCTGCGGCACAGGGCTCCTTGGCGACTTCTTTTCCTCTTCCACAAGGGTGAGAGCCGTTCTCAACGGCTACCCGGCCAATAAAATTTCCTTGAATGATACTGCGGTGATTGGCATCGCCGAAAATGCCCTTACCAGCAGTACCCTGCTGGTTTATCTATTGCCCCTGGTTTCCCTGGTGCTTGTTGCTCTGCTGGGGGATTACCTTTTCGCTGAAGCTGGTGCGGTAATTGGTGCCGTGCTGGGCCTGTTAGGAGGTGCTCTCGGAGTGCGCTGGTACAGTCGCCGCCAAGCTTCCAACCCCACCTACACGCCAGTGCTGTTGCGAATCGAGCACAACAGCGGGCACGGATAACTAAATCTAAACTGATAACTCCAAAGATTAATTGGAGTCTTTCCATGTTGGCCCGCTGCTATATCGAGCGCTGGCCTCTGCGCACGGCCTTTGTCATTTCCCGTGGGGCTCGCACTGAGGCAGAAGTCGTCGTGGTGGAGGTAAAACTGGAAGGTCGTGTGGGTATTGGGGAGTGCACTCCCTATGCCCGCTATGGCGAGAGTCCCGATTCGGTCGTGCGACAGCTCGAGCCCCTGCTTTCCGAGCTAGCTGCCGGCTTAAAGAGAAATGCTTTGGCGTCGCGGCTGCCTGCAGGGGCAGCGCGCAATGCCTTGGATTGCGCTCTCGCAGACTGGGAGGCGAAGTACAAAGATGAAACTTTTGCCGGCCCCGACTCCCTCCCCACCGTACAGACTTTGGTAATCGATAGCCCGGAAGCTATGGCTCTGGCTGCGGGTGAGGCTGCTTCCCAGGGAGTGGAGGTGCTAAAGCTCAAGCTGGACGATCACCTGGTCTATGAGCGGGTGGCGGCTGTGCGTGCTGCCGCACCCAAAGCTCAGATGGTAATTGATGCCAACGAGGCTTGGCACAGCGCTGACCTGGTCGAGCGCTGCCAACAGCTTGCGGATTTGGGGGTTGCGATGCTGGAGCAGCCCCTGCCTGCCGGTGACGATGAATTTCTTGCCACATTTACACACCCCCTGCCTATCTGTGCCGATGAAAGCTGCCACACCCGCGCCGACTTGCCACGCCTAAGAGGGCGCTACGAA
Organism: Microbulbifer sp. THAF38; assembly: GCF_009363535.1. Classification (NCBI taxonomy): domain Bacteria; kingdom Pseudomonadati; phylum Pseudomonadota; class Gammaproteobacteria; order Cellvibrionales; family Microbulbiferaceae; genus Microbulbifer; species Microbulbifer sp. THAF38. Next base: position 1,516,450 of record NZ_CP045369.1, read on the forward strand.
ATGGTCAATATCAAGCTCGATAAAACGGGGGGGATTCGCGAGGCCGAAGCTCTGGCGGAGGAGGCGTCCGCGCAGGGTTTTGAGCTGATGCTCGGTTGCATGCTGTGTACTTCAAGGGCAATTCGCGCAGCCTGGCCTTTGGGGCCAAAGGCGCGCTATCTGGACCTGGATGGCCCCACTTGGCTGGCGAGGGATACCGAGCCTCCGCTGCGTTTTACCGCCGGCAGGGTTTATTGGTCGTAAGTGAGTAGATCTATCAGAATACTTAGGTACTCTTCGCTGGCAGCATCGGCAGAGATGGGGGGAAACTCCACAGTAATACAGGGCAGGGCGTGTTCAGCGCACCAGGTACCGAAAGAGCCTGGCGTTTGGTAGCCTATCTGCTCGATTAGTGGCAGCTGCATGCCCTCGGCCAGCCAAGCTCCCAGTTCAGTTTTATCCGGGTCTTCCACACAGCCCAAAGGCTCGTGGATGGATACTGTCCAAGGGGGCGCTAGTGTGGCAATCAGTTGGCACAGTGCGGAGGTCTCGCTCTCTGAAGCGGGGCTATCGCCGGTGCTCAGTTGGACGTCGCGGGCATCCGCCGCGCTGTTCCAGCGGTACACATTGCCATCGCCATCCCAGTTCTTTGTGGCAAAGTTGCGGTTCAGGTCCACCCCATGTGCATTACAGCGGGTGCCCAGTTGGCAACCATCGGGGTTTACCGCCAGTATCACATGGTGCTTGAGGTGGCCCGCTGCCAGTGAGCGCAATGCACAAGAGAGCGCCACCACAGCGGCGACCTCATCGCCGTGTGTGCCGGCCATTACCAGGCCCGCTTTGTGGCCGGATTGGGCGGGAAAATAAAAAAGTGGCGCGCCCAGGGCACTGTATCCGTACAGCTCTCTGGGAAGGTGGAATTGGCCTCGCTGTGGGCGTGGGCGCAGTTTGGACATCGCTGGCCTTTACACAGATTTACATAAGGCAAGAGAACTTTTGTGGCTGTATAGCCACTAAATCGTTACTGAATGTCCCCAAAGGGGCCGGAGCTATTTTGCCATGGCAAGCCCTGGAAGGGATTCAAATTCCAATGGTTTCATATTAGAAGGGAACACTAGGGGTAACAAACCTATGGTTAAACGCTGTACACAATATCTCTTGGTACTCTGTCTTTTGGTTTCCGGCGCTGCCAGTGCGCGCGGGCTGCCAGAACTTACCGAACTGATCGAGGAGAACTCCCCTGCGGTGGTCAAGATCAACACCGTGGATCGCAGCCGTATGGCTCGCGGCAATAACAATGCGCCGCAATACCAGCAGGAGATCCCCGACATTTTCCGCCATCTGCTCGAGCCGCGCCGGAACCAGCGCCCGGTGGCCAGCATGGGTTCCGGTTTTATCATCTCCAAAGATGGTTATATCGTGACCAATAACCATGTGGTCGATGGGGCTGACGAGGTGAGGGTCACCCTAACCGATCGCCGTGAATACGAGGCCAAGGTCATTGGTACCGATGAGCGCTCGGATCTGGCTCTGCTCAAGATCGAAGCTGAAGACCTTTCGGCAGTACGCTGGGGGGACTCAGAGGACTTGCAGGTGGGTGAGTGGGTGGTCGCAATCGGCTCACCGTTTGGTCTCGACTACTCCGCCAGTGCTGGTATCGTGAGTGCTATGGGGCGCAGTATCCCCAATGAGAGCCGCGAGAACTACGTGCCGTTTATTCAGACCGATGTGGCAATCAACCCCGGTAACTCCGGTGGTCCGCTGTTTAACCTCGATGGTGAAGTGGTGGGTATCAACTCCCAGATCTATACCCGCAGTGGTGGCTCTATCGGCCTGTCGTTCGCCATCCCAGCGAGCCTGGCTCAGGATGTGGTGGCGCAGCTGAAGGAGAAAGGGCGTGTGGATCGCGGCTGGCTCGGCGTTGGCATTCGCAATGTGGACCGCGATATGGCGGAAGCCATGGGACTCGGTAAGCCATCCGGTGCGCTGGTGGAACAGGTGAGCCCCGGCACTCCTGCGGCAGAGGCTGGCATCAAGCCCGGAGACATTATCACCCGTTTCGATGGCCGCAAGATTGGTGTGCACGGAGATCTGCCCCATGTGGTTGGCCAGGTCCGCCCCGGTACCCAGGTGCCCGTGGAACTGATGCGCAAGGGCAAGACCGAAAAGCTGCAGGTAATCGTCGGCTCTCTGCCGGGCTCTGATGAGGAGCGCAGCCAGGCTTCCGCACTGCCGGCTTCAAGAATGGGTGGTCCCTTGGGCGTTGTCGTGGAGGAAATCCCCGAGGGCATGAAGCAGCGCTGGAATGTAGATACCGGTGTGCTGGTGCGCCAGGTCATTCCCGGCAAGCCAGGCGCCAAGGCGGGGCTGCGCAGTGGCGATATCATTGCCCAGCTGGGTTTTGAGGAAGTGACCGATATAAGCGACTACGAAACCGTGGTCGATGACCTCCCCAAAGATGAGCTGTTGCCGATCCGCTTCTTCCGCGCCGGCCAGTCAACTTTCCGCACAATTAAGATCGAAAGTTAAGTACAAGAGGCGAATGGTGGCCCAATGGGTCACCTGCCTCTCACCTCTGCTCAGGAGTTCTGTTAGACTTGCGCCACACAGCTGGCAGCTCCGCCGGCTAATCATCTGATTTTTCAAGGGTTTTTATTCCGCAGTGGCCACAGATCTCTCACATATCCGCAATTTCTCCATTATTGCCCATATCGACCACGGGAAATCTACCCTGGCGGACCGCTTCATTCAGGACTGCGGCGGGCTCTCAGACCGCGAAATGGCAGCGCAGGTGCTCGACAGCATGGAGCTGGAACGCGAGCGGGGCATCACCATCAAGGCGCAGAGTGTAACGCTCGATTACAAAGCGCGGGACGGCAAGACCTACCAGCTGAACTTTATTGATACCCCCGGGCACGTGGACTTCTCCTACGAAGTATCCCGCTCCCTGGCGGCCTGTGAAGGGGCGCTACTGGTCGTGGATGCTGCCCAGGGTGTTGAAGCCCAGTCGGTGGCCAACTGCTACACGGCGATTGAGCAGGGGTTGGAAGTTATTCCGGTACTGAACAAGATGGATCTGCCCCAGGCGGACCCGGATAAGGTCGCTGAGGAAATTGAAGAAATTATCGGCATCGATGCTGCCGATGCGACCCGCTGCAGCGCCAAATCCGGCCTGGGGGTGGAGGATGTGCTGGAGGATCTGGTTCGCCTGGTCCCCCCACCGCAAGGTGATGTCGACGCGCCGCTGCAGGCCCTGATCATCGATTCCTGGTTCGATAGTTACCTGGGCGTTGTGTCCCTGGTACGCGTGGTGCAGGGTACCCTGAAAACCAAAGACAAGATTGTCACCAAGTCGATTGGCCGCCCTCACGTGGTGGACAGCGTTGGTATTTTCACTCCCAAGCGCACAGAAACTGGCGTACTGCGCGCCGGCGAGGTGGGTTTCGTGGTGGCCGGCATCAAGGACATCCACGGCGCGCCGGTGGGCGACACCCTGACTCACGCCAAAGGCGCCGATGAAATCGAAATGCTGCCGGGCTTCCAAAAGGTCAAGCCGCAGGTATATGCGGGTCTGTTCCCGGTTAGCTCTGACGATTACGAAGCCTTCCGCGATGCGCTGGAGAAGCTGTCGCTGAACGACGCCTCCTTGTTTTACGAGCCCGAGACCTCCGATGCGCTCGGCTTTGGTTTCCGTTGCGGCTTCCTCGGCATGCTGCATATGGAGATTATCCAGGAGCGTTTGGAGCGTGAATACGATCTCGACCTGATCACCACCGCACCCACCGTGGTGTACGAGGTTGAGCAGACCGATGGCGAAGTGGTGATGGTGGATAACCCATCGCGCCTGCCGGATGTGGGCAATATCGGGGAAATGCGCGAGCCTATCGCCGAGGTGAATATCCTGGTGCCGCAGGAGTACCTGGGTAACGTGATCACTCTCTGTGTGGAGAAGCGCGGTATCCAGAAGGATATGCAGTATGTGGGTTCACAGGTATCCCTGCGCTACGAGCTGCCGATGAGTGAAGTGGTGATGGATTTCTTCGATCGCCTCAAATCGGTAAGCCGCGGCTTCGCCTCCCTGGATTACAGCTTTGTGCGCTTTGAAGCGGCAAAACTGGTGCGTCTGGATATCCTCATCAACGGGGATCGCGTCGATGCCCTGGCGCTGATCGTGCATCGCGAAAATGCCCAGCAAAAGGGACGTGCCATGGCGGAAAAAATGAAAGAATTGATTCCCCGGCAGATGTTCGATGTGGCGATCCAAGCCGCTATCGGTGGACAGGTGGTGGCCCGTACCACCGTGAAGGCTCTGCGCAAGAATGTGACTGCAAAATGTTATGGTGGCGATGTCACCCGTAAGAAAAAACTGCTGGAAAAGCAGAAAGCGGGTAAACGCCGTATGAAACAGCTCGGCCGAGTGGAGGTGCCACAAGAGGCCTTCCTGGCAGTGCTGAAGGTGGATCAATAGCGGGTTGGGCCCGCTATTGGCATCAAGGAAAATAGAGATACGTAATGGATATTAATTTACCTTTGATTCTGCTCTGGTTGGTCGTTATCAGTGGCGGTATCTGGCTGGTGGACAGCTTGTTCTTTGCCCGCCGCCGTAAAAAAGAAGGCGGGGACAAGCAGGAAGACCCGGTTATCGTGGAATACGCGAAGTCGTTCTTCCCGATCCTGGCCATCGTTTTTGTGCTGCGCTCCTTTATTGTTGAGCCCTTCCAGATTCCCTCGGGCTCTATGATCCCGACCCTTCAGGTCGGTGATTTTATCCTGGTCAATAAGTACGAGTACGGCCTGCGTCTGCCGGTATCCCGCAAGAAAGTGGTGGATATCGGCGAGCCTCAGCGCGGTGATGTGATGGTGTTTTTCCCACCGCACATGAACGATACCTACTTTATCAAGCGGGTAATCGGCCTGCCTGGCGATAAAATCGAATTGAAAAACAACGTGCTCTATGTCAACGGTGAGTTGGCTCCGCAGGAGCTGATCCAGGCGATACCACCAGTGAATCCGCAACAGGAAATACTGTGGGAAAACCTCTATGGCAAGCGCCACTTGATGCAAAAAAATGTCCGTGCCAGTCAGTACGGTAACTTCAGCGGCATAGTCCCTGAAGGTCATTTCTTTATGATGGGTGACAACCGGGATAACAGCCTCGATAGCCGTGCCTGGGGATTTGTGCCCGAGCGCGATGTCGTGGGCAAAGCCTTTGCCATTTGGATGCACTGGGATCATTTGCTCAGTTTGCCCAGCTTTAAACGTGTAGGCTCTATCCAATAACGAAAACGGCCGGCGTTCTGCCGGCGATATGGATTGAGGGCAAAAGTCATGAGTAGTGTTATCCGAGCTTCACTAAAGCGTCAGCGTGGTATGAGTTATTGGGGCTGGTTAGTGGTTATTGCGGTGCTGGGCTTTGCCCTCACCTGTGTTTCCAAGATGGCTCCCGCCTACGTGGATGCGCGCTATGTGAGTGAAGCTCTGAAAACCCTGGGGGAAAACCCGGAGCTGGAAAATATGTCGACGGGCCAGATCAAGAAAGAACTGGGCCGTTTCTTTCTGATCAATAATGTGCGCGGCGAGCCTACTAAGGCACTGCAGGTAGTGCGTGGCGCAAAGAGCACAGTGGTCAGTATCAATTACGAGTTGCGCCAGCCACTGATTTATAACGTGGATGTCGTAATGAAATTTAACAAACAGCTCGATACGGCCAAGCCCGAGCTTTGTTGTGATCCTTTGATAGATCTGGAGCAATTCCGCAAACGTGACTGACCTTTTACTGGAGCGCCTCTGTCAGCGCCTTGGCCATAAGTTTGAACAAAGCGCACTGCTGGAGTTGGCGCTCACGCACCGCTCTCACGGCAGCCGCAACAATGAACGTCTGGAATTTCTCGGTGATTCCATTCTCGGCTTTACCATTGGTGCCGCACTCTACGAGCAATTTCCCCAGGGGCGCGAGGGCCAGCTGAGCCGCTTGCGCGCGCAACTGGTGAGTGGTGAAACCTTGGCCAAGCTGGCACGCGAGCTGGATATTGGTGACTGCTTGCGCCTGGGTGAGGGCGAGATGAAAAGCGGCGGTTTTCGCCGCGCCTCGATTCTGGCTGACGCGGTAGAGGCCCTGATTGGTGCAATCTACCTCGACGCCGGCTTGGAGGCTGCACGTTCCAGAGTACTGGAGTGGTTTGCGCCACGACTGCAGGAGTTGTCACTGGAAACGGTGAAAGACCCCAAGACCCGGTTGCAGGAATGGTTGCAGGCCCGCAAGAAACCGCTGCCGGAGTATTCGGTTGTGGATGTTTCTGGTGCTGAGCACGCCCAGCACTTTATCGTAGAATGCCGCGTTAGCGGTCTGGCGCAGCCGGTGCGCGGTGAGGCCAATAGTCGTCGCGCCGCGGAAAAAACTGCTGCGGTAGAGGCATACAAACGCCTCACTGGCCAGGACTAACCTTACAATAAGAGCGCGGGCGGCTCACCGCCCGGCTCGGACAGACAGCCCCTATACACGGGCGCTTCCAACCCTTTTCGGAGAAACTTCTTGAGCGAACAACCCTCTCGCTGCGGCTATGTCGCGATTGTCGGCCGTCCCAATGTGGGAAAGTCTACGCTGCTTAACCATTTGCTGGGCCAGAAGCTGGCGATTACCTCGCGCAAGCCTCAGACAACCCGCCACAATATGCTCGGTATTAAAACCGAGGGGCCCAATCAGATTATTTTTGTGGATACCCCCGGACTGCACTCGGATCAGGAGAAGGCCATTAACCGCTATATGAACCGAGCCGCCTCCAGTGCGGCGCGGGATGTAGACGTGGTCGTATTTGTAGTGGAGCGTACCCGCTGGAGTGAGGGGGATCAGTTGGTGGCTGATAAGTTGCGGGGCCTCAAGTGTCCGCTGATTATCGCCGTCAATAAGGTGGATCAGCTGGAGGATAAGAATGACCTGCTCCCCCAGCTACAGACCCTGGCTGAGCAGAACCCGAATGCCGAGATTGTGCCGATATCGGCGCTGCGCAATGTCAATCTCGATGCCCTGGAGCAGGTGATTCTCAAGCATCTGCCAGAAGGGGAACACTTCTTCCCGGAGGACCAGGTTACCGATCGCAGTTCGCGTTTCCTCGCCGCAGAAATTGTGCGTGAAAAAATCATGCGTCAACTGGGTGCTGAAGTGCCCTACCAGGTCACTGTTGAGGTCGAGGAGTTCAAGCAGGAAGGTAAGATCCTGCATATCAGTGCGGCGATCCTGGTAGAGAGATCGGGGCAGAAACGTATCATCATCGGCAACAAGGGTGAGCGTATCAAGCAGATTGGCAGCCAGGCCCGTGAGGATATGGAGCGCCTTTTCGACAACAAGATAATGTTGAATTTGTGGGTCAAGGTTAAGTCTGGCTGGTCTGATGACGAGCGCGCCCTGCGCAGTCTCGGGTATCGGGACGAGTAAGCTTTTTCAGCCAGCCGCTCGCCATGAAAACGCCACCGCCGGCACAGCCGGCGTATATCCTCCACTCCCGACCCTATCGCGACTCCAGCCTGATCCTAGAGCTGTTCACCCCGGACTATGGCCGGATTGGCTGTGTAGCCCGCGGCGCGCGAAGGGATAAGCAGCGGCGCCAACAGGCGCTGCAGCCATTCACCCCTCTGCTGGTTACTCTGCTTGGTGCAGGATCTCTGAAAACCCTCGGACCGGTGGAGAATGCCGGTGTACCGCTCTGGCTCAAGGGGCGGGCAGTGTATGGCGGGCTCTATGCCAATGAGTTAATGGTGCGCCTGCTGCCAGAAGGTGAGGCGCACTATGGTCTGTTTGCCACCTACCAGCGCTTACTGCAAGAGCTGTCTGGCCTGAGGGGCATGGACAGCGCTGAGTTGGAGGGGCCACTGCGCAGTTTCGAATTACAACTGCTCACCGAGTTGGGCAGTTGCCCGTCTCTGGATTACTGTGCAGAGAGTCAGGGCGTTGTGAGTGAGGCCGGCAGCTACCGGCTGGAATTGGAGTTGGGCTTTGTACCGGTGCTCAGGCAAGGTAACGCAGCTCTGCATGAGGGGGAATTTTATGGTTCAGAGCTGCTGGGTATGTTGCGGGCTAAGGAGTCGGGCAGGTGGCCGGCGGAGGTGCTGGGCCCGGCAAAGCGTTTAACCCGTATTTTGTTGCGCACATTACTGGGGGAAAAGCCCTTGCAGAGCCGTGAGTTATTTATACAGGTTTACGGGAAATGATCGTTAGTATCGGTACCGACATTTGTAATTACAGCCGTATCGAGTCCGTTTGGCGTCGTCACGGCGATCGTTTCGTGGCGCGAATACTGAGCGATGGTGAGCGCTGTGACTTTGCCGACCTGGCCGAAGCCAATCGAGCGGCCTATTTGTGCAAGCGCTTTGCCGCAAAAGAAGCGGTAGGCAAGGCCCTGGGTACCGGAATTGGTGAAGGGGTCTCCTGGCAGGATATTGAAGTGCGCCGGCGCCAGGGGGCAGCTGCGCAAGTGCTACTGCGCGGTGAGGCGCAGAGACGCGCTCAGGCGATGGGGGCAGAAGTGATACATCTTTCCCTCTCAGACGAAAAAGACGCGGCCCTGGCATTCGTGATTTTTGAGGCCCGGCGTTAGGCCGGAGCAATCCCCCCGGCCGAACACCATTGAGGGCTAGGCAACTTCCAGCCCAAATAGCGCGTCCAGGTCTTGTTCTGAGGCCCATTCACGCAGGGCGCGAATCTCTCTTAATACCCTGTCCAGTTTGCGTCGGTCGAATTCGGGGTTCTCCTTGCTCTGCTGGGTGCGCAGTTCCTCTTGCAATACACAGGTGGCTTCGCGCAGACGCGACACGCCACAATAGCAGCAACCGCCGTGCATTCGGTGAGTCAATTCAAACATGCCTTTGATGTCGCCGAGGCTGTGCAGGCGCTCCAGTTCCCGCTCATCGGTCATCAGTCCATCTATAAGCATCTGCAGCATATCCCTGGCCAGTTTTGCATCGCCGTTGGCCAGGTTTAGGCTCTCACCGATATCCACCAGGCGCATTTGGTTTGGATTCAGCTTTTCCACTACCTGGGGCGTGATGATTTTGAGCCAGCGTTTGATCATGTGGGATAGCTGGGCTTCACTCACCGGTTTGCTCAGGTAATCGTCCAGTCCGGCAGACAACAAGCGCGCCTTCTCCTCGGCGCCTACATGGGCGGTGAGGGCGATAATGGGGGTGCGGCGGCCAGTTTCCCGCTCGCGGATACACCGGGTCACTTCAATACCGTCCATGCCTGGCATCTGAATATCCATAAAGACCAGATCGAAGGCGCTTTGCTGCCAGTGCAGTAAGGCTTCTTCACCACTTGCGGCAATCACGACTTCCACACCCTGGGCGCGCAGTAACTCGCCGACCAGGCGCCGGTTGGCGGCGTGATCATCTACGGCCAGAACCCGTGGTGGTGCGGGCCAGGGCAGGGCGGGGACGGCGCCATTGCTGGGGCGGGGCTGGCTCTGTTGGGGTACAGCTCTCTTCAGGGCGCGCAGCAGGTTTTCACGTGTTACCGGTTTGCCGAGGAAGGTCAGGGTGCGGGTGCGCAGTTGCTCGTAGCAGCGGCGCAGCTCCGCCGGAGCACCGAGTACAATCACCCGGCACTGGTAGGCATCGACCAGGGACTGCACCTTAACGCTGAAGTTGTCGAAGTCCCCCTTGGCGATGGCGGTGTCGATAATCACCGCGTCCGGTAGAGCATCGTGCCGCCACATTTGTTCAATCGCCGGCTGCAAGGTGTCGGTATCGGCGAGCTCTACGGGCTCTACCTGCCACTGTTTGAGCAATTGTGCGACCTGGGAGCGGGTCAGTTGGTTGGGATCGGCAATCAATATACGGCAGTTCGGGAAAAGTACGCGTGGCGGGATGCCGCGGTTGCGTTCCGGTACCAGGGTCAGTTCCACCCAGCAGGTACTGCCACCATTGGCGGCAACTTCCATACCGGTGCAGCCGCGCATACGCTCGACGAGGCTGCGGGCGATAGAGATGCCGAGACCGTTGGCGCTGATCTGCTGTGAGTGCTGCGGTGTCTTGGCGTTGAGGATTTGTTCCAGCTCACGGCGGCCCGGCTCATCTATGCGGTTGCCGAGGTCGGTCACACTGATCCGCAATACCAGCTCAGAGTCTTTGTTGCTTTGTACCGTAAGGCGCACAGGAATATTGCCGTTCTCTGAGCTGCGCACGGCATTGCCGAGCAGGTTGGTAAATATTTGCTTAGTGCGCAGCGGGTCTCCTACTAGGGTGGCCGGAAGCTGTGGATCGATCAGTGGTACCAGCTCCAGGCGATGCTCATAGGCATAGGGGGCGAGGATTTGCAGGGTCTCTTCAAGTAGCTGCCCCAGGTCCATGGGAATATGGTCGAGCACCAGATTACCGGATTCGATACGGGAAAAGTCCAGGATATCGTTAATTGTGGTCAGCAGGTTTTCCGATGAGCGCAGAATGGTTTGCAGGTAGTCCTGCTGCAGCTCATCGATTTCGGTTTTTAATAATAGGTTTGTAAATCCGATGATGCCGTTCAGTGGAGTGCGAATTTCGTGGCTGGTATTGGCCAGGAAGGTCGACTTGATACGGCTCGCCTCCTGGGCTCTTTTACGGGCCAGGTCCAGCTCGATATTCTGCTCTTCCATACTGTCGAGAGACTGGCGCAGGTCGTCCATGCTCTGCAACATATTTGATTTATAGTCCCGCTGGTAACTGGAGAGACTCTCGCCCATCTCGTTGATCTGGCTGGCTAGTTGTGCCAGTTCGCGGTTCCCTATTTCATGGGTGCGGCGGTCGAACTCGCCGCGCCCCATGGCCTGGAGAACCTGCCCCATTCGCACCAGGCTGTGTGCAAAACGCTCAGATAAAATCACCGACCAAGCCAAGGCTGCCAAGGTACAGATAATCAGGCCCACCAAGCCGACGAGTAATACCTGGTAGGTGCCCACAAGAAAATAGGGACGGTGCAGTTCGATGCTGATCCAGCAGGTGGTGATATCCCCTTTTAATGGCTGTAAAACCTGCAGGGTCTCGTCATCCTCAAAAATAAAGGCTTCGCGCTTATTGAGTTGGTTGCTGATAATAGGGGTGCGCGGTCGCGGACCCACACTTGCCAAAAGGCCTAGCCCGGTGGTGAGATCCAGCGGACGTTTTTTGCTCGCCTCGGTGGAATAAATATGCACCGAACGCACCATGTCCTTTTCCAGCATTAGCGCTAGCAGGCTTTTGCGTAACCACTCCATGCGCAGCTCGGACGGGTGGCCGCCACTCATCTCGATCAGCTCGGCAAGTTGCTCGGCACTCGCACGTCCGTGACTGAGCAAGAGCTGGCGACGATCGTGCATTTGCTGAAGCGTAAACACCAGGGCCAGGGTCATAGCCAGGATCAGTGCCGGCGCAACCGTGAAGCGAAACATGGTTGAGCGCAATGAGCGCAGCTCGGAAGGCGCCGGTATGGAGGAGTCGGTATTTTTAGGGGCCATGGCAGCTGGGGAGTCTTGTGCGATTATTTTTTCCCCATTTTACCCATATGTAAGAGGGGGCGCACTCTTATACAGGCTCTGGGGGTAAATGTTTTTCTATTTTGTTTATCACAGGTGCTGCGTAATAACTCGACTACCTAGTCCACCAAAATAGTCGGTATTTAGCCGGACAGAGCGCTTCGGGTACACTGTGCGGCCGCAATATTTGTCTGGATTCAAGGTACTATGGATTACCCAACGATTGCTGACTGTGTAGGCAATACGCCCCTGATCAAGCTGCAACGCCTGCCCGGTGACACCAGCAATACGATTTTGCTCAAGCTGGAAGGCAATAATCCGGCTGGCTCGGTAAAGGATCGCCCGGCCCTTTCCATGATTAACCGCGCAGAGGTAAGGGGGCAGATCAAGCCAGGGGACACCCTAATAGAAGCCACCAGTGGCAATACCGGTATCGCACTGGCCATGGCGGCAGCCATCAAGGGTTACCGCATGATCCTGATTATGCCGGATAGTGCTACTGCAGAACGCAAGGCCTCTATGACCGCCTACGGGGCCGAGCTCATTTTGGTCAGTGCGGAGGAGGGCATGGAAGGTGCTCGGGATCTGGCTCTTAATATGCAGGCCGAAGGCAAGGGCCTTGTTCTCAATCAGTTTGCCAATACAGATAACCCTCTGGCCCATTACGAGGGCACCGGCCCTGAAATTTGGCAGCAGACCGGAGGAGAGATTACGCACTTTGTCTCTTCAATGGGAACCACAGGCACCATCATGGGGTGCGGTCGCTTTTTGAAAGAGCAAAAGCCGGAAATCCAGATTGTTGGCCTGCAGCCAACCGATGGCTCCAGCATTCCCGGCATTCGTCGATGGCCTAAGGCTTATTTGCCGAAAATTTTTATCCCAGACGAAGTTGATCTCGTTATCGATATGGATCAGCGGGAAGCGGAAGAAATGACCCGCAGATTGGCACGGGAAGAAGGCATTTTCTGTGGTGTTTCCTCTGGAGGTGCGGTTGCCGGCGCTCTGCGTCTCTCAAGTCAAGTGGAGAATGCCACGATAGTGGCAATTATTTGCGATCGCGGTGATCGTTATTTATCTTCCGGACTTTTCAATCAATAAGTTTGATTTTTAACAAAGATTCATTGGGTGCATAGAAATTTTTTCTGCACCCAAAATTTACGGGAAAACTTTTAAGTATCCATTTTGCTGCCTGCTTAAATTTAATGTTTTCGCTTATCTGCTTTCGAAATTCTTCATTCTTGTTTTCCCTTAACGCTTCTTATCTTGCAAAGTGCCTTTGCTTTCTAGGTCGATAACTCATATTTCCTATTGTAGGAATACAAACCATTCATTGGCTGATGGCAGTAGAAAAAGGCTAAGAGTTTTATTGGCTAATCAATTAATGTTCTATCTTTCTGTAGAAAAGCCCCAGTAAAGGCTGGTTTTTACTAGATGGGGCGCCAGTTCTCGTGTTGATATGATTATAAAAAAGCCTCCCCGGAAAATCCTTTCAGCGTGGCGAGCATTCCTTTGGTCGTATTTTTCATGGTGCGGATTTCTTCACTTAAAAGAGTTTGACTAGTTGGTGTTATGACTTCCAACCCCTTTATTAAACGCTGTCCACCGCTGCGAGTTATCGCTGAATTTCACGCAGCGTATTGAAAACATAAAGAAAATCGTGGACTTTAGTGTGTCCAAACTTATGATAGAAGCGCCCCTAATGAGGGAAGGTATTCTTTTTGCTTGGTTTTGCTGTAGTACAAGCCGGCAAATGGTGCTAACAAGCTAACTAATTCCTGTTTCGGCCCGGTTAAGACATGGTTCAAGTCAGAAAACATCATTCCTTTGGAGGTGAAAGAGAGCACGACCTGGAAGCCTGGTTGCGCCATGTGCAGAAGCTGGCCGGGTTGGACGGTGCTGCCATAGTGACATTGCGCCGTGCGGCAGAAGTGAGTGCCGAGGCGGAGCAGCGGGCTATCGCCGCGGAAAATATTTGGGCCGAGGGTGCTAGCAGTTTTGCCACCGGCCTCGAAATGGCCGAGATACTGGCGGATTTGCAGATTGATTCTGAGGCACTGGTGGCCGCGGTGCTCTACCGGGCGGTGCGAGAGAAGCGCCTGACGCTAAAAAGTGTTGAGGAAGAGTTTGGCCAGACCGTGGCCAAGCTTATTCGCGGTGTACTGCGTATGGCGGCGATTCGCAGCCGCAGCGCCGATACCGGAGGGGAAAGTAAAAGCGGCGCGGTAGAGGAGCACTCGGAAAATATTCGCCGTATGTTGGTGGCACTTGTCGATGATGTCCGAGTTGCTCTGATTAAGCTTGCCGAGCGAACCTGTGCTATTCGCGCGGCCAAAAATGCTGAGCCTGCAAAGCGCAAGCGGGTGGCCCGCGAAGTAGCCGATGTCTATGCGCCGCTGGCCCACAGGCTTGGCATTGGGCATATCAAGTGGGAGCTGGAGGATCTGTCCTTCCGTTACCTGGAACCTGAAGACTACAAACAGATCGCGCGCTTGTTGGATGAAAAGCGGATGGCGCGGCAAAAATATATCGATGAGGTGCTGGAGCTTCTTCGTTCGGAGCTGGCGCGGGCGGACATTGAAGGCGACGTCTATGGCCGGGCAAAGCACATCTACAGTATCTGGCGCAAGATGCGCCGCAAAAATATCGGCTTTTCCCAGGTTTACGATATTCGCGCTGTGCGCATACTGGTGCCTACGGTGCGGGACTGCTATGCGGTGCTGGGGATAGTCCACAATCTCTGGCGAAATATTCCCAACGAGTTTGATGACTATATTGCCTCTCCAAAAGAGAATGGCTACCGCTCCCTTCACACAGCAGTGATCGGCCCCGAGCGTAAGGTACTTGAAGTGCAAATCCGTACTTTTGCTATGCATGAGGAGGCTGAGTACGGGGTCTGTGCACACTGGCGCTATAAAGGTACCGACCTGAAAACAGAGAGCCAGGATAGCTATGAGCAAAAGATTTCCTGGCTGCGACAAGTACTTGACTGGCATGAAGAGGTGGGGGGCAATCCTTTACAGGACGACCTGCAGACTGGGGAGGGGGATTCCCGCATTTATGTGTTCACCCCCGATGGACACGTGGTCGATCTGCCTCGCGGTGCTACTCCATTGGATTTCGCTTACAAAATTCACACCGAGATCGGCCATCGCTGCCGCGGCGCCAAGGTGGATGGGCGCATTGTGCCGCTAAACCACGAGCTGGAAACTGCCAACCAGGTGGAGATTCTTACCGGCAAGCGCGAAGCGCCCAGCCGTGACTGGTTGTCATCCGGTATGGGCTATATCACCACCTCGCGAGCACGGGCCAAAATCATCCACTGGTTCAAGCAGCAAGCCCGCGATCAAAATATTGCCGATGGACGCAGTATTCTCGATGGTGAATTTAAGCAACTGGCCCTTATTGACTTTAATTTTGAAAAGCTCGCCGCCAAGCTGAATATGCACTCACTGGACGATCTCTATGCGGCGGTGGGAGCTGGGGACATCGGTGTCGGCCAAGTATTGAATACCGCCCAGCGTATGGTGAAAGTCGACGATGTTGAGCGGGTTCCCTCTCTGACTGCACCGGTGGCGACAGGGGCGGGCAAAGCGGATGTTTATATCGAAGGGGTCGGTAATTTACTGACGCATATTGCGGGCTGTTGTAACCCTGTACCCGGCGATGAAATTATGGGCTACATCACTCTCGGGCGCGGGGTATCCATACACCGTAAAGACTGTACGAATATGTTGCGCATGCAGTCGGAAGAATCTGAGCGGGTCCTAGAGGTCAATTGGGCGGCTAAGCCGAGGGAGCTCTACGCGGTGGAAATCGTTATTGAGGCCTACGATCGCCTGGGGCTGCTACGTGATGTCACCGCCATGCTCGACAGCCAGAAAATCAATATAACGGCGATGCAAACTCACACCAATAAGCATAAGCACACGGTTGAGATGGTGCTCACCGCCGAGATTCACAATTTTGAAGAGCTGAGTTACGTATTGCACCGCATTAATCGTCTGCCTAATGTGGCATCGGCAAAGCGGCGCATGCTGCGCTGAGGGGGATACTTGCAAGATCAATATTCGGTGGAGGACTTGCTCCACCTAATGGCCCAGTTACGCAATCCAAATGGTGGTTGCCCCTGGGATCTGAAGCAGACATTTTCCAGTATCGTCCCTTCTACGATTGAAGAGGCCTACGAAGTTGCCGAGGCCATTGAGATCGAGGATTACGAGCATCTGCATGAAGAGCTTGGGGACTTGTTGTTCCAGGTGATCTTTTATTCTCAACTCGGTCTTGAGCAGGGTCACTTCGATTTTTCCCGTATTGTCGACACCTTGGTGCGTAAGCTAGTGCGCCGCCATCCCCATGTATTTCCCAGCGGCGAACTCTATGGAGAGAATGACCCCTCTGCGGTGGACGAGGCAGAGGTAAAGCGTAGTTGGGAGGCCATCAAAGCCAAAGAGCGCAACGCTAAGGGGGAGAGTGGAGTCTTGGCTGGTGTTACCGCCGGGTTGCCGGGTTTGACGCGTGCGGGCAAATTACAAAAGCGCGCCGCTCAGGTGGGCTTCGACTGGCCTGATATCAATGGTGTGCTGGACAAAATTGAAGAAGAGGTGGCGGAATTGCGGGAGGCTGTCGCGGCCGGAAATCGTGAGCATGCCGGGGAAGAGCTCGGCGATTTGTTATTTTCCTGTGTCAATGCCGCTCGCCACCTGAAAATTGACCCAGAAGCAGCGCTGCGTCAGTGCAATCGCAAGTTCGAGCGCCGCTTTGGTTTGGTTGAGGCCACACTTCGGACCGATGGACGCGGACCGGAAGAGGCTAGCCTGCAGGAGTTGGACCAGCTTTGGGAGCAGGCGAAAGCCGACGAGAAGCAGAAACCAGGTACATAAACGACAGGAAAAGTCGTCGTTAATCCTGGAGTAATGGGCGTACAACAGTCGCAATCTTGCCCAATTTGGGGTGTACGTGTAAGGTAGCGCTCTTTTGGCGCGGCGGCTATTGGTGCGTCGATAGTTTTGGAGGCTTACTGAACATGCGAATTATTCTCTTGGGCGCGCCGGGGGCCGGCAAAGGCACTCAGGCACAATTCATAACAGAGAAGTTCGGCATTCCGCAGATCTCCACCGGCGATATGCTTCGCGCAGCGGTGAAAGCGGGCACACCTCTCGGCTTGCAGGCGAAAGACATTATGGAGGCCGGCAAGCTGGTTTCCGACGACCTGATTATTGCCCTGGTGAAAGAGCGCATTGCTCAGGCGGATTGTGCAAACGGGTTCCTCTTCGATGGTTTCCCTCGGACTATTCCCCAGGCGCAAGCGCTGTTGGACGCCGATGTTCATATCGACCACGTGCTGGAAATTGCCGTAGACGATGAGGAAATCGTCAAGCGCCTGTCGGGCCGTCGTGTCCATGAAGGTTCTGGCCGTGTCTATCACGTTGTGTACAACCCGCCCAAAAGCGAAGGTGTAGACGATGTGACTGGTGAGGCATTGGTGCAGCGCAGCGACGATACTGAAGAGACTGTGCGCAAACGTTTGGCGGTTTATCACGAGCAGACCGCGCCCTTGGTTGGCTTTTACCGAGAGCTGGAAGCGCGCTCACCAGAAGCGGCCCCCAAATACAGCAAAGTGATGGGTGTAGGCAGCATGGATGAGATCCGCGATAAGATCATCGAGGCCCTGAGCTGATTGCTGCAATAACACTTTTAAAAAAGCCCCCATTTGGGGGCTTTTTTGTATCTTCTCAATGGAGCTCTTTGGAGCTTTCAGGGAGAGTTTCCCTTATAGCTGACTGATCAATCCTTAAGATAGTCGGCAGTTTTTTCCTGGCAAAATTGTATTACAAACGGGGCTTTTTATGTCCACAGCGATCGTTTTGATGAATTTGGGTACCCCTGCGCAACCCACTGCGTCTGCAGTAAGAGATTTCCTGAGGGATTTTCTTTCCGATCCCAGAGTGGTGGAAATACCCCGGCCGTTGTGGTTAACAATCTTAAATGGCCTGATATTACCTTTTCGCCCAAAGCGAATTGCACCGGCTTATGCAGAAATCTGGAATTGCAGTGCAGACGATGCGCAAGTTGAAGGTTCGCCACTTCTCTACTATACCCGCCGCCAAGCGGAGCTACTAGAAGCGCACTTGACGGATAAAGGGTGGGATGTTGCTGTGGAGTTTGCCATGACCTATGGCGAACCGAGACTCGATAAGGTTATTGAGGCGTTGCGAGCGAAAGGCTTTGAATCCTTTATTGTATTTCCCTTGTACCCACAGTATTCAGCTACGACCACCGCTGCAATTTATGACCAGGTGGCGCAAATTTTCCGTAAGAGTCGCGATATTCCGGATATTTCTCTGATTCGTGACTATTACCATAACCCTCTTTATATCAAATCACTCGCTAATTCTGTCCGCGAGCATTGGCAGAAACATGGTCAGGCTGAAAAATTAATGCTGTCTTTTCACGGTATCCCCAAAGCGAATGTCGATAAAGGGGACCCCTATTTGCGCCATTGCCAGGAGACTGCGCGACTTCTCGCGGAGGAATTACAAATTTCGCAGGATCGTTGGCAAGTTACTTTCCAGTCTCGATTTGGTAAGGCAGAGTGGTTGCAACCTTATACTGATAAAACATTGATTGAGTGGGGCAAAAACGGCATTAAGAGTGTCGATGTGATTTGCCCGGCGTTTTCAGCAGATTGCCTGGAGACATTGGAAGAAATTTCGGTAGAGAATCGCGCTAATTTTATCGATGCGGGCGGAAGTGAATATCATTATATTCCCGCGTTAAATTTGCGAGCGGATCATATCGAGGCACTCGCAGCGATTGTCGAAAATAAGTTGCCGGGGCCAAAATAATTTTCGGTTTTAAGCCATTTGGGTACCGCAAAAGGCAATTTGATAAGAAAAAGATACTTTTTTGCTGAAAAGTTTCTCATTTTTCGCTTTTTTACTTGCAATGCCGTATATTTTTATTAACTTTGATAAAGTTGTATCGAAATAGGCGGTGCACCGCTCTGTATAAGCAATAAAACAACCCATTGTGGTTTTATTCGATAGCTAACAGGCAGCGCTGCCAGCACACTTTTGGAAGTACTTCTTCTTTTTAGTGAGGAGACAAGGGATGGCAAGAGTAGTAAAAAAGAGTACACGTGCTAAAAAGGCAACTGGATCGACCAAGGCGTCGCCAGTAGTCGTAAAAGCACAAAAAGCCGTGGATGCAGCGAGTAAGTCGCTGGATGCACAAATGGATCGTGTGGCAAAAGCTAAAGCGCGGGCACAAAAGAGTAGTACGGCAGCGGCAAAGACTTCTTTGACCAATGCCAATAGCAAAGCAAAGGATTTACGCGCCAAGCTGGCGATGGCAAAAATGGAGCTCGCCAAGGCCAGGACCATGGATGCCGTTCGTCTCGCCGAAGAAGCGGCTAAAGAAAAGGTTAGCGCCCTTTCTAATAGCCTCTCTGCCAAAGCCGATAAAGACCTGGCCGCAGCGCTCAAGGCTTTTGAATCGCGCTGGGTGAAGGCCCGAGAGAAGGCTCACGCCAAGAAAATCAAAGCCGCAGAGAAAAAAGCTGAGGCCAAGATAAAGGCCGCAGCGAAGAAAGCCGCTGCAAAAGCGAAGGAGTTAGAGAAGAAGGCCGCTGCCAAGCTTAAAGCTGAAGGGCAAAAAGCGAAAAAAGCCGCGACTAAAAAGTCTACTCCCGCCAAAAAAGCAGGTCGTCCGAAAAAGGCTGCCTCTGAAACTAAAGCCGCTAAGCGCGTAGGGCGTCCTAAAAAGGCTACTTCAGCAGCTAAGCCAGCCAAGAGAGTGGGTCGCCCGAAGAAGTCCACCGCCAAAGCGGAAGTGACCAAGAAAGCACCGACCCGCCGTGGTCGTCCGCCCAAGGCTGGTACCGGCCGCCGCGGCCGTCCGCCGAAGAATGCAGCCTAGTTCAGTATTGTTTTAGTTCGCTGCATGCCTTAGGGCATGGCTGACTCTTCGTCAACCCCGGTTTGCGCCGGGGTTTTCTCTTTGTGCATAACACTAATCTACATGACTAGACATTGTGACCATGCCACAATTCACCCCCCTCGATTACCCGGTTTGAAATAGTTGTGAAGATTCTTGCCTTGGATACCACCTCTGGTGCCTGCTCTGTGGCACTCTATAGTAACGGTCAAATCAATGAGCGCTTCGTACAGGCGGAACGGGATCATACTCGCCGCCTGTTGCCGATGGTGGATGAAGTATTGGCAGAAGCAGAATTAGGCTTATCTAATTTAGATGCCTTTGCTGTGAGCAGGGGGCCCGGCTCATTCACAGGCCTGCGAATTGCTATTAGCTGTGTGCAAGGCTTGGCCTTTTCCGCCGATAAACCCGTAGTGCCGGTTTCCAGTTTGGCCGCTTTGGCTTTGGGTGCCAGGCGTGAGCACCCGCATTGGAAGCAATCCCCAATTATCGCGATGCTGGATGCTCGAATGCAGCAAGTATATTGGGGTATCTATGGCACCGAGACGCCCAATGACAGCCTGCTACCTGAAGCGGTGCAGAACCCGGAGCAGGTTTTACTGTCATTGAACGAGGCTGAACTGACAAATTTTTATTACGGTGCTGGGCCTGGTTGGCACTATGAGGCTTTCGAAAAGGCTCAGGCGGAAGAGTTAGACCTGGATGCCTTGATCCATGCTCGGGATATTGCCGAATTGGCTGTGCCCCTTTTTCAAGAGGGAAAGGTAGTGCCTGCCGAGGCATTGGAGCCCGTTTATCTTCGCAATGAAGTCACCTGGCAAAAACGTCAAAAAATTCGATCCCGGTAATACATGGAAATATTTCAGATTGTCGTACTGGCCTTGATTCAGGGCCTCACTGAATTTCTTCCCATCTCAAGCTCGGCGCACCTGATATTGCCCGCAGAAGTTCTAGGTTGGCAGGATCAAGGGCTCGCTTTCGATGTAGCTGTACATTTTGGTTCACTGATTGCGGTAATCACTTACTTTCGAAAAGATATTTGGCTACTGCTGCGCGATGGCCTGGGAGGGCTTAAGTCGATGCAGTTCAGTGATGAAGGGCGCCTGGCCTGGCTGATCGTACTCGCAACGATTCCTGTAGGCTTGGTGGGTTTAATTTTTAAAGGCTATATAGAAACTCATCTGCGCTCGGCGGCGGTTATAGCGGCTACTACAATTGGATTTGGTTTATTGCTTTGGTGGGCAGATGTGCGCGGCAGACGGGTGCAGACCCTGGCCCAACTCAACTGGAAAAAGGCGCTGCTCATCGGTGGCGCGCAAGTGCTGGCGCTTATTCCCGGTACTTCTCGTTCCGGCATCACCATGACCGCAGGGCTGATGCTTGGAATGAAACGCGAAGCCGCCGCACGCTTTTCTTTTCTGTTGTCGATACCGGCGATAGCCCTGCCTGCCATGTTGCTGACATACGATTTGCTTGCCCTGGAATCGGTACCTTGGGGTGATATTTTATTGGGCACACTGCTTTCTTTTATCAGTGCCTATTTGTGTATTCATTTTTTCCTGCAATTTATTAGTCGCATCGGCATGGCGCCATTTGCGATTTACCGCCTGATTTTGGGGGCGGCTCTTATTTGGATGATATGGGGGTAATCAATATGGCAACGGTAGCGTTTATTGGTTTGGGCGTAATGGGTTATCCCATGGCGGGATACCTGGCAAAAGCCGGCCACTCAGTACGGGTATATAACCGTACCGTAAGTCGCGCAGAAAAATGGCTGGCTGAATATCAGGGTAAACGCTTTGCAACACCCGCTGAAGCCGCAAAAGGTGCAGATGTGGTGTTTGCCTGTGTGGGTAATGATAACGACCTTCGCCAGGTCGTCATTGGGGAGCAGGGTGCCTTCGACACTATGGAAGAGGGCTCACTGTTTGTGGATCACACCACCGCCTCGGCGGATGTTGCCCGTGAACTGGCTGAAATTGGTAAAGAGAAAGGAATAGGCTTTCTGGATGCTCCGGTGTCCGGTGGCCAGGCGGGAGCAGAAAATGGCGTTCTCACCGTAATGGTTGGTGGCGAGGCGGTAGACTTTGAGCGTGTTCAGCCCCTCATTGATACGTTTGCCCGTGCCGTAACCCTGCTGGGCCCGGTGGGCAGTGGCCAGTTGTGTAAAATGGTCAACCAGGTCTGTATTGCTGGCGTTGTACAGGGGTTGGCCGAAGGTTTGCACTTCGCCAAAGCGGCGGGCCTGGATGCCGAACAGGTTGTGGATGTCATTTCCAAAGGCGCAGCGCAGAGCTGGCAGATGGAAAACCGCTCTAAAACCATGCTGGCAGGTGAATATGAGCACGGTTTTGCTGTGGACTGGATGCGTAAGGATTTGGCCATAGTTCTGCAGGAAGCGCAGCGCAACGGCGCCCTGTTACCGGTGACTGCACTGGTGGATCAGTTCTATAGCGAAGTACAGGCAATTGGCGGCTCCCGCTGGGACACTTCCAGCCTGTTTGCACGCCTGATGAACGTGCGCTCTTTCGACTGATTTTCATTCATAAAGCATGTGGTAGGGCTGGATATCTCTATTTCCAGCCCTGCATCCCCTTCTTTTGTTGTTTAGATTTCCATGAAAGTATTACTGCTCTCGGCCTATGACGCTGACAGTCACAAGCGTTGGCGTAAAGGCCTGGTTGCCGCCTTTCCCGAATGGCAATGGACAGTCCTTACCCTGCCGCCGCGATATTTCAGTTGGCGCATTCGCGGCAACAGTCTCTCCTGGGCCAGGGGTGAGGCGGCGCAAACGCTGAGGCAGCAATGGGATCTGATTATTGCAACCTCCATGACGGATCTCAGCGCACTGCGTGGCTTGGTGCCTGAGATAGTGGGGGTGCCCACCGTGGTGTACTTTCACGAGAATCAGTTCGCCTACCCAACCAGTTCGGATGCGTTTCAGTCTATAGAGCCGCAACTGCTCAATATCTACACCGCGCTAGCCGGTGACCTGTTACTGTTTAATTCAGAATACAACCGCCGCACCCTGATTGAGGGAGCTGCCAGGCTTCTGAAGCGTTTCCCCGACTGTGTACCTGTGGGAGTTTGTGAGGAAATAGAAAGCAAGTCTAAAGTATTACCGGTGCCACTAGAGGATTCACTTTTTACTCAAGAATACACTCAAACTGATTTTTGCTGGGATCACCGCTGGGAGCAGGGCTTCAAGGGAGAGGTAACCGACGACATCCTAATTATTAGCTGGGCCGCTCGCTGGGAGTATGACAAAGGTGCCGATCGCCTGCTGCAAATTCTTCGAGGCCTAAAAGAGAAAAAGGTAAAATTCCTGATCAACCTCATGGGTCAATCGTTTCGCAGCAGTCCAAAGGAGTTTGAGCTGATTCAACAGGAGTTTAACCAGAATCTCCTGGTGGTAGGTTATGTGGAAAGCGAATCTTTATATCGACAAACCTTACGTAACAGTCATGTATTTCTATCTACCGCTTATCATGAATTTCAGGGGTTGGCGGTAATGGAGGCTGCCGTAGCGGGCTGTACGCCATTGGTTCCGAATGAGCAGTGTTATCCGGAGTTTTATCCTGAGGAGCTGCGTTATTGTGGAGTTGAAGATGCGATAGATAAGCTAGCAGATTGGGCGAAGAACTCTGAGGAAAAGGTAAGAGGAAGTGTGGATTTCAATAAAATCCGTTTGGGGCGGATAAAGAAAGAATATGCCAGAATGCTGCTAGATTTGAACTGATCCTGCTTTAAAGCAAGCCTCTTTGCTTATTCCATTAGTTCTGCTGGTGGTAATGAGTTTAGGTCTTAGTTCATGAATCAAATTATGTTTCAATCAAGAAGTTTATTGCTTGCTTAGTTATTAATCGTTGTAAAGGCGCAAGCCAGCGCTGCAACCCTACGTGCTTTTTTGCTAGTTGCCAAGCATTTGTATGTGCTAAAAAAGTGCGCATACTTATTTTGGAATCTCTGGTGCCACCCATCAATTTAAGATATTTAATTTAGACTCAAGGTTTACCTTTCTCCTGTTTGGACAGATATGGTCAACGGAAAGTCTTACCAGATGATCCCTTAAAGAATCCGGGTTGGCGGTTTATTGCATGTTAAGTGAAAAAGTTTTAGATGCGCCTTTCATCTTGACTTGCAATATTTTGTTGTGGCGTAAGGGGCTGATTAAGATTGAGGTGTGTTTCTCGATGAGTGATCATTGTAAATCGGGGTGAAATATTTTGTAAGTCTGTAAATTATTGAAAATATGGTTTGTTTAAATTGGTTAGAATGGTGTGTTACACTTCAAATATGGAATTAAGTGTAGAATGATAAGGATGTGTTATGAATAAATACTGTTTGTCAATATTGGTGCTTTTTGTTGCCGGTTGCACCACCGTGCCACTTGATCAGGAAAGAGATAGCGGAAATCAAGTTGGAAAACTAGCCTCAAGTCCCAGTCAAGAAGGGGAACCCAAAAGTGAGCTCGTATGTAAGTTTCGAGAAACAACGGGTTCAAAATTTAAGAAAAAAGTTTGCATGACAACAGAAGAGTGGCTGAATGATTCAGAGGAAACAGTTAGGAAAATTAAAAAACTTAAGAGGCATTTGTAGATGAATACAGATGCGAGAATGTTAGTTGGGATCGATATATAATATGGATTAGTTTAGGCCAAATCTGACATATTCTCTTGAAAAAGGGGGGTTTACCGGTTTTGATGAAGGCGCCTAAACCTAAAAGAAAAACCGAGGATAAACCCCATGATCCATACTAATGATCGTATCATCAAACACAAGACTGGATTACTAAATCTGGCAGAAGAGCTCGGCAATATATCCAAAGCTTGCAAGAGGCTGGGTGTATCGAGAGGCACTTTCTATCGGTACAAGGAAGCCGTTTCAAGTGGCGGCGTGGACGCCCTTCTTGAGAAGAGCCGGCGTATGCCCAACCACAAGAACACAGACTCTTCAACTGCTGTGTCAACATAGCCTCAAAGGATTCACTATATTCTTTTTCCGTGAGCTATCAATTACTGATATCAGTTATTATAAGGTAGATACCTATCACGAAATCTATGCCGCTGCCCAGTTCCTCCAAATATTTAATTAATATTTTAAGGTTGGCCTTTTGGGGCATAGATATTGTTAATACTCTCAATTTTTCATCCCGCCGAAATGGAACTGTGCCAAAGATAGTAATCCACCTGTCTAATCTTTTACCTGAAAAAGCCCAGTAACACTCTCAAGTAATTAACCCGAAGTTTTTATCATTAGTATACTTTTCATTGAGTTGATTCAGGCTAGTATCAATATTTTTATCAGGAATAGTGATTCATTTTCTATCAGTTACTAAGGGGATTTTTGTTATCCCGTTGCTTTATTACAAGTATATTCACGGCAGATTAACTGGGTTTCATCCGGAGTTAGGGTTTCACCAGTCAAACCACATAAAAACTTTTCGCCATTTGGTTGGTTATAGTCGCAGTGGCGGCATTGGCCAAAGGCTTTAAGGCGGTTTTGTTGCTGAATGGTTTGTAGTAGCTTCCGCAGCGATTCCTCAGTGGCCTCTTGCTGGGCTTCAGGCATGCTTGCCAGAGCGGCTTTTAGCCAGGGCGAAGGAAATAGTGTTGATACTATCGCTTGCCCCTGAGTCGTTAAAGTCATGTGAGACACACGTTTATCTTTCTGGTCGGCTGTCTTTACGATCAGTAGCTTCTTTTCCAGCACCTTCAATGTTTGAGATACCGTTCCCTTGGTCTGGCGCAAATACTCGGCGACAGCTATTGGCGTATTCGAATAGCGGTTGCACTGCGACAAATAATGCAAAGCCTCTAGTTGCACCGGTTGTAGGCCGTATTCGCTCAGTAGGCCACGCCCCTCACTGCGAAGCAAGCTGCTCAAGCGCTCTAGTAAGCGGGATGTTATTTCAATGTTCATGAGAAAAATGGTATCGACTAAAAACATTGTTGACAACCATTATTGTGACATGTCAGCCTATATTGGTATCGGCTCGAAACGAAAAGGAAGACACCAATGAAAATCCTCCCTTATTTTGCCCTCTCTACACTAACAATCACTTCTCTGGCGCACGCTGGTGGGAGCCATCGAGGTGGTGTGCACGCCGGTATTTCCGAGGGGGTACTGGCACCATTTGATATTGTGCATGCTCGAGTGAGTTTCCAGGGTAATGTGGCAACATTTCACATGGGAGTGTCCGGTCAGGCGGGCAGCAATAAGCCTACTGCCAACGGTAAACTAGTTGGCAGCGATGTGTTTTCTTATGTATGGCCGACGACGCTCAATAGCTCTACTGTTGGGTTTGCAGAAAATGCAGGCATCCTAGCCCTGGCGGTTACAGCACATCCAGACTTTGACGATACACCGCTATACGATGAAAATGCCGATAATGATCCCGGTAACGATGGCAATGTATGGCACAGTCATTGGGTTGTACTAAAGCCCAATGAGCATTGCGGAGCAGATGCCTTAGCAGTGGTAGATATTCCTGAGGGTAGCAAGCCCACCTTGCCCAATACTTGGCCTGGCCTACCATTATTGCTTGATAGTCCGGGATGGGACCCGATAATCAATGAGGACATTGTAGAAGTGAAAGTGGCCTTCGATCACCGGGTAGATTTGAGCACTGTGCAATACGATGGGGTAACTGCTGGACTCAGAGTGAACCAGAGTGCGCATGCTCCGCTGCTTTGTGTTGTCAATGTAATGGATATCGCCTCTGGTGACTTAAGCCTGCCGGGGAGAATAGAGCAGTAAATTGTGCATTGCTGACAGATTGAGCGTTTTCGCTTGAATCTTGTCGGTAAAGTCCAAGGATGGACTTAGTGGGATATAAGGGAATATTTGAACTAATTGACAGGCTCCCTAGTATTTTATACCTCTTTGCAGATCAACAAATGGATAGTATGGAAAAGATTTGCCTGGTATTTTAAGTTGTATTTTTGATACTAGATAATCATTTCGCTCACTTCACTCCCCTTTGCAATCAGTTCGGCTTCCTCTCATCGCTATATGGTGTAAGAGGTGAGCTTTCTATCTGAAATATAATATTCAAGTGTTTTTTACTTCTATCGTTATTTGGGTGATGTTAATTATTTGTCATGAAAATCCTTGCTGAAAGGAATTAATAGACTTTAACTGTATTAATTTCTATCTTTATTGGTTGATATGTTAAGCGTTAATTAGGAAAAGTGGATTCTTAGGTGTAATTTAATGACCTTGATCGTTTGTCCTCCATCTTAAAATCATCTTTCAGTAAGCTAAATTGAAAGCGGATTTTCCTCTTAAGGGAATAAAAGGAAATGATGAATATTGAAGTGAAACGAATACTTTGTTTGGTTGCGGTTTTTTTCTCGAGTGCTGGTAACCTATTAGCCAAAGAGATGAACGATTCTACGGATATTGATAAGGGAGCCTTCAGCCAATCACAGAGTTTTGGCTGTATCCAGCAGTATCCTGTCACTGACCCCAGATGGCAGGGCTTTGAGGTTTCACAATTCAAACAACATCTTTCTGCTACTCCTTTCGAAACAGCTGGGGTTGCAGTTTCTACTTTAGCTCTTGGCTTAATGGATTGGGATTGGGGCTCCAGTAGTTTTGGTACAAGCAGCGAGGGATTCTTTGGGGACGATACCGCCAACGGTGGTATGGATAAACTCGGCCATGTCTATGGAGCCTACCTTCTCAGTGAACTCTTTACAGATGCTATTCACTGCAGGGCAGCTAATTCTGTGGGCGCAGAGGCTAGTGCGGTCACTTTAGCTTGGCTGAGTATGCTTTTTGTGGAACTGGGAGATGGTTACTCTGAGAAACATGGTTTTGCCTGGGAAGATATTGTAGCCAATACCGCAGGGGTAGGTCTCTCTTACTTGAGAAGGAACATACCCGGACTTAGGGGGAAACTGGACTTTCGTCTTGAATATCTTCCTTCCGGTAATCGCTCAGGCTTTAAGCCACATTCAGATTACTCAGGACAGAAATACCTACTAGCGCTAAAGTTAAGTGGATTCGATCTATCGCCTAGAAATCCTCTTAACTATCTCGAGTTACATGGAGGTTACTTTGCCCGTGGATTTACCCTGAAAGAGCAAGAGAAAAACGAGCCTCTGCGTAGGGAGCTCTATTTTGGAGTTGGATTGAATATCGGGGAGCTGTTTTTTGGTAGAGCTGGCATCAGGGAAACTACAGGAGGGCGATTAGGGCGAAAGTTCTTCGAATATGTACAGATTCCCCACACCTATGTTGCTAATGAGGGTGATTAATAGAGTAAGTTCAAACAATGTATAGTGTAGGTGATCAAACCTAATGTGGCTCCAGGAGAAGTTTCTCTTCTCCTGGGAGTTGTTGATACTTAATCTATCCACACCCTTGTATAAACTCGTTTTTGGTCGGGAGTGTCGATAAACTCATCACGGTCGTGCAGAACTCTGGTGTTGTCAATAAAAATCATGTCGCCAGAATTCATATAAAAACTAACGACATTTTCTTCATTGTTGAGCTCTCCATCTAGCATATCCAGTGCCTGAAGTACTTCTGGTGTTAGAGGCTTATCCACGCGTTGGTGGCCTTTTTCTATCCAGTAGCGCATATAGCGAATGGAAAGTCTTCCATTGACATAACTGAAAATTGGGAAGTGATTGTTTAGAATATTTTGGAGATCTTTGTCGCTTCCTGGTGTGACAAGGTCTCGAATGTAATTGTTGTAGAGTAGCTCCAGTTGCTGAGGAGCACTTTCCTCGAGATTTTTATGCACCTGAGCAGCAGAAACTACTTTGGACTTGCCACCCTCAATGGCTGGAGTAATACAGCAGAGCCCGAGGATATTTGGCTGTATTGCTCGTTGCGAGCTATCCGTGTGCACACCAGTTGCCGCGTTGGTCTGAGAGACAGGAATGGCTTCCTCTTTATAGCTTCTACCGGTATCTAGAATACCGTAGAGTCTGCCATAGGTGTCGATAGTTTGTCCCATTGCCAGGCTTAGATTCAGGAACAGAAGGTTTAGTGTTTTCTGGTCAAAACCTTCGACACCCTGAATCCAGGTTATACCACTTCCCTCTTGCACTTCATGTTTGATCTTGTAAGCAAGTTGATCGAACTGAGGCGTGGAAACGGAATCGGCTCGCAAAGCTTGTATGGGGTCCTCTTGTCCTTTGGACCACTCTTGGAGAGCTTTGATTTCTGCTTGCCAATTGACAGGCCAGCTAAATTTCCAGTTGGATTTTGCCGTCATCTCCGAAGCTGCCCACGCTTGTGCGCGGACAGCTTCGGCTGGTGCCATTTCAATCATTTGCTTTTACCTTAAACAATACATGCAGAGGGTAGCCCTTCAGTGGGCTGAAAAATTCAGGGTCAAAAGCTAGGTGCTTATCGGTTACGGCTAACTCTTTTACTTCGGGCATACTATTAAAGCCGGCTTGTGTCAGGGCTTCGAAATAGTGCGCAAAGGTTTTATGAACACATCGAACAGATACAGGAATGCCATCTCTGCGCCAGATTTTTCCCTCGAAGGTTTGATTAATGCCATCAAGATAGGATTTATCGCCATGCTCAAAATAAAATGGAGGGGTTTCTTCCCTCATAAACGGAAGACAAGGATGAGGGACAGTGAAGACGAAAGTGCCACCAGGAATTAATAGTGAGCGTACTTTACTCATTACCTGAGTCATTTCTTCGATGGTTAGGTAATTGAAGAGGAAAACCGCAATCGCTTTATCGAATCTGGTTTTTGGGAATTGGTTAAATGTAACCGCATTACCCTCTGTATAGCTTGCATTAAACAGCTTTAGTTCCTTGGCCATCGTTTGTGCCTGGGAAATCATTTCAGCTGAAGAGTCAATACCAAAAATAGACTTGGCACCGGCTTCCAGTAGCATGCGTGATACGTAGCCTTCGCCGCAGCCAAAGTCCAGTATATCCTGGTCAGTGATCTCGCCCAGAGCCTCTAAGACGCGAGGTCTTGCAGTGAAATCACTTAACAGTACTTTTTCAGACCTGAGCCAATTGGTAGCTTGCGCGTTGTAAATTGTCTCAGTTGAGATAGGTTGGTTCATCCTGAGCCACTCCTGATGTCTGGCTGATTGATAATTAATCTTTGCTTGATTTTATTGTTTGAGTGTTATATGGCTGTTCGAGCATCTAAATTTAAAGTTCTACCTTCGATCCGAAGTTTTTAATACGCTTTTCCTGGGGTAATGACACTAACCAATCATGATTTTTTCTGTTTATTGAGTTTTCAAATTCTCTTTTTAATTGAAAAGTTAAAGTGATTGGTTGGGCTCTTGGTAAACTGCTAGTGCACATCCTGTGGTTCAGCTCTTATTTTTATGCTTGAAATTTTATGGGTGATTTCAGTATACGAAGTTGGATTTTTATTGGCAATTGTTAAATTCTTGTTGATTTTCTTTGTGTGTTCTTTTCTTGGTAAAGTTTCAAATAATGTTTTCTCTTGATGGTTATATGTTTATACCTATTTTGGGTTAGTTGGTTTTATGGCACCCTAGTATGTTGGGTCTGAATATTTGTTTAAGTGACGTTTGTGAGAAGGCATCCTTCCTGATGTTCAAAAATATTTTATGAAATATACTTATTTTTTGGTATTACCCTATCAATATTGATGTCTCCTATCGTGAGCTGGCTTGAATTGTTACCTGCAATTGCAATAGGCATTTTTTGATTTCGTGTTGATCTTGGTTGATTTGAATCAAGGGGTTGAAATATTTGGTAGGTTAGGTGGGTAATAGTTTTTGGCTGAGTGCTTAGTTTCAAAAGAAATGTGGTGAATACAAACTAGTTGACTCTTTGGTCTCTCGAGTAGGTGGCATAAACTCAATTCACTTCTTTAAAGTAAGGGAGTGGACGGTATATCGGTAAAGGTACCCATTCGGCTGGTGGGTTGGGCAGAGTTTATGGGGAGTGACCTGACTTTACTGGCGGTCCACTCTGGGGAAAGCACTATTAGTGGCAGATTAATAAGCATAGTCCTTACAGGCTATCTTCCGACTATATCTTGACGTTGGGCTACAATCGCTTTTGCGGCTAGTTTCGTTTCTGAAAAGATCAGGCGTATGGGAAAGCGGTAACTCAAACTGCTTGGGCGGGCATAGGGATAGTGCCCAAACTGCTAGGAGGGATGACCCGACAGAGTTATTGTTGGAGCCATGCAATTTCATGTTTCTCGTGCCAAAATTATAGTTCTTTGAGCCGTAAGTGGATCAATGATGGAATTGGAAAAAGATGTAATTGATGCAATTGAAAATGGCGAAATGATTCAAGCCATGAAATTGTTGCGTGAATCCAAGAAGGTTGACCTAAAAGAAGCAAAAATCATCGTTAATACTTATGTGCGTGAGAAAAATATACAATCCCCTCCCTCGGAAATACCTGGTCGCGCAGGATTAATCGGACTGTTGCTTATATTGGCGATCACGGGGTACCTGGCTTTTGGTCTTGGTGCTGGCTAGCGCCCTAGTTTTAGTACTACTTTGAACCTGTTATTTCTCTACTTGACCGAAATAAGGTTGTCAGCTAGCCGTAGCATTCTTTCCTGAATGCTATTGTTTATCCTATCTAGAAAATCGGACATCTAGACTTTGGTTTGCTCCTGAATATTTAGAATACCTTTATATCTATTAAAGATTGTTTTAAAGCATTGCTACTGTTACCTGCTGTTTGGAATATTAACAATGGCTGCAACCCTTATTGACTCCCAAGTCTTTTCTGGTCTCTTTAGTTCTCCAGCAATGAGTGAGATATTTTCGGATCGGCAAAGAGTCCAATACTATCTGGATGTGGAAGCCGCCTTAGCCAGGGTTCAGGCACGACTTGGCATTATTCCTGAAGAGGCGGCTGATGAGATTTGCAGACATTGCCATACCGAAGAAATTGACCTCAAGCGATTAAAATCTCAAACAGAATTGATCGGCTATCCGGTCTTGGGGGTTGTACAGCAGTTAGTTGAGCGCTGTAGTGATGGTCTTGGTCAGTGGTGTCACTGGGGCACTACAACCCAGGATATTACCGATACCGCGACCGTATTACAGATTCGCGCGGCAATGGAGCTGGTGGAAACCGAAGTAGATGCGATCGCCGATGCACTGGCAACCCTGGCCAAGGATTACAGGGACACGCCAATGGTGGCTCGCAGTAACCTTCAGCAAGCTGTGCCAATTACCTTTGGCTATAAGGCGGCAGTCTGGCTAGCTGGTTTCCACAGGCACCAGCAGCGACTTGGGGAGATTAAGAAGCGCGCTTTTGTGGGGGAGTTTGGTGGTGCAGCGGGTAATTTGGCTTCTTTAGGAGAGCAGGGCCTTCTAGTGCAGGCTGGTCTTATGGAGGAACTCAGCCTGGGTAAACCCCTGATTGCCTGGCACACCATGCGCGACAGGATTGCTGAAGTTGCTTGCCTGTTGGGTCTGATTACCGGCACATTGGGAAAAATAGCCCTAGATATCAAGTTGATGGCACAGACAGAAATTGGAGAGGTTACGGAACCCTTTACCTCAGGGCGAGGAGCTTCCAGTACTATGCCGCAAAAACACAACCCCGTCTCTTCGGTGTATATCAGTGGAATAGTACCCATTGTGCGGCAGCAGGTGGCGGCTTTACTGAATGCAATGGAAGAGGATCACGAGCGAGCGACAGGTACCTGGGAGATTGAATGGGTGGTTCTTCCTGAGATCTTCTGTTTATCTGCTGCTGCTTTGGCACAAGCTAGGTTTGCTTTAAGTGGTCTCAATGTGCACCCAGAAAATATGTTGCGAAATTTAGAAATGACGGGGGGGCTGGTCTCTTCTGAAGCAGTGATGATGGGACTAGGACCCAAGCTTGGCCGTGAAAAAGCCCACGATCTGGTTTACAAAATTTGTTGCAAAGCAATGGAGACTGGTCGCCCTTTTGCTGACCTCTTAAAAGAAAATGCTGAGATAACTGGGGTTTTAAGCGGCAGTGAAGTGGATCATTTAATCAATCCCAATAATTATCTGGGACTCTGCGGTAAGATGGTGGACCAGACATTGGCCAGGCAAGATAAGTGATGAGTAAAACGATATGTATTGGGAAGACTGAGCAGCTCTGTTACCAATATATAGCTGCTGTAGAGCAGGGTAACTTGGAAGCATTACTGGCGCTTTTCACTCCAAATGCATCCGTATACTCTCCAATTTTTGGGGAGTGCTCTGTGAAGAGTTTTTACTCTTATATTTTTCACTCAATCAGCAACCGTACAATGGTTTTGAGAAATATACTTTATGGTGGGATGAAGACCAATCAGGTTGCCATTTATCTTAGCTATACCCGATCGGTAGAGGGGAGAGATCCAGCCACAATTGATGTAGTGGATCTCTTTGATTTCACTGATGACTTTAGTGCTTTTTCATCTGTGAAAATTATCTATGATACCGCTCCAATACATGGAGACTTTGTACATCCAATAAATATGCCACAGTAATCCAAAGCTATTCCTTGAATCTCAAATGTTGGCACTATTAACGGTAATATTTATTGTGCTGAAACAGCAGCAAATGCCCGAAGTAACCCTGTGTTTGGAATCTTACCAGGAATTGGGCAGTGGAAGCTTTCGGAGTGTCCATAGTTGTAGCCATATAGCAGGTTACAGGCCATGACCTTGTGTCCAGCGGTGGTGGGGTGTACTGAGTCACCGGTAGGTACAATATTACCTTGGTCGGCAAGGAAGACTTTTGTTGAGGGAGCAATGCTAGCAACAGTACTTTTGATTTTTGTATTGTAATAATCTGTACAGTGGTTGGATGGGTCCTGGCCATCCAGGTTTGTCCGGCGGGGGATTGTCGAAATCACAAAAGCAATTTTGTCGTTTGGTATCCCGAGTGTATTGAGGTGGCCGTATATTTTGCCTACCAAAGTTGTGTTATCCCGAATATTTTCCGTTGAAACAATACTGGCGACCACTTGATCGAGTTTCTTGGCAGTCGTACTTCCAGCTTGCGGGGTAGAGCTGCACTGAGTTGCGCCGCTCCTGTTGAGGTGAGTGATATCGTTTGTGCCCAATTGAATGGGCACAATAACGGCATCCGTGGTTTCCAGATTTTGGTTTAATTGGCAGGCCTGGTTGTCTAGCCACCCCGCGCTATTGCCGCTCTCACGGCACATTTCAATAACTACAGAATTAAAGTAGGCGATAGAGTCAGCGCAGCTGGCAGAACTGTAGCCTGCAGGGATCTGGTGACCTGTGGGGTTGAGAAAGCACAGCATATCGCTGGTGCTGGCTCCCGGAATGCCAGTGTGCCAATAATTGCCAGTCTTCTTTTCTATGCCATCTGGCCCGGTAGGACCGCTCACGGTGCCGATAGTCTCTACGGGTTGACCATTGTAGCTAATGGTCAGTGCACCATTATTGTCGCTGCTACTCAGGGGGAAATTGGATTTCCCATCGGCGGCTTCGACAATGTGTTGCCAGATTTGAGAGCGGAAGCCCATAGAGTTGTAGGGCAGGGTGGTCATACCGTAGGTGATGGAGTCACCAATAAACCAGAGTTTGATTTTTCCCGTTTCACCTTGGGCAGAGTTGCCAATACCGCTGGGTTGGGTAGCGGTATTAGGGGAGGTCGATGTATCGGAGGTACCAGCTTGGTCTGAGCTACTAGCCTGGCAAGTGGCGCTAAGGGTTGGCTTACTGTTGGTTCCGCTATATTCACCATTAAAGCCAAAAGCTCGAGCTTCCCCTGGCGGAATGGTGTCTTGGCCACTGGCTGTAACAGAGCCTGAGTGGTCAACCACTTTTGCATTCCAAAAATTTGTGACTTTCTGGTTGCCAGGCCATTGCCATTGTATTTGCCAAGCGTCCAAAGGTTGGCTGCCGGTATTGCGAATGACAATGTTAGCCATAAATCCATTGCCCCAGTCATCTTGAATGGAGTATTCCACTGTGCATTGACCAGAGGCCTGGGGTTGCGTATCCGGAGTTGTGGGTGTTGGATCTGTGCCTGTGCCTGTGCCTGTGCCTGTGCCTGTGGTCGGAGTTGTTGGTGGCGTAGTCGTATTGTTGTCGGGAGTGGCGGTAGCAGAAGATTCAAACCATTTTAGGGCGAAAGCGCGAAACTCTGATTCGGATGGTAACTTGCCCTGCTTGGCCTGATAGTTATTGAGATAGCTCTTGGCATCTTTGTAAAAGTTTTCATGGGTATGATAAATCTCTTTTTTATTACCGTTGTTATCGATCAGCCAATAGCCGACAAACTCATTGATCCAGCTATCGTATTCATTTCCGTACATCTGCCAGTAGAGAATAAATGGAGATCCCCATTCAAGAGAAGTTTTAATCACATTGCGGGACAGCATGTCCTGAGCTTCTCCGGAGCGGGTTCCCCAATCTTTAAACCAGGATTCCCCGTAGCCGTATTCACCGATAAACACGCGCTTTTCGAAGGGCAGTCCGGCCTTGTGTGGCAGCTTTGAATCAATAAAGTCCAATGCTTTGGTGAGCTCGGCATGAAGGGTGGCGAAGTCGGAGTGC
Source organism: Microbulbifer sp. THAF38 (assembly GCF_009363535.1). NCBI lineage: Bacteria > Pseudomonadati > Pseudomonadota > Gammaproteobacteria > Cellvibrionales > Microbulbiferaceae > Microbulbifer > Microbulbifer sp. THAF38. The sequence continues at coordinate 1,551,331 of NZ_CP045369.1, forward strand.
TTTTCTTTGGTGGTAAGATCGTAGGCAGAATAGGAAACCAAGTCGACATTGGTATGTGGCAAGACTGCGTTGGTAATACGCTCTTTGCCCTGCATGGCGGATTCCACCCGATTCACTTCAACGTAGTGATACAGATTGACGTTGGAGTGGGGCACATTGGCCTTGGCATCTTCAATGGCTTTTTGGCGGATATTCAGCCAGTCGATTAACCCCTGAATACGCAGCGGATCGATTTTCTGCTGGCTATCATCCCGTGTTCCATCGGCTTTCTGCACGAGATTCCAGTCGCCTTCCCAGTGACCGATCATAAAAGTCTTTCCAGAGCCACTATACTGCGTAAGCAGATATTCGGCCATCGCATAGATTTTATCGTACTGCCAGGTGAGCTCTTCCTGGGACATTCCTTTATTGTCCATCCAAGATCCGGAGTCCTCCACCCAGAACATATAGTGGGAGAAGTCCATATCCAGTACCTCTCGGTAAGCGGGTACTTCTTCCAGCATACGTTTGAATTGGTAGTCCAGACCTTTGCCCCTAAGCTCATCGTATAAGCCGGTGGAAAGGGCGATTTTAAGCAGGTTAGAGCCCATTGCACGGATGGCCTTGGCGGATTCCACCAAGGAGCCTTCCCCAGTGAAACTGTATTTCGGGCTGATGGTCTGGGTGCCCAAAATATAGTTGTAGCTTTCCAGGTCTGAGAGGGGTGTATTCCCTTTGGTTGGCTCTGCCGGTGTCGTCGGCTTAGGTATTTGCTGGCTATCACAACTGGCATTAATTTTGGCTGGAACCTGCGCACCACCGGAGTAGGCGATGTTGAAGCCAAAAGAGCGAGCCTCACCTACAGGGATATTGGCAAAGTCGCCGGTCCCTTCAGCGGAGGCTGCATTGCCACTCTGGGAAACCTTGGCATTCCAGGAACCGTCGATCACTTGGTCTCCAGGCCATTGCCAGGAGACGTTCCAGCCGTTAATAGGTTCTGTACCGGTATTGCGCACCATCACGGAAGCCATGTAGCCCTTATCCCATTGGCTCTGTACAACCATATTCACTTCGCAGTTGGTTGCCGCCATTGAGAAAGGTGTGATACCTAGTAGAAGAAGGGAGGTTAAGCCTGTTTTAAAAAATCTTACACGCATCTGATAACCACTAAATTATTCATTTTATGTAACCCTTCTAAGGCCCTTGGGGGGCAAGAAAGTTTCTTTTGAGGAGGTTCGGCCCACTGTGACTCAAAGGTCAAAGCATAATTTTCTGACTCAACCGTTATCTATAGGGTTATCTTTTCTTGAAAGACTTGATCAAGCCTGTCACTCCCCCTCGATATTGTCTGGAGCTCTCATAGACCAGAAACCTTTGTTGGCCTTTAGTCATTTTTACACTTGAGATGTGCCGACCTGAGACAAGTAAGCCGTTGTTCAAACCTTTATAAGAACGCATGAGTCATCTTCGTATTACTCAATCTGTTGAAATAAATAATGCTGTCATAACTGACAGACAGAAATAATTAATTGTTATTTATGTGCGCCGCTGGATTGGTATCACTTTGGGACTGAAAAAATCTGGATAATTTTGGCGGCCGCTGAATTCTGATAGGCATACTGAGCGGTGAAATTAGAGTATGCTGGCACCTACGTACCTATACAAATAATAAGCGATTGGTGCGATCAAGGACATTGACCCTGCCCATCACTCTCCGTGGTGTATCGGGATGTTGAGGCAGAGGTATCAGGAAGAGATAAAAGCCGGCGATAGTAGCTTCTTATAGTAGTTTCTTACTGTACTCCGGCATCCACTGGCCTGGCCAGTTTTCACCCCACAATATCAAGCTGACTTTTTGCGAAAGGGACTCACTTTTTTGGCGCTTCAAGGACATTGAGAGAAGGCCAATGCGGCAACTTTTCGTGTAAAAGTGTATGGAGAAAAAATGAAGAAAATAATAATTCGGTGGTATGCCGCATTTTTTATGCTGCTTGGGTACACCCCCTTTGCGCTTAGCGCGGAATGGCTTTTGGGTGCAGGTAAATATGACATCACTGGCCCAGCAGCCGATGTGGGTATGGTTGGTTACGGCGAAACCAGTCAGACCACCAAGGGAATCCATAGCCGCCTATGGTCCCGTGCATTTGTGATTGCCAATGCACAGGATAGTGAGCGCCTGGTGTTTGTCTCTGCCGATTTACAGGGGATTCCCCAGGGGGTTAAACAGGGAGTAATTGCCAAACTTAAGAGCAAATATGGCAACAGCCGCTATACCGACGAGAACGTTATGCTCACGGCTACCCATACACATGTTGGGCCCGGTGGTTACGATCATTATGTGATGTTAAACATGAGCGCGCTTGGCTATGCGGAGGATAACTACAACGCGATCGTTGAAGGTATCTACCAATCAATAGTTTCTGCGAATAATGGTTTGGCAGAGGGTGACATTTATCTGGAGCAGGGCACATTGCTTAACACCAGTATCAATCGAAACCCGGAGCCATATGCGCAAAATCCGGATGCCGAGGACTATCAATACGATACCAATAAAACCATGACCCAGCTCAAGCTGGTGAATGCCAATAATGAAGCTCTAGGTATTATTAACTGGTTTGCGGTGCACAATGTTTCACTCGGTACCAGCCAGCGTCAGCTGAGTAGTGATCACAAGGGCGCTGCCAGTTATTTATTTGAACAGTGGGCAGCAAGCCAGGTGGATACCACAGGGAGTTTTGTCGCAGCCTTTGCCAATAGTAATTTGGGTGATGCTTCCCCCAATATTTGTGGCCCAGGAGATGGTTGTGGCTCTAGCGAGTATGAGAGCCTTGTGTTGGCTGCAGAAAAACAAGTAACTAAGGCTAAGTCTCTCTACAGTGCTTCCGGCAGTAAATTATTAAACGATCTCGATTACCGTCACCAGTATATTTATTTTCCCGGTTATACCGTAGCTGGAGAATATACCGGCGAAGGGCAGCAGAATATATGTGAGGGCGCCGTGGGCTGGTCATTTACTGCCGGTTCCTCCTGGGATGGCCCTAGTGGGATCGATGGTATCTTCGAGGGTATGTCTGTTGAAAATGAGGGCACCGAGTGGGATCGTAGTGAGAGCTTGTTCGAATCCGTGATCAGTGGTTTCCCGCTTTTTGGGCTGATGAATGCTTTCTCCGCTGCTGCGGTTTACGAGGATACACAGGACGATCCCTGCCAATATCCCAAGCCCACTTTTGTTGAGCGCAAAGTGATTGGACAGGAGTTGTATACCCCCTATCTGCCATTCCAGATGTTCCGTATCGGCTCTCTGGTCCTGGTCGCCGCACCGGGTGAAATGACTACTATGGCCGGTCGCCGTTTACAGGAGCAAGTATTGTCCGCGATGCAAGGTCACGGTATTTCTACCGTGGTTATTGCCGGTCTGGCCAATGCTTATACCGGTTATGTCACCACTCATGAAGAGTTTGACCGCCAGCACTACGAAGGTGGGCATACCATCTATGGCCCCAACACCCTAGCGGCTTACCAACAGATTTACACGGAAATGGCCGATGCCATGAACAATGATTTGGCGGTCGATGCTGGACCGACACCGGCGGATTTATCCGATGACCAGATCATACATGTCATTGGTGTGGTCTACGATGACAAGCGCCTATGGGAATCCTTTGGGCAGGTTTGGGATGATGTGCGTAACAGCTATTCCGTTGGCGATACCGTCTCCGCAAGCTTCCGCTCCGGCCACCCACGCAATAATCTCAGAACCGGGGGCACTTTTATCGAAGTGCAGCGCAAGGTAAATGGTAACTGGGAAACCTATCTTACTGATAATGACCTGGATACCCGTTTTATCTGGACGCGAGATACTGCGGTGGACTGTTTAGCTTGCTCTTTTGCCGAGGGTCAGTGGGTGATCGGTGAGGATACCCCAGCGGGTACCTATCGCATCAAACACAAAGGTAACTGGAAGAGCGGTTGGAGCGGTAAAATCACGAGTTACAGCGGAAAGTCCAGCAGTTTTACTGTGAATAAATAAGTCAGTAAGGCTCACTCAAATCCCCAGAAAGCAGGCCGTGGGAACGGCCTGCTCTGGAGAGAACTATTTGCAATTCTTCCCTTTCATCGCTTTTTATTGGGCCGGTACCTTTTGTAGTTGAAAGTGGGCTAGGGCCTTTTCAGCAATTTCCTTGCCATACTCCTGTACGAAATGACCGGCCTCTTCAACTTTGAGAGGTTTCGGGCAGTTTTTGATGGTGCTCCTCAGCATTGCCATTACTTTTTCACCGAGCACGGCATCTCGCATTCCAATCGCCATAAAGCTATCGCCTTCCCAGTTACTGGACCAGAACTCCCTGGCTCTAAGCCCCAGTTCCGCACCCTCCATACCGGGATCAACCGGCACAATCGAAGGGAAACGGCGGACTCCAGCCTTATAGCGGTTGTCTGGGAAGGGCGCATCATAAGCGACTATATCCAAGAGATTAACTTCAGATCTGGCATCATTGGCGATCAGTCCACCCACCGGGATTTCTGGAACACTGACAGAGAAGTTTCTCCAGTGGTAAAAACCTTCAGAGGCACCATCCCCGGCTGCAATCGCGGTATTCATTACCAATAAACGAGTAGATCTACCAGGCATATCCATAGGGAGGGTGAGTCCCAGTAGGCCGCCCCAATCCTGGCAAACCAAAGTGATATTTTTAAGGTTCAGGTGCTCAATCAGTTGTATCAGACTGTTTCGATGGAAGTTAAAGGTATAGACCTTGTCATCCACAGGCTTGTCTGAACGACCAAAACCAAAGAGATCCGGGGCAACTACCCGATGCCCGGCTTCAACAAATACTGGAATCATTTTGCGGTATAAATAGCTCCAGCTTGGCTCTCCGTGCAGGCACAGGAATGTCGTTTCCGCACTGGAGTTTCCTTCATCAATATAGGCCATGCGCATGGAATCGTAGCCATCCAGGCTATCGATATAATGAGGTTGGTAGGGAAAACCAGGCAGAATGGAGAAGCGTTCTTCGGGAGTTCTTAATCGCTCAATAGACATAGATAACCCTCTTTTATTAAAAAGTTGGTAAGTGGTCTTATGCTGTGAATCCTCGACGTTCAACCATAGCCTAATAAATAGGCTGAATAAAGTTGACAAGGTGTATAAATGGTTCCTTAGAGTTTTAAATACACTGGTTTCGAAAATTTAATCTCCTGCTGGAAAGGACCATTCCCATGATTTTGATCTTTATAATTTGAATAGAGATTAAGGACTGGCGATTTTCATTATTAACTGCCAGCTTACTTGCCATATTAAAAATATGGCTCTCTCATCTAAAAATACATGCATGGCGAGCTCCAGGAAGGGATCTGCTGTAGCTATCTATCTACAAGTTACCATTCACTGCCCTGGGTCTTCCGGCATTCCGGCATACCTGCGGGTCAATTGACCTGATAGATCTGATTACCTGAACGAGCAAAGAGGTGTTGTATAGTACACCCAATATCAGCCCCCATAACCGGGGGCTAATCAGTTCATAATTTAGGTAGTGAGACAAGATGGAGTATCAGTCCTCGAAGAGTGCAGTTTTGCAGCTTTGGAAGAAGTTTGGTGGTTCGGCGTTTGGACGCTGGGCAGTTTCTAAGATTGTCGCTTTCAAGGCACCTTACTTTAGGTCTATCAAGCCCTGCTTTACCCAAATATCACCTGGGCGCGTAGAGGTATCTTTGAAGAAACGCTGGAGTGTGACGAACCATATCGGCACCGTGCATGCCATTGCCATGTGCAATGCTGCTGAACTTGCCGGTGGGGTTTGTCTGGATGTTTCCCTGGATCGCCGCTTCCGCTGGATTCCTGTGGGTATGGAAGTCAAGTACCTGAAAATGGCGAAAACCAACCTGAAAGCGGTTTGTGAGTATCCAGATTTTGCCTCCATTGAGGCTGGGGATGTAGTGATGCCGGTGGGAGTCTTCGATACCAATGGTGAGGAAGTATTCCACGCGGATATCACCATGCGAGTGTCCCAACGTCCGACAGCCAAGTAATGGTTTCTCGATGGACTGTAGCTTGTCAGCATGCATACAGCCTGTCGTAAATTGCCAAAGTTGATCTTTCATAGAAAGCTTGGATGGCCTCCATGGCCTTTTCCCGACAACTTTGGCGTATCAGACCTGGTCTCTTAAGCAGGTGTAGGTGGGTGTAGGTGATAGTTGTAAGGGGGGAGTGGGTGTAGAGAGGTCCAGAAAGTCGTAAAATAGACCAGCTAGCAATAGTTATCGACCGACTACCTGGAGGAATTATGGGTTTAATTTGGAAACTGGATCATTCGACATCTCCCTTTGAAGAGGTCGAGGGGGGTGTTGCTGAGTATGAAGTACATAGTACTGAAAGCCCGGCACTAAGCAGCGACGATATTTATCAGGATCTTGCTGAGAACTTGGAACTGGCCATTTCCAAATTTAACCAAAACGTTAACGATGCTTCCCGCTTTTTCCTGATCCACTGGGAGCCACTAGCTTCGACTTTAACGTTGTCTGTCACGGATGACCAAAGAGAGAATGACTCTCGAGTGGTTGTTCGTTGTCATTTCACAGCGCTAGAAAAGCAATTACAAGAATCCGAATATGAATCTGACAGTGAAAAGCAAGCTGCACTGGGGATGTTTTCTGAGGACTTGCATTTTTGGTGCAAGGAGTTTCTCTCTACTGATCAAGGGTTTAGTCAGTTCTCTTTGATTGCACTCTTTACCGATAGCACTAGGGACCGGGCAGTTATTCTATAGGTAACCCAGTATTAGAATATGTTTTATGGGTGGTTGTTTCTTCCTGCGAGCAAGTAAGAAATAGCCTGCCTTGCCCTTAATCTTGTTTTCAATAATCTTTTACTCCGGCGAGTTTACTTTACAGATGTTCTGAATTTTTTCACGATTTATAGATTTGCTGAATACTCTGTATACCAGTTGTTAGTTTCCCAAACTTTAATCTTTTCGAATTTGATATCTGGGCCAGAATTATGGGTTGTAATTTTTTCACGAATGGCTTCATACCAAGCTTTAGCAAGATTTTCAGAACTTGGTTTAAAAGGGGTTATGCATAATTTTCCAACCTTTGAACTCTTTAGAATAAAATGTGGCTTATTTTGTTGTTGGTTGATGATGCTTGTATATTCATTGGAGCTGATAATTTCCTTTAGAAAGGGATCTTGAGAGTCAATAATCGTAGCGTGATCACATAAGTCTTGAATCTCGGCTCTAAATATAGTTTTTAAGAAAGACATATCTGTGGGTGGATCTTGGTATTTTACCCTGCATGTACATTCCACTCGATATCTATACCCAACAAAGCCCTCTTCCAGGTAGTTGTCCTCAATATAGGCGTAATTTACTTTCTTGGTAATATTGAGATCAATACAGTAGGTGATATTGAAATGCTGAGCCATTGGGGTGATCTCTTGATTTGCTTAGATTGTCGCTACTAGCTGATGAGTATAATAGATTTTTTGAGGTTTTCTGGATGAGGTTTTCAATGTGAGGTTAATAATATTTTTAACTGCACAAACCAAATTCTAAATGGCAGATTATATTGGTAGGGGTTAAGCAGTTAAGCAATTGTTCCTTATTTTATAAGGAAATACTGGGAGAATTTATGGCGAGAAGTAGGATGAGATATGCTTTTAGAGGAAGTGCTTAGGCTCGATTCCCACTCTGCCCAGTTATTACCGCTGCACCAATCATATGTGCTAACCGGAGGGCTTCAGGTACGTTACCGTTATCGGTAGCTTGCTCTAGCACCTGGGCAGCAATATTCGGGGGACAGCCCTGTACCTGGAAGTGAAACCCTTTGTCAGAGTAAATTTCACCCGCTTTTAGCAGAGTTTGCCTGCGCAGTGGGTAATCAGAGAAATTCATTAGCGCTTTATCAATGGCCAACATGTCGGGAGGCCTGCGCATTACGGCGATGCAAGGGCATCTTAGTGATTCGGTCAGCTTGGGTAAGTCGATGATGTTGAAGCCTCCAACGGCGAGGCCATCAATTAGCACCACGTTGATTTGTGGGTAAAATTTGCTGTTTTGCAGTAACTGCGTAATAACTTCGGTGGCATCCATACCATCCTTTTGTACTTTACCCCAGAGCATGCCCTCAAAGCGGGTGTTGGTACAAATTATCCCACTGATGTTAACCGGTGAGCCCCGTTCCTTTTGGAAAGGAGCATCGTCAAAGCCAATAATGCGAAGTCTTTTCTTCAGGCGAAGAAGTTCTGCGAGGGGCTTCATCGGCTATGTTTTCATTTGCTGGAATAGATAGGGAAAGAGCCGCAGCTTCTCCTCCTGAGTAAGAGATTCGACCCGTTGGATATTATTTTCCGGAATGCTCTCCGGATCTGGATAGAGGTCGATCATTTTGGCCAGGTTTTCTTCCCTCAGTAGGTGCAGAATCGGGTAGGGAGCACAATTGGTGAGGTTCTCTGCGTCCTCTGGGGCAGTACCAGCGAATTGATAGTCTGGGTGGAAGCTGGCCAGCTGGTAGGTGCCCTCGTAGCGGTTGCGCCCCAGAAGCCATTCAGCCAGATCGAGAAACTGGTTGTAGTCAGAAAAGTCCTGAAGATGTTTGGGAATAATCAGCAGGGTAGTTAGTAGCTCATCTTCCGGCGTGCTGTCGAGTAATTGAAGCTCTTTGAGGAGGTCCGCTAGTAGAGCATTATCCTCATCTGCCTCGCTGACTTTGTAGCGAATCTGGCCAGCGCGCAGGGGTTTGCGCGCAAAAGGGCAAAGGTTTAGGCCCACCACAACATTGGTGAGCCATTGTTCCACTACCTGAGTAACATCTTGCTCCATGAACTCGCTTACCACATCAGGTCGTCAGGAATTTGGAAGTCAGCGTAGGGATCATCTTCATCCATTGGAGTGGAAGTCTCTGCGGGCTTCACGATGATGTCGGCATTGCGCTCGGCAATTTTGTCGGCGATTACTCTGGGTACCAGTTCAAAGCGTTCACCCTGGGCGACAATTACCAGGCGGCCAGCTATTAAGTGGTCACGCAGTGTCTCACTGACATATATAGTTTTGATTTTTTTATCAAAGGTGAAATTGTAAGCAGTTTCGCCAGAGTAGGGCTGTCGGTTGTTTTCCACCAGTTGCTTGATTTGTGCGGCGATGGCCTTTTGTTGAGCCGCCGCATCGCGTTCGGCATTCAGTGCGCGATCCCGTGCGGCCTTCTCGGCGCGGGCCTGTTGTGCGGCCAGTTTGGTTTCATCAACTTGTGGCTGTGATGATTTCTTTGCAACCTTTTGCTGTTTGCGCTTCTCCTTACCGATCTGCTTGGCTTTTTTCTTGTCGACGAGTCCCGCTTGTAATAGCTGGTCTTGCAGTGAGGCCATGGTCTGTTTCCTGCAATAGTGAATTGGATTATGAGCCGCCATTTGCCTGGTGGCCACTTGGTCAAGTTGTAATCAGGGAGTTTCCCTGACATGGGTGTAGGGCATTTTACCTGAAGATGGCCTTAGTGCTGGCAGGGAATTTGAATTAGGGGGTCCAGGGCTTGCCGGAAGTGGCGGTAGCAATAATTTCATCGGGCTCTTTACCCTCGCTCAACATCTGTGCGCCCCCTGGAATCATTAGTGCTGAGCCGGTGGCAATGGCCACACGCTTGCCGCTGGGGGTGTCGATGTTACAGGAGGAAACCCTTAACTGGCGACCGCGGTGCAGAACCTGAGCTTCGAGGATCAGATCCCCACTATTGAGCTTGGCCGGTCTGGCAAAGCGAATGTGCATATCGAGGGTGGCAAAAATAGAACCTGCCGATAAGGTGGAGTACACAGCGGCGCCCATGGTGAAATCTGCGGCCCAGGCTAGTAGGCCCCCGTAGATAGATAGGGTGCCATTTGAGAACCAGGGAGAAGATGGCATGGTCGAGATACAGCGGCCGTTCTCAATCTCGATCGCGCGGTAACCGGTAAGCATCCATATAGGGTGGATACGGCCTTCATTAATGGTGGTGCGCTGCAGTTCAATGGGCGTTTGCTCAGGCAAGTGCGCCATATCGCAAAAGTAGGGCTTGGGTGGAGGTCTCAGGTATGGATCTGGTGGATCGGTGGGCCCAAGGTCAGGCAGTGGCAATTCCTGATTTGGGTTGACCGGAAAGTCAGCTATCAGGCAGCGGGTGCTTCCATAAGCAAGGGTTCTACCTTCCTGGTCATTAATCTGGATACTGGAGAGGCCTACCTGACTACCAGAGTGCACGGTGGTGGCTCTGCCGACAATATTTTGTGTGGTACTGGTAATAGGCCGAATAAAACACATGTTCAGCTCAGATGTGCTGAGTACTTTACCGGCTGGCAAGGTGGTCCAGATTGCGGAGGCGAGGGGTGCGTCAGCGAACATCGCATAGATACCACCCCAGTAAACGCCGGTACCGTCTGCCAGCCAGGGCGTAATAGGCATTGAGTAAGTGGCTTTACCAAGCCCCGCTTCCGTTGGCTGCATGCCCGTGAGCCGCCAAAAGGGCGGTCCCGGTAGACTTCCTCGAATATATCGCTTGAAAGTCTGTAGACCGGGTTGTTGCAACGCTCGCAGGTCACAGATGGCACCGCGATGAACTTCGTCGGTGATATTGGTCATCCCCCGCCTCCCAATTCATCTATTGCAAGATTAATGTGCAAAGGCTTGGTCAACGAGGGAATCTGTGGGTGGTTTTGCGGCAGGTATTTTGGACCTGCCGCTGATTGGCAGAGGGGAGTAGTTATTTCGGAGAAAAATCCGGCAAATTCAGGGTTAGGGTGGTTTTTTCAATTGGGCGCCCCTCCAAAAACAAGTTGATGGTTTCCTGTATCTCGGGGGATGCCATAAATAAATTGTGTCCGGCATTTTCTACTGTCACTAAAGTGGCATTGTCCAACCCCGACATTGCCTCGCGTTGGCTCTCTATATAGGTTCTCCCATCCAGTGTGCCACTCAAAAGTAAAACAGGAATATCACTGCGGGGGTTACTGCGGAAATTCTCACCCAGGTCAAGCTCCCTGGCCAATCCATCATAGTGATAGGAAAAGTTGAGGTAGTCACCAAGCAAAGCGTTTTCGGCTTGTCTCCTCACTTGCAACTTTCGTTGCTTACTCATACCTGAGGCAATATCCATTGCTGTTGGCATGGCGCGCAGGGAGATCGGAGTTCCCGGGTTGTGGAATCCATCGGGGAAGTAACGCCTGGGCACTTGATCAAAAGCCGGAACCTGCCCCAAATCGATCGAGCGATAGAAACCCAATAAGTAGGCGGCACTTTTGGGGTCAGCGATAAAAGAGGAAGCTATCCTCTGCATATCCCGGCGTTGAAGCAGGTAATCCAGGTTCTCGCCATCTCGCTGAGGGATCTGAATTTTGAGTGGTTCCCGTTCCAGCTTTGTGTGCACTCTTTTGATCAGTGCCTTGATATCCGGATAGGCGGCTTTAGCGGAGGGCTGTTGATCCACGGCTAGTTGCAGACGGTCCAGGTAAGACTCAGTACGTGCAGGTAGTTTAACAGTCTGGTCAAGGCCCTCAGCGCTGGAAAGAATAACTCTATCGACCGAGCCTTCGATTTCCCTCAATGCCGCTAAGGCCAGATGGCTGCCATAAGAGGTGCCCCACAGGACAATTTTCTCTGCGCCCAGATGTTGGCGTAGGGCTTGCAGGTCGCGGGCATTTTCCAGGGTATTATAACCCGCGAGATCGATGCCTTTTTCGTGCCAGAATGTTAAGCATTCTCGCAATGCTTCGCGATGATATTCGATGTATTTGGCGTCGGAGATTTTTTCCAGTGCGGGAACCACTTGCCGGGATTCACAGTTAGGAAGATCATTTGAGCGGCCGGTACCTCGCTGGTCTAAGGCGATGACATCGCCGTACTCCCGCAGAGCCATAAACATATCAAAACGGTAGTTAACGGCCATAATACCCGACCCGCCTGGGCCACCAGCTAGATAGATGATGGGTGGGCCTGGTTGCTTTCCGGTTGCAGGAAAGCGTACATAGTGAATTTTTAGCGAGCGGCTTTTAGGAATGCTGCGATTTTCTGGTACTTCAAAGAAGCCCTTAAGACCATCCGCGGTCTGTTTGTTCCAGGTTGTAAAAGTGAATAATTCCTCGTTTTTAGCGGGCTCTGCATGGGTGATTGCTGTGCTAGTGAGGAGGCCTAAAAATAGAATCCCCTTAATCAAGGGGCGATTGAAGATAAAACGCATTGACTACTGTCCTTCCTTAGATCGAATTTTCCGTATTTTATACTTGAAAAATATTGATTGAGCCAATTGACAATAGGATGGGAAATTTTCTCAGGCTTTCCTTACGAGGCGAACTTACTTCAATCATTTATAGGGAAAGCTTGGTATTTATCGATGTAGCGTTTTAGGTCGTCATTCTTCTTTGGTCAGTCTTGATTTTGCTAAATAGACAGGTTGTCACAAAAGGCATAAAAGTCTTAATGGTCGCGCCAGCCTTAGGTGCTGTTCGTAATTTCATAAACTTTTCTCAATCGTACTAGTCGGGTATTGGGACTATTGGTGTCGCTAAGGGCAGGGCGGTGTTGATTAAGAAGATCGGTTGCCAGGTAACGTTCAGCTTGGTCAAGAATAAACGATTAACTCCGGCTTGGGATGTATTCAGTGAGTGAGGTGTATGAGCTTGCTTAGTGATTGTATGGGTTGATGTTGCTTGTCGTAAAAAAGGCGTTCTATTCTGCTTGAAGACTTCTGAGAGAAGTTTATCTAAATTTCCTGTGCGGTTATTCTCCGTTAATGTAATTGTAGTTTTTTGAGGTCGATGATTTTTCTTGATGGTGGTTGCCGCCAAGCGTTTGCTGTGTTTTGCTTGTTTTTAGTGTTGTGGGGGTGTTGTCTTAAGTTAATTATAAAAATAAATTTTTCCATTCTCATGTATGTTGTTCTGTTTGTTTGTCTAATCTTTTCTGTGTTGAAGGATGCTAAATAATTAGTTGAATCACGTGTGTGTTTCACTATGGATAAATTTTATCAAAAAGATATTTCTCCTTGGGTGGATGAGTACCTTCCAAGGTTGAGGCGATATTTCTCATCTAGAGTAAACTCTGCTGATGTTGATGATCTGGTGCAGGAGGTTTTTGCTCAGTTACATTGGCACCTTAATCAATCTGATATAGAGATTGAAAACCCAAGAAGCTATATTTTTGCAGTTGCTAAAAATCTTTTGGTTAGTCATAGCCGATACCAAAAGTCCCGATGCCGAACGCTCCATGAATCACTCTCGCAAGATTTGGATATTCCCGATGTGATCACGCCTGAACGTACAGTAATAGGTATACAGGATTGTCGATGCGTATTGAAGGCGATTTTAGGGTTGCCTCCCCGAGCAGGGGCTGCATTCAAATTTCACCGCTTTGAAGGTATGACCTATCAGGATATTGCCGAACGTATGGGTATTTCCAAAGAGTCGGTAAAGGAGCTTATTCAGCGCGCACTGATAAAACTGAGGAGGGCTTTGGAAGAGGTTCCGTAGCTCTTTCTCTCAAATATTTTAATATAATTATCCTTCAGGTTAAGGCTGACGAGGTAGGAATATTGCCCAATCGTTAGATGCTTCAAGATGCTTCAAGATTCTTCCAGTGTGCTCCAGTAGTGTTAATCGAAGAGTAGTTGTTCTGACTCTTTGTCAACAAGCAATCTAAATACTTCGCGACTTGTTAAATTTAAGATGGGTTTACCCTGCTTCGTAAGTGCACGTCTCTATCCGCTTACATTTCCAAATTTTAAATCCACTTTTGCTAGCTTGAACTACACTCCTGAAGGTTTTTCAGAAGTGAAAGATAGAGAAAACCTGCATTCCCTTGCTGAAAACTAACCCTTTTATAAAAGTTGATTGAAAGGTGGCTTGCTGGAATATTTGGTCATTGCTTTTGTTTTTTTATGTTAATTTGATTGGGTTAATTTTTTGGTTTTAGGGGGTGTGTATATAGAAAAAAGCTTTGATAGATAGGGGTATCCCCCCGATTGAAATTGAAATGCGTCTTTAACCTGGTTAGGCCTGAGATAAGGTGGTGTTTGGCTGACAGAAAAATAGAGAAAATATAATAGAGAGAATCAGAATGATGATGAGCCTGCGTAAGCAAAAGAATTTGATTGCACAAGCGATTCGTGCCACCAATCCGCTTAATCGAACAACTCCTTGGTACAGTGCTGCAATAACATGCCTAGCAATGTCTATTACTCCTTCTGGAGTGCTTGCCCAAGATGGGCAGAATACTGAAAGAAGTAGCCGCTCCAAACAGCCTATTGAGGAAGTAACGGTAACGGCCCAAAAGATTGAAGAGAGTATCCAGGATGTCCCTATTGCAGTTTCGGCACTCTCGGGGGACAACATGGATGCCTTGAAGATCGAACGTGGTGAGGAACTACTGCGGGCAGTGCCGAATGTAAATTTCTCCAAATCTAATTTTAGTACCTATAACTTTTCCATTCGGGGAGTGGGTACCAAAGCGGTCTCTGCGGCTACGGATCCAGCAGTGGCAGTGAGTTTTAACAATGCGCCATTGATTCGGAATCGGCTATTCGAGCAAGAATTTTTTGATGTCCAGAGGGTAGAAGTGCTACGGGGCCCTCAGGGCACACTCTATGGCCGCAACGCTACCGCCGGTGTGGTTAACATGCTGCCGATAATGCCGGGTGATGCATTGGATTCTGAAATTAAGGTGGAAATAGGCAATTATAACTCCAAACGCACTAGTGGTATGTTTAATCTGCCCATGGGCGATACTTTAGCCCTTCGTCTTTCCGGTGCTATGACCAAGCGAGATGGTTTTGATACCAATACTTATACCGGAAATGATGTGAATGATCGCGACCTCTATTCCACTCGTGCAATCTTTGAGTGGAAGCCCGCTGATAATTTTAGTGCCAATTTGATCTGGCAGCACTTTGAAGAAGACGATAAGCGCTCACGTACAGGGAAGCAGCTCTGTACTACAGATCCAGGCATTTCAAAGATAGGGGATACTGAAGTACCTGAGAATTATAGGGGTTTCTTTAGTCAAGGTTGTTTACCTGGCTCAATCTATAGTGATGAAGCGTATGGTACGACAAATGCTAAGGGACTTGCATTTGTTGTTGCTCCGCAAGCACTCCTTTTTGGTTATTACCCGGTAATGAAGGAGTTTCTTCCTAATCCTTATGCCAATGCCGAGCAGTCCAGAGATTTGCGTGAAATCGCCACTAGTTTTGATCCTGTGTTTCGTGCTGAAAATGACCTGGTGCAGTTAAATTTCTCATGGGAATTGAGTGATACTCTGACGTTTTTTTCTCAGTCAACCTACGCCAAGGATGACTACTACTCTTCCCAAGACTACAACCGGTATGTTTCAGATGCGATTTTTAGTGACTCTACTGAATTTGGGATGGACCCAGGCCCTACGCCGGATGGAGTTTATACCGATCCACAGCTAGGTCCTTCAGAAGGGATATTAGCAGTGGATATCAGCCGATCTGATAACAAGCAGTGGAGTCAGGAATTTAGACTTCAAACATCTTTTGATGGGCCTTGGAATTTTTCAGTAGGTGCAAACTACCTGGATTTTAAAACTCAGGATGATTACTTTGTATTTAACAATATGTTCACCCTGATTGCTGAGCATGTATACAATGGAGTCTATGATCCTGAGTCTGGATTGGGGTCAGAGAATTGTACGGATCCTCAGAATAAAGAGGGTTTTCAAGATTGCATGTATGTGGATTATAACTCGTTAGCAAACATAGATGAGGAAGGTCACAACTATTTCCTAAGTCGCAACCTAGTTGAGACGCGCTCTTGGGCCCTATTTGGAGAGGCCTACTGGCAAATTACTGATGATGTGAAGTTAACTACTGGTTTGCGTTATACCGATGATCGCAAACGCTCCACGCCGGTACCGAGTCAATTATTATTGGGGACTGAAACTAATAATGATACCGGTGAGATTGTTCCTGGCTCGGCCTCTGGGGGACTGGTTTATAAAGGATACCCTGAGGATGACGAGGTTACTCAAAGCTGGAAGGAGTATACGGGGCGCGCCGTATTAGACTGGCGTACAGATACGCCTTTTACCGATGAAACTATGTTTTACCTCTCCTTTGCTCACGGTTATAAAGGGGGCGGTACCAACCCTCCTCGTGCAGATATTGATCCCAATGTTGTGCAATATCAACCTTTAGATGAAACCTTTGAACCTGAATTTGTTAATGCAATCGAAATTGGAACAAAGAATGTTTTACTTGATGGGAGTTTAACTCTTAATGCTAACGCTTTTTACTATGACTATAGCGATTATCAAGTTTCCCAAATCGTTGACCGTATTTCATTAAATGAAAATTTTGATGCGGAGAGTATGGGGCTTGAGCTGGAATTAGCATGGCAGCTTACAGACAGCACTCGGCTGGATATGAATATGGGTTATCTGAAGACCCGTATCGCGGATGGTGAAGAGTCTATCGATGTAATGAATCGTACTCAGGGGCATGAAGACTGGCTCGTAGTGAGGCCAAGCCTTCAAGTACCTTCTAATTGTATTGCTCCAAAGGACGTGGTTGAGGCAACCTTTGCAATAGATTACCCATTAATGCTCTGGGCTTTGTGTGATACTACGGGTAGATGGGGATCATTTACACCGGAAATTGAATCCGACCAATATTTTGATTGGTTACTATCAGAACCCTATAACCCAATTACTGATGCACCAAATGGAGCACGAGGTTTTGCGGCTGACTTGAGTGGTAATGAGCTTCCTAATGCCCCACGCTTTACCCTAAATTTAGGGATGGAGCACACTATACCTATCGAAGACTGGGATCTTACCCTGCGCGCCGATTACTATCGGCAATCAGAGAGTTATGCACGTGTATATAATACTGATTATGATCGCCTGAAAGCATGGAGCAATTTGAATGCCTCTGTCAGCCTGAGTAATTCTAATTCGGAGCTGTATATGCAGCTCTATGTGAAGAACATCTTCGATGATGCACCAATTACTGACTTATTTACCAATAGTGATGACTCAGGTCTCACTACTAATGTCTTTACTTTAGAGCCGCGTATAGTTGGCTTTAGTATTAGTAAAGGCTTCTAATGTTTTTAGGAGGTGCCGCGACGAGCTGACAGAAGAAAGTTTTTGTTGGTTTGTTGTGGCGCTACAAATAACTTTGTATTGCCGGTGAGATGCTACTGTCAGTAATTTTAAGTGATATACATTAAAGATTTTAGAGGCTCTTTCGAATATCTTGATTTTTTGATGTGTGTGCTGAATGGGAAACAAGAAAGCTTAAGATTTTAATTCTATTAGGCTCTCATTAAAGAAATACCGCTAGTAAAAACTAGCGGTATTTCTATGTTTGTTTTACTTCGTTCTTGCTAGGGGACGGTAAATGATGATTGCGGATTGGTTGAGATTACGCCGTTAATAAAACAATCACTGCCGCTACCGGAGCTTGGGATTTGTGCGTTATTAAAGGTTATTCTTCCATTTCCCTGATTAAATGTACCCACAAGGTCTCCCACACAATTTCCTGTTACAGCCGCAACAGATACATTCTTTAAGGTGACATTGTTGTTGGAGTGTCCAACCAATTCATAGGGTAAGTTGTTAAAAGTAACCCTGTTGCACATATTCAAAAAGCCTCCCGATAACGCTAAGCTGCCTACTGAAGCATCTGTACCGGTTGAGTTGACACTGCCGGAGAGGGAGCAGGTGAGTTGAATACCTTTCTTAACTGTTAAGTTTCCAACATTCGCCAGGGCGATAGCGCCAGAAGGAGACCAAGTTGCGGCACTAGCCAAGCCAGTCAGTCCTGCGGTAGCGATACAAAGAGTGGCTGCAGTAAGGATCTTTTTCATAATAATAATTTCCTCAAACCTAAGTTATATGTTTTTAACGTCGCATCATCGATGGAAAGGAAGCCCTTTCATAATTAAAGACGACACGGTAGGTGGAGAGGGGGGAGTCTTGCAGAGAAAATCGACGTGAAATTATTGTTTGTAAGAGTTATTGGTTTTTTGTTGTATAAGATATGTGAATACGAAATTTAGCTTGTTTTCTTACTTCTAAAGACTATTAGTGCGTAGTTTTTCGGTGTGCTTTAGCCGGTTTTTAATGTCTTTTTGTTTGATGTTAGGTTGATTTTTTGATTGATTTGTATGAAAAGTAGGTCGCTATTTTGTTATTCTAGTGATAAGTGGAAGACGCAATATATTTTTATTTGAGGGGTTTGTAATAAGTATAGAAAGAGCTAGCTGTTTGCAGTTAACTCTGTTTCATATGTGCTCAAATGGATCCACTTTCTTTCTTGTTGGTTGTTTAAGTAGTGCTGGGGTGATAATTTGTGCTGATGTTCTAGATTGATGGTTTGTTCAGAACTCTTTCTATTAAGTAAGGTGAGTTGACCCAAATAAGCGATCAAAATCTTTTGATTGGCTTTCGGCTTTATGTAAGATCCACAGGCGTTTTTAATCCATTTTCAGTAATTGGTTATATTAGATATTAATTTTATACCTTATGTGATAGGGCTTTTATGTTTAAGGAATTTGTATGTTAAAGAAGGGTTTTGCATTTATATCGGCTTTAATTGCCTTGCTAGGCTATACAGTTTGTTTTGCTGCTGGAGAGAGCTCTAACATTAAAGCAGAGGCTTTATTCGACGCAGCACTTGACAGGGCTATCTCCGAAGCAGCACTTGACAGGGCTATCTCCGAATATGAGATACCAGCTATTTCTTGGGTCTTTGTATCTCCAGAAGAAGTAATTTACCAGGGCGTTAAGGGTACTAAAGTAATTGGTGGAGAAACTCCAGTTTCCATTAATGATCCAATGCATATTGGCTCTAACACCAAGGCTTTCACCGCTTATCTGGCAGCTATTCTTGTCATAAAGGGAAAAATTGATTGGGATACTCATGTTTCAGAAGTCTTTCCTGAAATACCGAAAGAGAAAGCGAACAACTATGGCCAGGCAACACTTTCTAATCTTCTTTCACATCGGGCCTGGATCAAACCAATGACTGGGGAGGAAGAGTTCTCTGAAATTCCAGAAAAATTTATGGATACTGAACTTTCTCCCAAAAAAGCCATGGAGCTTAGGAAGGGTTTTGTCTACAAAATGTTGGAGCTTCCTCCCTCACCAGCGGAAGATGGCAAAGAATTCAGGTATTCAAATGCTGGATATGTGCTAGCTGCCTCCATGCTAGAAAAGGTTAGCGGTAAGCCCTGGGAGGAGTTGATGACAGAGTTTGTTTTCAAGCCTCTGGAAATTGATGCGATTTTCGGCTGGCCCGGTAAACATGATAGTAAAGGTGTGTATGGGCATATCCCTGGTAAAGATGGCCAACTTATTCCTGACGATCCTAATGGAGAGAATACCATACCCACTATTTTCGGTCCGGCTGGTGATCTTAGTTTGTCTGTACTGGATTATGGAAAATGGCTTATGGAGAACTTGAAGTGCTTGCAGGGGGAATCTAAAGTTTTGACTCGAGAGTATTGTCAATTGTTGCATTTTGGTGCGGCTAAAGATAACCGCTTTCCTATGGGGTGGGGTAGTAAGTTCAAAGAAGGGTTGGGACGAGTCAGTACCCATTCAGGTTCCGGTGGTACTTTCCTAAGCTATGCCATTATCTTTGCGGATAAAGGGCGTGCAATTGGTGCTACTTTCAATAGTGCAAATACCGATGCAATCTTAGCCTTTAAGGATATATACCCCGCTTTTAAGGAGGCGGTGGTTCCAGGCGAGAAATAGTAACAATTTTCAGCTGATCTTATCAGAGCCTGTTTCTAGGAATGCCGTGAAATTGAGTAAATTTCCTAAACAGGCTCTTCATAACCAACAGAAATTTCTATCTATTCGTGAATTTTATTTCTGATGGTTGTTTTAAAAGGTAGCCGAGCGATGCTGTTTCAAAGTAATTCCGTGATTGATCGATACTTATTAATCCCCTTGAAAGGGGTTAATAAGTGATGTTTGTTAAACCTAGAGGCTTGGTAAAGGGTATCACTGTTTCCAACAAGTTTAATAAGTTAAATCTCTTCATTGAGGTCTATTAGGCCTTCTTATAATCCCTGCCTATTGGCAGTTCTCTGGTAATTTGTATCAGTCTTACCTCTTAATGTTGTTGATTTAGCTCTTTTACTCGTAAATCTTCACCGTTGGCTTTTGGTGGCATTATATTTGGTGGGTTGGTCAGTTTTACCGCCTGAAGCTAGTGATCGGCTAAACCCTATTGGTAGTTGATGTACCTTTGGAGGGATATGGCTACTTTGATGAATTTTTACCCTCCCGACCATTGATTCATGTTGCTATACTCCGCGCCCTTGAAAGCCCCCCTATCTTATGACGGAGAATTTGATGTCTGATTCACAGTGCGACATTGGCTTTATCGGCGCCGGTGTGATGGGTAAGAACCTGATCCTGAACCTGGCCGATAATGGCTATCGGGTCTGCGCCTTCGACCTGGATCACAACCGGCTCAATGCACTGCTGGAGCAGGATAAAAAAGAACGTGGTGATCAGCCTACACGTGTAGAAATCTGTAATTCATACACCGAGTTGTTGGCTAAGGTCAAAGCACCGCACCTGATCATTCTCTCTGTGCCTGCAGGGGCTCCAGTAGATGATGTCTGTAGCAAACTTTTGGATGCTGGCCTCAAGGCCGATGATATTGTTGTGGATACAGGCAACAGCCTTTGGACCGACTCGGTAGAGCGTGCCAAGCGCTATGAAGGTAAGCTGATTTTCTTCACTACGGCGGTATCCGGTGGTGAAGTGGGTGCGCGTTTTGGGCCGTCTCTGATGCCCAGTGGCGATCCCTACGCTTGGAGCCGTATCGAGCCTGTTTGGCACGCAATTTCGGCCAAAGTAGACAAGGCCAGCGGTCAGCCCATCGAGCGCTTTGAGCCAGGTAATCCGGTGAAAGGTGGGGAGCCCTGTGCGGCTTATATCGGCCCTATTGGCTCTGGGCACTATGTGAAAATGGTGCATAACGGCATTGAGTACGCGGATATGCAAATGATCTGCGAAGCTTACCACGTGATGCGCAGTGCCCTGGCGATGTCACCGGCGGAGATTGCCGAAGTGTTCCGTGAGTGGAATCGGGGCCCATTGAACAGCTATTTAATTAATATCAGTGCGGAAGTACTGTCTACCCTGGATTCCGTTACCGAACAGCCGTTGGTGGATGTGATTCTGGATCGTGCGGGCCAGAAGGGGACCGGTCTTTGGACTGCTATTAGTAGTCTGGAAGTGGGATGTCCGGCGCCGAGCATTGCCGAAGCGGTTTACGCTCGCTCCCTGTCTACCCGCAAAACTTTGCGCACTCGTGCGGCAAAGAAACTCAAAGGTCCGGAGCTCACCCAGGTGGCGGCAGAGCAACGCGAGGAGGTTATTCAGCAGCTACACGATGCTCTCTACTGTGCCAAGATCTGCGTATACGCTCAGGGCTTTGACCTGATGAAACTGGCTGCGCGGGAGCAGGGCTGGCAGCTGAACTTCTCGGAAATCGCACGAATCTGGCGCGCCGGCTGTATTATCCGGGCGGTATTCCTGCAGTCCATTAGTGATGCCTACAACAGAGACCCCAAACTCTCCAACTTGTTATTAGATGACTTCTTTACCCGGCAGATCGCCGACCACCAGGCTAACTGGCGTCAGGCGGTTGCCAGTGCAACCCTGAACGGTATTCCGGTGCCGGCGCTGTCTTCGGCCTTAAGTTATTACGACGCCTTCCGCTCGGAATCCCTGCCTGCCAACTTGTTGCAAGGGCAGCGGGACTTCTTCGGCGCGCATACTTTTTCACGTGTAGATCAGCCCGAGCAGCGCAAGTACCACGTACAGTGGAATGAGGCGGGTCGCCCGGTTGTAGAGATTTAGTAGAGATAAAAAAGCAGCTACTGGCACTTTGGCCTTGAGTGGGGCTTTTGCCCCACTCGAAGTCAGTGAATTGGTAGCTGGTTACCACTTCAAAGCACTAAGCGTACTCCTAAGCGCAATATTTGTGCTGTGAGGCGAAGGTATTAAAAGACTACTTCCTCTACTTCTCGCGCCAGGTCTTCAGCTTCAGAGCGGGAGGCTTTGGCGACAATCTCCTCTACACTGGTAGATTCGGTATTCATGCCACCGAAGGCATTGAGCAGATCCCGGATCAAGGCTGAGATTTCCAGTGTCATTACCGCAAAATCCGCATCGAAGCGCTGTGCTGCACTTTCGGCATCGGCGCCATCTGCTTTTTCCAGCAATTCATCGCTAAACTTAACCCGCTTTAGAGAGAGTTGATCGTCTACCAGGAAGTCGACCCCACCGCGCCAAACCAGTCCCAACTTGTGCACCTGCAGTCCGGCAACCAAGTGATTATGAATTTCCTCGGCACATAGGTCTTGGTTTTTGCAGCGGATCACGCTACCGCTGTCCTTTGGATCGCGCAGTTCACATTCGTGGCCGAAATCAAACTGAGCGGGGGCCTCGGGGGCGGTGAGCCAGTGGGTCATTGTCTGCTGCGGTAAGTTTTTGGCTGATAGTGGCACTACCGCGAGGCTGCTAATGGCCTCGCGCAGGTTTTCCAGCAACTCTTCAGCGGCGGAGGCAGAGGAAGCATCTACCACAACCCAGCCCTCCTGCGGGGCGATATAGGCATAGTGCAGGCGGGAGCGAGCAAAAGCCTTGGGACGCATTTCCAGCAGTACCTCATCTTTGAGGTTTTGACGTTCCTTGCGGCCCACCTGTCGGGCCTCTTTCTCGGAAATCGCCTGGGCCAGCTCTTCCACTTTCTCATTGATAACGGCAGCAGGTAGAACTTTCTCCTGCTTCTTGGCGCAGATCATCAGGTAGCCATTGGTGGCATGTACCAGCTGGCTGCCGTGTCGGCCCAGTGGAGAGACCCAGCCGTAGCGGACACTATCCTGGCTGCCGCAGGGCACGAATGCCTGGGCTTCCAGAAGCTCGTTTAATTTTTCGGCATCCAGGGAGAATTCTTTGGTTAAGCGGTAAATACGAAGGTTCTTAAACCACATACATCAGGCCATTGGTGTTCAGTTGTGAGTGCGGCCGTTAATTATGCGGAAACTGGGGCGTGGCAGCTAGTGAGCTGTTTCCAAAAGACGAATTGCCTGTTTTTTGTACGCCTTTTGGGTGGGGTTGGGGAGTGAAGGGGCTAGGGGGAGTATGGGCGCTCCCCCGAGTGGCTGAGGGTTATTTTTCCTTTAAAAGACTGGCCATAACCGGGCCCGCTTCTCTGTGAAAGTCCATGGGGTTGAGTTCCAGTAGCTGCAGCGCGGTTGCGGCCACTTGGTTTTGATAAAGGGTAGGGCCGCCGGATAGTTCCCCAAATCTTTTAAAATCCGGGCCCAGGGTTGCCAGCCAAATTTCATCGGACCCGGGTATGCCATCTTTATGTGGATGATCCGCCTTACCGAAATACTGGGTTAGGGCTGGGCCACTGGCGTGGTGCGGCCATGCCTCAACCGCATTGCCGCGTCCATGATCTACTGTGATGATCAAATTGGTATTGTCCCGATAACCTTCAATGGATTGCAAAGTCTCCCACAGGTCGGCCAGGATGGCATCGCTACGGTGGGCTGAATCCAGGTATTGGTGATACTGCTCATCGTGGGCAAAATCATCGGTTTCTCCCAGTGCGATATACAGTACTCTGGGTTTCTTCTGAATTAAGTATTCCTTGGCCAGTCCCCAGGTAAAGGCGTCGGGTCTTACATCGGGCCAGAATACTGGTAATTGCTCCTGTAGCTCATT
Source organism: Microbulbifer sp. THAF38 (assembly GCF_009363535.1). Lineage (NCBI taxonomy): Bacteria > Pseudomonadati > Pseudomonadota > Gammaproteobacteria > Cellvibrionales > Microbulbiferaceae > Microbulbifer > Microbulbifer sp. THAF38. The sequence goes on from NZ_CP045369.1 coordinate 1,575,048, forward strand.
AAGAAAACGAGCGCGTTGTGAAAGGCGCGGCCAGTCTGCTGTTTCTAGTCCCGCATTGATAAAAACACCGCTGCGTTCACGGTTGACAATGGCTGAGAAAGCTCCCCAGCTACCAAAAACGGCCACGTGACCTTTAAAATGAGATTTTCTGTTGAGCCACTCAAGGAAGGTAATATTTGAATTGGGTACTGGGTCATTGGAATTTATTGTTGGATCCGCACGACCGGTTAAAATTTCGTTATATCCAGGGTAGGAAAACCACCAGCCGTTGGTGATGTTAGCCAGGGAATTTTTGTGGCGATTGCCAACTAATGTTCCTTTTTGTTCTACAGTGCTCCACAAAAAAGGCAATAACTGTTTGCGTTTTTCCTCCGCAGATTTCCCGCCAAAACGCTCAATCAACTGCTGCTTATTTTCGGTATATTTTTCGTGATCGATAAGCTCAGGGTCGTATCCATTGAACACCTCTTGCCAGCGAAGGCCATCGATGGTTACAAGGACCAGATTGTCTGCGGCATAAGAGGCAGTAGAAATTGCCATTGCCAATAGCGTGATAAGAAATGCTTTCATTAAGGAGTCCTCTGCGGGCATAGTCCTAATTTATTATTCTTTGTTTGGTAATGTGCCGTTGAACCGCTGGGCGCTTATAGATATTAACCCGGCTGATAAAGAAGTGAATGGATTAACTTGACGATTGTTGAAGGTTTGCACGGATAGACTCCAGGCACCCAACGAAGTGGTGCCTGGAGTCTGGTGCAGATTTAGAAATCTAGGGTGGCAGATAGGGAAACAGTACGCGGTGCGCCTATCCAGGCTCCCCCGGACACCACTGTGCCCAGGTAATCCTCATCAAATAGGTTGTTGACTACAAGATTGAGGTTCAACCCACTGAGGGCTGGGTTGAGATCTACTAGATCCAGGCCGAGGTAGGCATCGGTCACCATATAGGCGTCGGCTACCCAGGTGTTATCCAGGTCAACATGGCGATCACCGGTATATTTACTGGAAATGCCGCCGTAGAAGATTTCTGAGTTCCAATCCAGGCCGATCACGAGCAGGTGATCAGCAATACCTACAACATCATTACCAGGGGTGAGGCCCAATATTTCGTCCACGGTGGCATCACCAGTACCGATATAGGTGGCATCGATCTGGGTATAGGAAGTATAAAGGTTTAGCGAATCACTGATGCCGTAGTCCAGTGATAACTCCAAGCCACTGGATTCGATTCCCCCGGCGTTAAAGTAAGTACCATTGGTGCCGATTAGGTAGTTTTGGCCGCTTGCACTGTTGTTATCCAGGAAAATGATACGATTCTCAAACTCATTCTCGAAATAGGTGCTGGTTAAGGTCAGGTTATCACCGGCATAGCGCAGACCGATTTCGATAGTTTCGGAAGTTTCTGGTTCAATGTTATCCAAATCGGATTCTGGTCGTTCCAGGATACTATCGCCAATAGCCTTAAAGTTTTCGGCATAACCGGCAAATAACTCGATACCCTCTAAAGGCGTTTCCCAGGTGAGGCCGGTGGATATCAGGATATCGGAGTCGGAATTGATAGTTGCATTAGGGGATTCATTAAATAAATCCTTGCGCTCTACATCCACAAAGAACTGCTTGGCCCCCAGGGTCAAGGTGACAGTATCAATGGTGAGAGCATCTTGCAGGTACCACTTTTGGGTTTCTTGAGGGTAGCTGCGATCGTACTGAATCCAATAGGGGGAGGCATTGAAGTCGGCACCTCGGCTGGCATCGCTGATCTTATGCCAGTCACGGTATTCATCACGGGTGGCATCTTCATACCAGATTCCACCGCGCAGGGTATTTTCATAACCGGCAATAAGGCTGTTGTGGGTAAAGTCCAGCGTCAGGCCTGTGCGTTCTTTTTCATAATGCGTATGACGATAAGACATTACGGGAATGGTGTCAGTGGAATAGCAGCGCGGATCGTACTCCTTCCCAGAAGGGCCATAAATATTATTCACAGAGAAGGAACAATCTTCCTCAGGCGCGAGAGCATTGCCTCTGGCATCTACAAAATAAATCTTATCTAGTTGAGTACCTCCAGTTGCTGTAGTCCCCCCGAGGAACTCGGATTGGCCGTTATTGCCATCATCAGTGATATTGACCAGATAAGGGGGTACCCAGTCTCCGCGACCTTCATTGCGGTGATAGTAGATTCCACCTTCTACATTGAATTGGTCAGACAGGTCAAAATCTAATTGGGTGTAGGCTAGCAGATTCTCGCGGATGGTGGACCAGCCGCGGCGATAGAGTTGGTCGTTATACGGAATTCCGGTCCATTCGCCACTGAGGAAATCATTTTCCGGGTGCTCTTCAAATTGTGCATTTGAGTAAACCCGCTGGTAATTGTCCTCGTGAATATCATCGTAGGAAATATAGGCTTTGATAGAGCCTCTCTCCAATCCGGTTACCAGTTTAGCGGCGATATGCTCACGCTCATTCTCGGCTGTTTCAGTGATCCAGTCGGTGGCTTCCTGAGTGGAGTAGGAAATCCAGGCTTTAGTATTGCCTGCAAAGGTGCCGGTATCGAAACGGTAGTAGAGGCGTCTCGCATCGAATTCCCCGGCGGCAAGTTCCATACGGCTGCGGCGATGATCGGCTGGGTCGTCAGTGCGGTAATCGATGGTGCCACCTAGGGCTTCATGGGAGCGAGAGGCAATGTCTGCGGTACCTTGGGATACTTCTACCGAGCCGATATTGGCGGGATCCACGAAGCGATTTGCCTTGGAGCCCCCGCCATAATTGGACCCGCCATTGGGAATGCCATCTATTGTAGTACCGATTTGCTGCTCATCCAGACTGTTGCTAAATCCCCGCACGCTGATATTGGTAGACCAGTCATCAAAGCCGTAAGTATCGCCTTCGTTGACAGAGACCCCGGGCAGATTGTCGATCAACGCATTCACACTGGTTATAGAGGACTGCTGTTTGCGCATAGCTTCGGAGACTTCACTGCTGTTAAAAGTAGCGCTTGCCCCTAAAACAACCACTTCCTCTATTTGGCCACTACTAGACCGCTGCGCTATTAAAGAATTTGCGTTGGTCAGAGTGATAATAGCAATAGCCGAAGCGAGGCAGTTTCTTCTGGTATTCATCGGGTAACTCTTTAGTTGTTATCAAATTATTTCAGACGCGGGGTATTTATATGCCCGGCGCGTTTTGCGCGTACATTGACGGCTTCCGATGAAAAATTCCTTACAGACCTGTGAAACTCTTTTGACCAAATTGTGAAGAGATAGGGATAGCGTTGGAGTCAGGAGGTGTTAATGCAGGCGATTGATTAATGTAAGAAAAAGGGGGAAAGACTTGACGAGTGTGTAAGAAAGCTCAGTTAAAAGGAAAGGGAGCCGTATTGGCCGCTTCCCACAGATGATTCGCCTCAGCTATGGGAAGGATGGGGAAGGAGTGGCTATGAGCCTTCAGGAGGCGATCTTCAGAGAAATCCCTGTGCAAGCTTCGAGTGCATTCCAAATTACTCGCACAACTGCGTTCCAGACTTTCTCTATGGTTATGGCGAGGAGACCGCGCAGGGTTTTGGCAAAATTCAAGGCCATATCCTCAATAGAGTCCAGAAAGTAATCTCTCAGCTCATCATCGATTTCCCCTTCGGCAATGGCTTTGGCAATCATTTTTGCCTGTAAAGCCAGAGCCGATAACTGACGATCTGAAAAACCGCGAATTTCAGTAACGTCATGCTCAATAACAGTAGAGGCTGCATCTTTTATATCGGATATCAATTGGGTTACGTCCAGTAACATGGCAAAGTCCTCAGCGGTTTAGAAATGATTCGTAGGTTAGAGCCTGGTCCATAGAAATGACTATTTCATTTTTGAAAAGAGCTACAACTGTAGCGCGAAGCCCTTTGTCCTCATCTTCTTTGCGCATACGATTTAGGCTCAAGGAAATTTTTTCCAGAGAATCGACACTGGGTGGCTGTTCGTTAAAGGCGATATCTGCTCCTGTGGAATTGAGATAATTGTTGATTTTCTTGAGTGTATCCTTATTCGGGATTGGCCGAGTGTTGGATTGCATTGCCAGGGCATCGATCTTGCCAATTAAGGCATGGTAATTTTGATTTCTCTCCGCATAAGAGTCTTTACTGGTACCGTGGGAAACCAAGGAAAAGAACTGCAGGATTTCAGCGTTCACCTCGGTCAAGTCTGAATAGAGCTCCGCATCATATCTGGGAGCCAGCTGGGAACATCCACTGATGGCTAGAGTTAGCACTAGGTAAAACAGGGCTGACGCTACCTGGGATGGGGTGGACAACATCTGTACTCTCCTTGCTGTTGGCATGTTGTAAGTATTGTGGTTTCTGTTATGCGTTAGCGGCAGCTGTTTGGGTAGCTGCCATTCCTCAGCTTATTTTAAGCTGGCTCCATGGCTGATTCACTTTCAGTGGAGTCAACCTTAGTGGATTCCTGCCGCTCAAAATATGACAACAGAAGCCTGACCGCTTCCTGGTTGTCGAAATAGCGAGAATGTACTTTTGCCGCAATTTTATCTGGGAAAGTACCATAGGAGCCGATAACCTTCTCATAACAATTATGCACCTCTGGTACGGCTGAGCCACTGGCAAACCAGTCTGAGTGGGATTTGATATCAATCCATTCGATCAAGTCATCGCGTTGGGACAACTCCAGAACCTCATTTTGCAGCCAGGGAGCCTGCTTACCTAGAACTTCGATTAAAGAGCCCATAGTTAGAATACGCACAGGGGTACCGAAGGAAGGGAGATCTGCAAGCAGGTCCACGGTGACAACACTACCAAAGCTATGGCCAACAATGGTCACCGATTCATAATCCCCCAGGGCAAGGCTACTCTGCAGTTGCTCGCGTACGCGCCGAATAATCTCAAAGCGTACCGCGGGTTTGCCGCGGGCTGCGGGTTCATTGGTTAAGTAGCGCTTACAGAAATCAGAGATATCTACCAGCAGGGAAACAGGCATTAGGGCTACAACTGCGGTTGCCACTGCCCAGATCCGCCAACCGCCTATATATTCAACAGATTTTTTAAGTTCCTCTACTAAAGGGAAGAAAGGACTATCCGCTGCGGGCTCTATGGCTTCTACAAATAAGATAATGGTACCTAGGTACCAAACAATGAAAGCTAGCGCAGACAGGGTGAGTCCAAAAGTTAGGTACTTACGCCGCAATACCCCTTTCCAAATATGCAGGTTTGCGAGCCAGAACCAAATGAGCGAAAAGCCCCTGGCGAGGCGTGTCTTCAGTGTCTGCTGGGTGATGCTAGGTACCAGGTCGTTCCAGTAGGCTTCAACCAGGTCCAGTTCTATCTCTTGGCTGGCTGCGGTGGTTCGCAGGCGCTGAACCCCTGGGGGAATAGAGGGGGCGGCTATATGGGCGAGGGGCATGCGTTCACTTGCAGCAATCAAACCCTCGGTAAACTCTGAAAGTTGTGCGGTGCTGGTGACCCTGGTAAGCCCAGGGACCAGCATAATCAGGTTTCTTTTCATAATACTTCCAAATGATTGTATCGAGCCTCGGGCTTCTTCTTTCTTGGAGTTGGCGCCCGGGGCTCAATGGCCTGCATAGGCCGCATATTTTTCCAATTGATATTCTGTTAAGAAACAACCTTCCTTCTATTCTATAACGCACCAGCGTTGGGCTGAGCATGGCACAGCCAGTGCCGAAATTTTGATCTGCACTAAGTGATAATCAGATCAGGAGGCGTGAAAATTATGGGAATTGGTACTCATAGCGTGAGTCTTGTTCGATTTATATGTGATAGGGAAAGGGATGTAAACAGGAAGTTTTTTAATAATAGGGTTTGTACCCTGATAATGGAGTTAAACGCTGATATTGGGCGCAGAGATGTAAAAATAGTGATCCCTACTACCTCAGATAAGTGATAGGAATGGCAAGTTTGATAGTAAAAACGGGTTAATCAACAACCTCTGCTTTCAGATGTACGAGTACAAACTCATTACCATAAAGATCTTCAAAGTGCGCAAATTCAGCACTGGAATCAGAGAGTCTAGGCTTTGTAAACTTCACCCCATTCCCTCTCAGGCGTTGATATTCGTTTTCGAAGTCCTCTGTGTAAATAACCGCGCAGGGTTGGCCTGCGGTCTGTCTGCCCACCTGTTCCAATTGTGCATTGGAGGAGGCCTGTAGAAGCCATATTCCCATATCTTTTTGTTGGGGGAGTCGCAGGTGAACAAATCTTAGTGGGGGTGTCTCTGAGTCAACAAATACCTCGAAGCCAAGTTTATCACGGTAAAATACAATAGCTTCTTCGTAGTCTTTAACAAGAATAACCAGTCTTCCTATAGCCTTCATAAAGCCTCTCCGTCTCGATTAGCTGCTGATCACAGTGAGCCATATTGGTCAACGTTATGGCATTGAATATTACAGCAGTCTGAACGAGGTAAAGCCATAAAGAAGAATGGTCTGCCAAGCTGCTTGTAATTACACAGATATCCAAAGATTTGTTGTGAGTGAAATAATACGCTGATATTTATCTAATTTTAAGGGGGTGAGTCTTGCTGAAGAGTTAGGCCGCCAAGGCGAATGGCTGCAATCTGATTCAAAATGAGTGTTTAAACGCCTTTATTGGGGTGCTAGGTAGATTAGGGGGTTTTTGGCTGAATCAGTTTCGCCCCCTTCTTCTTAGAGCCATTTATTATTACCTGCTAAAGCTAGAATTGGCCTTTGAAGATCCTTTGATTTTCCGCCAACCTCCAATAGGGGCTGTGAATTGAGGGGCTGTGAATTGGTTCGTCAAAATATGGGGAATGTATTCAAGAGGAATCTTAGATATGGATATCAATAAAAAAGGTGTTGCCAAAAAATTTGTTCGCAACCTGTTGGGTGGTGCTTTGGCTCTAACTGTTGGTTTGAGTCTTGGAGATGCCAGTGCATGTACCAGAATTTTTTATGAGTCTGGCGATGGAGATTATATTACTGGGCGAAGCATGGACTGGAATGATACCAAGGCGGCAATGGATTTTTGGCTGTTCCCTAAAGGGATGCAAAGAAATGGTGGCGTAGGGGAGGGATCAATAACTTGGACTTCAAAATATGGTTCGGTAGTGATTAGTATTTATGAGGCGGCAACTTCCGATGGGCTTAATGAGGCTGGGTTGGTTGGAAACCTTCTCTATTTGGCTGAAGCTGATTATGGAAACCCCAAAAAACGTGGTAAACCAACAATCTCGGTTGGTGCATGGCTCCAATATATTCTGGATAATTACGCAACCGTTGATGAAGTAGTTAAGGCCATGGAAGCCGACCCGTTTACAGTGGTTGGGGCTAATCTACCTGATGGTTCTCCAGCCTCGGCGCATATTGCAATTTCTGATCCCAGTGGAGATTCAGCCATATTTGAGTATATCAATGGGAAGTTACAAGTACACCATGGTAAACAGTACAAGGTGATGACGAACTCCCCGGTATATGATCAACAACTTGCGATTAATACCTACTGGAGTCAAATAGGCGGTGATAATTTTTTACCGGGAACCATAAGTGCTGCTGATCGATTTGTTCGTGCCAGTTTTGCTCTTAAGTCTTCTCCAAAGTTTAAGGATCGTCGCGATGCAATTGCTTCTGTATTTTCTCAGGTGCGCGCTATCAGTGTACCTTTGGGAATGAGTAGTCCAGGAAAACCTAATATTGCCTCGACACTTTGGCGTTCAGTCATAGATCAAAAGAAGATGCGTTATTACTTTGATTCTGTGATTAACCCCTCGGTAGTATGGTTAGACTTCAGTAATTTAGATTTCAAAAGTGGGGCGAAGGTTTTGTCCTTGAAGATGGATACTCCCAGCGATATTGGGGGGGAGATCTCCTCACAATTAAAACCGGCAACACCGTTTAAATTTCTTGCACCAAAAAGTTAAGTTTTCTTGACAGGAAGCTACTGGCTACTGTTTGTGGGCTTTAAAGTGCGTTTGCAAAAGCACGGTAGATCGCTTTTTTACATATAGGGGTGGATATGAAAGATACAATGATCATGCGTAATATGCAGCGCCCTGAAGTCGATGTCTTGGTGAACTGGGCAGCTCAAGAGGGGTGGAACCCGGGAGTACATGACGCTGAAGCTTTTTGGCAAGCGGATTCAGAAGCATTTATCGCTGCACTGGTTCAGGAAAATATGATTGGTGGGGGCTCCGTAACCTCTTATGAGGGAAAATATGGTTTTATGGGTTTTTTCATCGTAAAGCCAGAATATCGCGGATTGGGCTTTGGTCGTAAGCTCTGGTACCACCGTCGTCAACGAATGCTTGAGCGATTATCTCCGGGAGCCTCCGTGGGTCTGGATGCCGCATTTCAAATGCAGGATTTCTATGGGGAAGGAGGTTTTGAATTCTCCCATCGCAACCTGCGCTTCAGTATGGATAAACCTCTAAGCAAAGCTAATAATAGCGCGAGCGAGTATGAGATTTGTCCTCTCGCTGATATTCCTTTTGATCAGCTACTTCAATATGACCTGACTTGCTTCCCTGCGTGCAGGGAGAAATTCCTGCGTACTTGGTTGAGTCCGGAGGGCGTTCAGGCTTTAGGTCTGATGCAATCGGGGGAACTCTGCGGTTATGGGGTTATCCGTCGCTGTGCAGATGGTTATAAGGTGGGGCCCTTATTTGCCAATAGCGGTGAATTGGCCGAAGCTCTATTGAGAGAGTTATCCAGTTCTGTAGAGGTTGGTCCAATATTTTTGGATGTGCCAGAAAATAATCCAGAAGCTATGGCTCTGGTAAAAAAATATAATATGAAGGAGGTTTTCGGTTGCGCACGTATGTATCTTGGCCCTAAGCCTGATATTGCCAATGAGCGGGTTTTTGGCGTGACCACCTTTGAGTTGGGTTGATGATCGAGCGCGATCTGCAAGGCTATGCTGGGCATCCCCCTGATCCCAGGTGGCCAAATGGAGCCAGGATAGCCGTTCAATTTGTGCTGAATATTGAAGAGGGCGCTGAATCTTGTGTATTAAATGGCGATGATCAATCTGAAGCCTATCTACATGAACTTTTCGGTAGGGAGCCACGCTTAGGGGAAAGAGACCTCAGTGTTGAAAGCATGTATGAGTATGGCAGTCGGGCAGGTGTATGGCGTATTCTCAATATTTTTAACTCTCATAATCTTCCGTTAACGGTATTTGCTTGTGGGTTGGCTCTGGAATTAAACCCAATCCTAGCAAAAGCCTTGGTAGCTGCAGGTCATGAGCTCGCTGGACATGGGTATCGCTGGTTAGATTATCGGCACATTGGCGAAGAGATTGAGCGTGAGCATATACAAAAAACGCGTAAAAGTATTGAAAGACTGACTGGAGAGAAAGAAATTGGCTGGTATATCGGCCGCACTAGTGTAAACAGTCGTAGACTCCTCGGGGAAATGCCGGACTTACTCTATAGTTCGGACTCCTACAGTGATGACTTACCTTATTGGAGCAATACGCCAAATCCTTGGTTAATTATTCCCTATACCCTTGTAAGTAATGATGTTCGATATCTTCTTCCAAACGGCTGCGCCTCTTCAAATGAGTTTTTCCATCTTTTAAAGGATAGTTTTGATCTTCTCTGGCAGGAGGGGGAGAGTCAGGCAAAAATGTTGACGGTTGGATTGCATAGTCGTATCAGTGGTCACCCGGCTCGAGCCATGGCTTTGATCCGTTTTCTGGATTATATCCTTAATCACGAAAAAGTATGGATTTGTCGAAGGGCAGACATTGCCAGACATTGGATTTCTCAATATCCGCCTTAGAGCGGGTGAATGATGAATCTCATAATATTCCTGGTAGTGCAATATCTATTGGGGTTTTGGAGATGGGAGTTTCTTTTGGCAGGAGGCTGGCAGCTATCGAGGGATTATAGATCTGCCAGCTGACTAAAATTTTTTCTTACTGGTTAAGTTGTTCTCGCTAATACTGCCCGTTGGCGACTGAAATGTTGCCATTCTTGTGTTGATTGTAGATAGTGAATGGGAGCACGGCTGTATCCGTTGCGGTAGATAGTACGCTATCTAAGAGGTATACACCGAGAAGCAGGTCGACATTAATCGATTCACTATCTGAATGCATTTTACACATATTGTAAGAAAGCCCACTGTAGACTCTCGGGATGGATTCACAGTTGGACTTCTGCCTTTTCAAATTCGCAGAAATTTCACGATCTGTGCTGGAGAGGGTGGTGAAGGTGCCGCATCCCGTTAGTAGGAGAGAGCAAATAGATAGGGTTAGAATTCTCATTTATATTGGTTTCTATGAAGGTTTAGAATTGATAGCCGAAGTGCAGTTTGAGTTCGGTCCCATCTCTGAATGAGCCATCTTTATTGGTCTTTAGATAGGATTTTCCAAAGCTTACGCCACCTAGGAGGCTGGCTTCGTCATATCTGTTAAAGAAATAAGTGTAAGATCCTGCGATATAGCTTTCATAGCGTCCTTTATATTTAAACTTGGCTGATGTCTGGTCATTTGGTGAAGTCGTAAGTAAGTTTGAGTTTTCATAAATATAATGCTCCCAACTTAGTTCTTTTGTTCTTACTAGCAGACCAAGGGAGTGTTTTGGATTGAGACTTCTTTCCCAGCCGAGCGATATCCCGTATTCTTCATCAAAATTGTCGGCTAGCCCTGCTCCAATATAAAAAGTGTTGGGCCCATTGGTGGTTGAATACTTTATGCCTAAAAGTCCTCCATATTGTGTGCCTACTCCAAGGCTTAAGTGATTATCCATGTTTGCGAATGCGAATGAGGGGAAAAGGATACCGACAAAAATCAAACTTTTCATTGTTTCTTCCATGTTTTCTTAAAGCGATTGTATTGACCTATAGGGTTCTAGGGAAGTTCCTTCGACAGAGTTTGTTTGCAAGGATTTTTATGAAAGGGGGTAAGCTACTTCTGTAAAATAAAAAATATTTTATTAATTTCTTGGTGGACTAAAAATTACAACTGATGTGGTAAATAAGGTTGTAGACTTGGTAGGTATTGCCTGCTCTCAGAAATAGTTTCTGAAGGGCAGGCAATGAATAAGGAGAGTGCTACTGGAGATTAGTCAATAGACTAAGCATCTAATTATTGATGAGCCGGAATGGCCTGGACAACTTTAATAAAGTAATCCCAGAAGTTGGCCACACTCTGGATATGCACTCTCTCTTCGGGAGAATGGGCGCGGCGGATGGTTGGGCCGAAGGAGACCATATCCCAGTTGGGGTATGGTTTGGCCAAAAGTCCACATTCCAGGCCGGCGTGGATGACTTTTACTTCTGCAGTTTCACCAGTCATTTCCCTGTACACTTCCCTCATCATGGCAAGAAGTGGTGATGCTGGGTTCGGTGTCCAACCGGGGTAGGCGTTATCCAGCTTGGCTTGTGCGCCGGCCAGTTCGAAAGTGGCGGCGACATCAAGACCGTGTTGATCTCGGGCACTGTCGGACAGGCTGCGTACCAGGCACTGGATGTGTACCTGGTGCTGGCTGTCTTTTTCCATGGTGACCACACGGGCCAAGTTGTTAGATGTGTCGGCAATACCCTCCAGAGCGGTACTCATACGCTCGACACCGTTGGGGCAGGCGCGAACAGCGCGAATTAACTTCAGTTGACTCGCCTCGTCCATGATATTCGCCGGTGCTTCGGTTACTTCCAAGCAGATTTCCAGCGCCGCTTCGTTATCGAGTTCGCGAGCAATTTGTGCGCTTTCATTCTCAACAATTTCTTGAAGCTGTTTCTGCGCGTTGCCAGGTACGACTAGGGTGCTGAAGGACTCACGTGGAATGGCATTGCGCAGGCTGCCACCGTCGAGGTTGGCAATACGTAATTGGGGGATGGATCGAAGGGCGATATCAATAATGCGGTTGGCGATTTTATTGGCATTACCGCGGCCCTTGTCGATATCCAGGCCAGAGTGTCCACCGCGCAGACCGCGCACTGCCAGTTTGAAAGCCACAGCATCAGCCATCAATGGTTCGGCGCTGTAGGGCAGGGTGACATTAACATCGACACCACCGGCACAGCCGATGTAGAGCTCCCCTTCATCTTCCGTGTCGAGATTCAACAGCAAGTCTGCTTCAAAATAACCGGGCTTCAGGTTTTTGGCCCCGGTCATACCCGCTTCTTCATCAATGGTCAGTAGTGCTTCCAGGGCTGGATGGGGGATATCTGTGGATTGCATCAGGGCGAGAATAGCGGCCACTCCGATACCATTGTCGGCGCCGAGGGTGGTACCTTCCGCGGTAACCCACTCGCCATCGACATAGGGTTTGATCGGGTCTGTCAGAAAATTATGGTCCGTATCGGCATTTTTCTGCGGCACCATATCTACGTGGCTTTGCAGGGCCAGTGTCTTGCGGTTTTCCATGCCGGGTGTGGCCGGCTTCTTGAGAATGACATTACCGATTTCGTCGAGCTGAACCTCTAAACCACGATGCTTGGCAAAATCCACAATGTATTCGACAACGCGATCTTCATGCTTGGATGGGCGGGGAATTTCGCAGAGCTTGGCGAAGTGCTTCCATAGTGGTGTGGGGTTCAGCTCAGCAATATTGCTCATTGGTGGCCTCGAGTGATTGTTATGGGGTGGCTTTATGCAGTGCCCTAAAATTTGGGCGGTTTGGGCATAACAGTAAAGAGCCCAGCGGGTGCTGGGCTCTTTGGGTTTTTTGAACTTATTTATCTGCAGCTGTGTCGCCTGGCGAACTCTCCTGTAAAAGCTCGAGAGAAATGCGACGCTTGTCGATATCTACAGAGGAAACTTTGACCTTGATAGCCTGTTCTAGCTGGAAGCTTTGCTCGTTGTAAGTGAGGGTCAGGTGCTTGCCGTCAAAATTCGGTAGGTTCTTTTTATCCCCGTTTAGGCGAACAAACCCATCGATACCAAATTCATCCAGGCGCACACCGAGTCCGGCACCATTGACCAGGGTGATCTTGCCAGTGAACTCTTGTCCAACTTTGTCCTGCATAAATTGGGTGTAAAGCCATTGCTCGAGAGCGCGATTGGCCTGGCGGCCGCGGATCAGGCTCTCCTGCAGGGATTCGATCTGCTCATCGCTCATCGCCACGGCAGTGTCATCCTGTAGGGCGGCACGCAATACCCGGTGGTTGTGCAGGTCATTGTACTTGCGGATAGGAGAGGTCACGGTAGCGTAGGATTCGAGACCCAGGCCCAGGTGTGCCCCAGCTTTATTGTCTAGCTGGCCGGGACGCAGCATACGCTTCAGTACCGCCAGCAGGTTTTGCATCTGAGCATCTTCATGGCTTTCAAGGTGCTTAACCAGGGCCAGGTAATGCGGCAGCTCGCTGAGGTCTTTCTCTGCATGCTCGGGCAGTAACTCCTTAAGGAGGCTGCGGACTTCACCCATGCGCTCCTCACGGAAGCCCAGGTGTACCGAGAAACAGCCCTGTTGCAGCTCTGCCAGTTTGCCGCCGATGCTGATATTGGTAGCGAGCATGGCTTCTTCCACCATGCGCTGAGCAACATTGCGCTCCTGCTTTTCGATACGTGCGATCTTGCGCTTGTCATCGAGGTGAATTTCGTAGTCAGGGCGGTCTTCCATCGCCAGGGAGTGACTTGCGCGATAAGCAGAGCGGGCTTCATAAACGGCAGCCAGGTTGCGCAGGCTCTGTTTCTGCTCTTCCGGTACAGCGGATTCGTCGCCCTCGATAAACTGGCTCACCTGGATGTAGCTCAGTTTGTGCTGGGAGCTGATCGCGGCATATTCGTAGCGGCTTTCGCCCAGGCTGCCATCGCTGTTGATATCGATATGAACCACCAGGGCTGGGCGCAGTTCTCCAGGTACCAGGGAGAATAGGTCTTCACACAGGTTGCGCGGTAGCATCGGCAGGGTTTCACCAGGCAGGTATTGGCTGTGAGCGCGTGCGAGGGCCTCTTTGTCCAGGGCGCTGCCGGCCTCAATCACACTGGAGGGGTCGGCGATGGCGATATGCAGGGTCCAGCCGCCGTCGCGGATGCTGACGGCGAGAGCGTCATCCATATCGCGGGTGCTTTCCGCATCGATAGTGGCAAAACCCAACTCGGACAGATCCTGGCGCTCAGCGATCACTGAAGTGAGTTGCGCGCTGATTTCCTTTGCCTGGGCTTCTGCTGCCTGGCCAAACTGCTCGGGCAATTTGAATTGCGCGACCACATAGGCATGCTCGATACCGGGGATATCGGGTTTGCCAATGACCGTTTCCACTTTTGCCTGGGCGCGGCCATCTTTAAAAGGGTGTCGATTGATTTTGCAGGCGATAAACTCGCCGGGCTGGGCCTTGCCACGGGCCTTGGGTGGCAGGAAGATCCAGCGCGACAGGCCATTTTGGCTGGGCTGGATAAAATGCCCTTGGCCCCGCTGTACATATTGCCCCACCAGATAATCCAGCTGGCTGTCGATCAGGGTATCCAACTCAGCGCTGAGCTTGCCCTTCTTTTCCTCGCTGAGGCTGACGCGAACACGATCACCGGGGAAAACCCGTTCCATCTCATTGGGAGGCAAAAAAGCCTCGCGTCCATCCTCCAGCTCCACAAAGCCAAATTTGCCGTTGCTGCCGCGAACCCGGCCCTCGGCAAACTCCTTACTGGAGCGAATATCTGTTTTCAGTTGTGAAAGTTGTTTCAGAGCGTCGGCATTCAGCATCGAGTTTATCTCTCGGGTCGATTTAGGCGCGGATTCTACCAGACCAAGGTGCAGCGGGTAACAGGGTGCTGGGATAGGAGAAAATATCCCAGTTTGATCAAGCGCAAAGGTACTAGGTTGAAGTAGCTGTCAAGATTGATGACTGTATAGCCCTCTATGTTTCCGTAAAGTTAATTATCCTAAAAAAGAATAATCTGTGTGAGAATTTAGCTATTCCAGCGCCGTTCTGTGCAAAATATGCAAACTTTGTCTGCCGAAGCTAGATATAATCTTACCCCTAAATAAAAACAGATAAGGGCTGTGGTTGTTCCCCAGCTGTAGAACCGGCCTTCCGGAGAGGAACAGTTAATGAGTATTTTTTCCCATTCCGCCTACGATAAACACGAACAAGTGGCGTTTTACCAAGATGCTAAGAGTGGTCTCAAGGCAATTATCGCGGTACACAATACGAATTTAGGTCCCTCCCTGGGTGGCTGCCGCATGTGGCCATACGCCGATGACGGCGAGGCTTTGAATGATGTTCTGCGCCTGTCCCGTGGGATGACCTACAAGTCCGCTATGGCAGGTTTGAAGCTGGGCGGCGGTAAATCAGTCATTATCGGCGATCCTCGCAAGGAAAAGACTCCCGAGCTATTGCGCGCTATGGGCGAGTTCATCAACACCCTGGGCGGCCGCTATATCACCGCAGAGGACTCCGGTACCAGTGTTGCCGATATGAGCATTATCGGTGAGACCACCGAATACGTATCCGGCCTGTTTGCGGGCTCTGAATACGGCGGTGACCCTTCTCCCTCCACGGCATACGGTGTGTTTGTCGGCCTCAAGGCTGCTGTCGAGCACCGCTGGGGCAAAACAGACCTCACAGGCTTGAAAGTTTCTATCCAGGGCGTTGGTAACGTGGGCTTTCGCCTGGGCAAACTACTGAAAGATGCCGGTGCTGAGCTGTTTGTCACCGATATTTTCCAAGATAACATCGACCGTGCAGTAACCGAGTTGGGTGCTATTGCCGTTACCGCCGATGAAATTTTCGATCTGGATGTGGATCTGTTTGCCCCATGCGCGATGGGTGCCATCCTCAATGACGACACCATTTCCCGCCTGAAAGTGGGCGCTGTGGCTGGTGCAGCCAATAACCAGCTGGCTGAGGAGCGCCATGCAGCTGCTCTGCGCGAGAAAGGTATTTTGTATGCGCCGGATTACGTGATCAACGCCGGTGGTATTATCGACGTTTACTACCAGCAAAAGGGTGACTACGACGCCGCAGAGGTGCGTGCCCATATCGAAGAGATCGGCAGCACCATGAAAGAAGTGTTTGAGCGCGCGGATGAGACCGGTGAGACCACAGCGCATGTGGCCGACCGTATCGCTGAAGAGCGCTTTGGACACCACTCCGTGACCGGTGATACGGAAAACAAGTCCGGCACTGTGGCAGCATAATCTAATTCGGCACGGGAGATGTGCCGATGACCTGATCCCTGGCGATTGGCATCATCGCTTCTCTCTGTGATGTATTTATTTGGGCACTTTAGTGCCCATTTTTTTGTCTGAAGATTGATGTAGTGACTTGGTACCTCATTCTGGTACCAGGTTTGTGGTTTATTACTGCGGAAGGCTAGCCAGTAAATGGATTGGATACTGGCCTAAACTTGCCATCCTGAATCCGCGGTTATTACTAGGGAGTGACAATATGGACTTGCGTCCAGTGTTCTTCAGTATCGTTATCGCTACTGCCGGTCTCGCCGGCTGTGACCAGTCTACGGACAATACGCCCCACGCTCTTTCTGTGGACAAGGAAGCCGCTGCAAGTAGTAAAAATGCGGCTATTGATAAGAAAGCTTTCGTACCGCCCCCTCAACTGGATATCCCGTTTCACAAGGAAGTTCTCCCCAACGGACTGACTGTGATTGTGCACGAGGATCGCAAGGCTCCGGTTGTCTCTACCAATATCTGGTACAAAGTGGGTTCCAAAGACGAGCCGAAAGGTAAAACCGGCTTTGCGCACCTGTTTGAACACTTGATGTTCAACGGTAGTGAGAACTACCCCGGTGAATACTTCGAACCTTTCCAGCGCTCCGGTGCCACCGATATGAACGGCACCACTAGTAACGACCGTACCAATTACTTTGCCACCGTCCCCAAGGGTGCTCTGGATATGGCCCTATGGATGGAGTCTGACCGGATGGGTCATTTCCAGGGCGCCATCACCCAGGAAGTACTCGATGAGCAGCGCGGGGTGGTAAAAAACGAGAAGCGCCAGGGTGAAAATGCGCCCTACGGTAAGGCTTTCGACATCATTGCCAAAAGTACCTTCCCGGCGGATCACCCCTATTCATGGACGCCTATCGGCTCTATGGAAGACCTGGACAATGCCAGTCTCGAAGACGTTAAAAAGTGGTTTGCGGATCACTATCAACCGGCCAACGCCACCTTGGTGATCGCCGGTGATATCAGCGTCGATGAAGCGATGGCCAAAGCGCGCAAATATTTCGCGGATATTCCCAGTACCAAGGTGCAACCTCGCATCAAAAACTGGGAGTTGCCTTCCCAGGTGAAAAAACGGGAGGTCGTATACGATCAGGTGCCGCAAACCCGTATTTATAAGGTCTGGAATGTGCCGGCAGTGGGCAGCGAGGAAGAGCATGCGCTGGAGTTGATGACTTCCCTGCTGGCAAACCGCAAAAACTCTCTGCTATATCGCCGCTTGGTTCGAGATGAAAAAGTGGCCACCAGTGTGAGTGCTTTTTACTACGGCCGCCAGTTGGCTGGGCAGCTGATTATTGTGGTGGATGTAAAACCGGGTCAGTCTGTCGATAGAGTTGAAAAACTTTTAAATAAGGAATTGCAGCAATTTGCCAAAAACGGCGTCAGTGCAGAAGAGCTGCGCCGGGTAAAGCAGGGCGAGTTTGCCGACCTGGTTAAAGGCCTGGAAAAAACCGGTGGTTTTGGGGGGAAAAGCGATATTCTGGCCCGCTCGGAATTTTATTACGATGATCCCGGCGCATTGCTGAAAGGCGTCGAAGACTATGCCAAGGTTTCAGCCCGCGAGGTGCAGGACGTCGCCGAGCAGTGGCTTAAGGATGACTCTTATACCTTGATTATCGAGCCCCAGCAGCAGTACACCGCGGCAACAGTGGGTGCGGATCGCAGTAAGCTGCCGGAGGTCGATAAAAATGTAGAGCTGGAATTGCCCAAACAGCAGAATTTCACTCTAAAAAATGGACTCCGGGTGGTTCTGGCTGAGCGCCACGATACACCAGTTGTACTGATGAATTTGCAGTTTCGCAGTGGCGCCTCCGCAGATAAAAACAAACCCGGACTCGCTTCAGTGGCCGCACAGATGCTGAATGAAGGCGCCGGAAACCTGGACAGCCTCGAGTTCAGTGCCAGGGCCGAGGAACTGGGAGTTAGTATCGGAGGAGGTAGCGGTCTGGATTACAACTCTATCAGCATGAGTGCTCTCAAGTCGCAACTGAAACCCTCCCTGGAGCTATTTGCCAAGGTGGTGACAGAGCCCCGCTTCCCTGAATCCGATCTCGAGCGGGTAAAGTCCAATCGCTTGGATGCCATTGCCCAGGAAAAGGCGCAGCCGCAAGGGCTGGCTCTGCGCGAGTTACCGCCACTGCTCTTTGGTAGCGAGCATCCTTACGGTGCCCCTTTGACCGGCTCAGGCACACCTGAGGGCATTAAGTCGATCACTCGCGAAGACCTGGTGAACTTCCAAAAGACCTGGGTGCGCCCGGATAACGCCACGCTCACCATCGTTGGTGACGTGACAGAAAAAGAGATTGAGCCGCTGCTGAATGAAACTCTGGGTGGCTGGAAGGCTCCTAAGCAGGCGCTACCAAAGATTGAAGTGGCCAAGGTGACGCGCCCTGAAAAGGCCAGGGTTTATCTCCTGGACCGCCCCGGCGCTCAGCAGAGTTATATTATGGCCGGGCTGGTGATGCCGCCCTGGCAGCCAAAGGGGGCGGAAGCCTTTGAGGCAATGGCAAATACGATTGCCGGCAAGTTTACCTCCCGGGTAAATATGAATCTGCGCGAGGATAAGCATTGGTCTTATGGTGCCCGTGCGGTTTCCATGGATACCGAAGGCCAGCGACCTTACATTCTATTTGCCCCGGTTCAGACCGATAAAACGGCCCCTGCAATCCAAGAGTTGATCAAAGAATATCGAGAATATTTGGCTGATCGGCCGATCACAGAAAAGGAGCTGGAGGACTACCGAAACGATGAAGTGCTTAAACAGAGCGCTCGTTTCCAAACCAAGGGGCAGCTGCTCTCCAGTATAAACTGGCAGGTGGAAAAAGGATTGCCAGAAGATTACATCGCCGAATATCCCCAGCGGGTTGCGGCGCTGAAGAAAGAGCAGGTTGAGGCCTCGGCACAGGAGTTTCTCGCTCCAGATCAATTTACCTGGGTCATTGTTGGTGATCTGGACAAGATTAAAGGAGAGGTTGAAGCCCTGGATATCGGCCCGGTGGAGGTTTTACCCGCTAAAGATTAATAAAAAAATTATTGTTGCATAAAAAATGCCCCGCTCTCTTGTGAATCGGGGCATTTTTTTGTGTGGTGTCTGCTGGCTCTTTACGTGGCTATAGAGCTAGATCACATCAGGTCTTGCGGCTAGGACCTGTCAAACTCACTTTAGGCTTTAAAGCTCGGGCGTTGCTTGAGTTGCTCACGCCAGCGTATCAGGTGGGGGTGCTTTTCGGCATCCGGGCGTAGGTTTTGCACTTTACCAAAATCCAGGCTGCAAACCATGCTGATATCCGCTACAGAAAAATAGTCACCTGCCAGATATTCATGATCCGAGAAGTGATCATTGAGGATGCCCATAAACTTTATTGCGCGCTTACCGGAATCCTCGCCAAACTCCGGGTAGACATTCATGCGGTCTTTGAAAAAGCCTGATACATGTTGGAAGCACATGCCCACTGGGAACATTAAGTTGAAGTCGGCACGGCGATTCCACATTTCCACCAGCGCTTTTTCTTTTGCATCGCGGCCAAACAGTGCCGGTTCTGGGTGTAGTTCTTCGAAGTAACGCTGGATGGCTACAGATTCTGAGATATAAGTGCCATCATCCAATTCTAATAAAGGGACTTTTTTGTTGATATCTTTGCTGCGATATTCGGGGCTGAGGTTTTCGCCCTTGGCGATATCTACATGGGAAAATTCCACTTCGATGCTTTTTTCCGCAAGATACATGCGAACTCGACGACAATTGGGAGCGCTTGCAAACTCATAGATTTTCATAGGGCTTTCTCTCGCCTTGGTGATTGCGTTAAATTGAGCAACTTTCCATAAAAACACAACAAATCTAAAAGAGACTTACTGGTGAGGACAATGACAACAAGTTCCAAGAGAGACTGCTTCTTTCGCCGCACTGTCACGGCCTTGGCTGTTTTTGTAGGCCTGTTTTGTCAGCAAGTTTCGGCTGAGGAAATGGCCATCTATGCGGGCAAACTCTTCAATAGCAGCAATGGTAAATTGTTAGAGAACCGTACCATTCATATCGTGGATGGTCGTATCGAGTCGGTGCAAAAAGGATTTGCCAAGCGGGAGAGTGAAATTCTCATTGATTTGCGCAATTTCACTGTGCTTCCTGGGCTGATGGATATGCATAGCCACCTGACCTATGAGTTTGGTCCTCGCGCTTACATGGAATCCTATACCTGGAATGCGGCAGACTTCACCCTTCGCGGTGTCGATGCGGCTAACCGTACTCTGCAGGCGGGTTTTACTACCATTCGTAATTTGGGTGATCACGATAATGTCACCGTCAGTCTGCGCCATGCGATTGAGGCCGGCACTATTGAAGGCCCGAGGATTTACACTGCGGGAAAATCCATTGCAACCACGGGTGGTCACGCCGACCCCACTAATGGCCGTCGCCATGATCTGGTGGGAAATCCCGGCCCGGCTGATGGCGTTGTGGATGGGCCTATTTCTGCGCGTAAGGCGATTCGCCAGCGCTATAAGGATGGTGCCGATCTGATCAAAATCACCGCGACCGGCGGAGTATTGAGCGTTGCGAAAAGTGGGCAAAATCCACAATTTATGCAAGATGAGTTGGAGGCAATTGTCTCCACCGCCAAGGATTATGGTTTTACCGTAGCGGTACACGCTCATGGTAAGGAAGGCATGATTCGGGCTATTCGCGCCGGCGTGGATTCCATTGAGCATGGTACTTATATGGATGAAGAGGTGATGGACTTAATGCGCCGCAACAACACCTGGTTTGTTCCGACCCTGATGGCTGGGGAGTGGGTAACCGAGAAATCTGCGATCGATGGCTTTTTGCCGGAAATAGTGCGCCCCAAGGCTGCCACCATGGGGCCTTTGATGCAGGAGACTTTTTCCAAGGCCTATAAACGCGGAGTTAAAATTGCTTTTGGGACCGATACCGGCGTGACCCGGCACGGGGAGAATGCGAGGGAATTTGCTTTGATGGTGCAGGGCGGTATGACTCCTGCTGATGCTATTCGCTCTGCAACCTGGAATGCCGCACAATTGCTACAAATCCAAGATGAGCTTGGCAGTATCAGTGAGGGCAAGCTCGCAGATATTATTGCAGTCGCGGGCAATCCTCTGGAGGATATCTCCGAATTGCAACGAGTGCAGTTTGTGATGAAGGAAGGCAAGATTTTCAAATACCCCAGTGAGCCGGCCGTGGAGGTATTTCTGGAGCATGAGGAGAATGGCTGACGGTGGTGTCTAGGGTACCGGCGCCGCAAAAAATTGCGGAGCCGGTAAAAAGCTACTGATTATTCCAATTCGAAGACCAGGTCCAGGTTCACCGACACAGTGGTTTCACCGGGTGCAATTGGCGTTGAGGCGCTGTCTTTCATTGACTCCATCTGGCCGCGCATCATCATCGGACGGGGCATACCGCCACTGCCCTGTTCAGAGATGCTGACGATCCGGCGAACTTTCATACCCAGCGCTTTGGCATAAATCGTTGCTCGCTCCTGGGCATCGATCAGGGCTTTCTCACGGGCTTCGGCTTTTACCGGTCCCGGCTCACCAATCTCAAAGCTGGGTCCGTTAATCTGGTTGGCACCGGCGGCGGTGAGGTCGTCCAACACGGTTCCCAGTTTATCCAGCTCACGCACTTTGATGTTGACGGTATTGCGCGCGGTGTAACCGACGATTTTGGGTTTCTGATCTCTCTGGTAGTGGTAACGGGGGGAGAGGCTAACGCCGCTGGTTTGAATATCCTTCTTGGCAATGCCGGCTTTTTTAATCGCCTTCATCAGAGAGTCCATTTGCTCTGCGTTATCTTGCATCGCTTTTTTGCTATCGTCCGCTTCTGTCACCACACCTACAGACAAGTTGGCAACATCGGGGGCCTGGCTGGTCTCGCCCTGGGCTGCGATAGATACCAGGGTGCCACGCTGCGAGGCTGTCTGCCCGTTATCACAGGCGCTAAGTATCAGGGCGAGTAGTGTAATGGTCGAAAATTTTACTAACTTCATGGTTTTTCCTTATCTATCGCTATGGGTTGGCGATATAGCAATGCACTTGGCGTCAAAAATATTATCTAAGCTTATCTGAACCTCAGCTGAGGATACCGGATCCAGCGGGTTGGTTATAACGGTGCAAATCCTTTCCTCCTTTCTTATTCGTAAGAACCAAAAACCTGTTGGTATGTTTCTTCGCGGTCGTGGTAGATGGCAAACCCCAATCGCAGCAACTGCTGTCTCCGGTCGCAAAGGACGGCGCGGGCTTTTAATTCACTTTGTAATTTCTCTGCATTCTCTGCGCTGTGACAATCAAAAGTGAAGAAATGTCCATGACCATGCTCCAGGTCGTGATGGATTAAATGCTCACGATTGAGAAAAGGGTGGCCGGCGCTATCCATGGTGCGCAGGAATCGCTGTTGTGCAGCGAGGACATAGTTGTGGATTTTTTCCACAGTAATGCCCTCGCGGCGAAACAGCTCAAAAATCGCCAAGCCTTTGTACAGGCAGGAATAATCCATGGTGGCTCCGGCAAACCTCAGCCAGTTGTCCCCATAGCTGACACTGCCGCTACAATTTTCCAGCTCTGCTATTTCTGCAAACCAGCCGGTGTTTAGAGGGCGCAGAGTGCAGTGGCGGGGGATGCTCATAAAGCACATTCCCTCGCCAGCGCCCAGGTATTTATAGGAGCCGGCGGTGAAAAAGGCTTTATCGGCAATAGAGCTCAGGTCGATTGGACGAGCGAAAAACCCATGGTATCCGTCGATAACAAACTGGGCTTGGGTTGGCTTTCGTTCGGCGATGCGAATCAATTCGGGGAAAACCACGCCAGAGTCGAAAAATACTAGGCTGGCATAAGCCAGCTGGTAGTTACCGGTATGCAGCTCTCTCTCGAAACGCTCTGCCAGGGTGGAGAAGGGGTGTTTGGGGATACGGGTTACCTGTATGTTGGGTAATTCCTCCAGCCGCTGTAACTGGCGGGTGAAGCTGTAAAATTCTCCATCGGTGGTGAGGATCTGCAGAGGCTTATCGATAGGGAAGGCACTGAGTAGTCGATAGACAAGTTCGTGGGTATTGGGGGCAATAGCTATTTGAGAAGCGTCGGGAAGGTTTAGTGCGCGCGCGACAGCACTTTGCCAGGCGGGTATTTTTTCCTGGAAAATAGGTCCCCACTTGTCATCGGCGAGTAGCGCTGCATCCTGCCAGTATTGCTGGACCGCCTCCAGTGTCACGTCGGGCCAGTAATGATGCGAGTGGCAGGCCATGTGCAGCATGGAGGATGGGCTGCCGCTGGGTGCTTGAGAAAACGCACGATAGAATTTTTTATACATTTGCTTTTCGCCGGGCGAAGCTGAATTATTTATTATTCCCCGATTGTAAAGCTTGGCAATAGGAAGGAGTAGAGGGTGAGATACCTGCACACAATGGTCCGCGTGGCCAACCTGGAAGAATCCTTAAAATTTTACTGTGAGAAATTGGGCTTGCAGGTGGTGAATCGCAACGATTATGACAAGGGGCGTTTCACTTTGGTGTACCTTGCGGCACCAGAGGATGTTGATAGTGCCCGCGAGAAGAAAGCCCCCACGCTGGAGCTCACATACAATTGGGACCCTGAGTCCTACAGTGGTGGGCGTAATTTTGGCCATCTGGCCTATGGAGTAAATGATATCTATGCGGTTTGTCAGCGAATGATGGACGCGGGAATCACCATCAATCGCCCCCCTCGCGATGGTCATATGGCCTTTTTCCGCTCGCCGGATGGCATATCGATTGAACTGCTGCAAAATGGTGAGCCTCTGGAGCCCAAGGAGCCCTGGAAGTCGATGGAGAATACCGGCGAATGGTAATTTTCCCTAAGGAAGCTCCCATTAAACCTTGGCTTTAGGCTGATTTGTAAGGAAATTATGTGAAGAACCGCAGTTGTATTTTACTGGCCGGCGCTGTTGCGGCGCGCAGGGTTCGCGAGGAGGGATTGCACCAGGGGCAGTTCTCCACCCTGGTCGGCGCCTCTGGAGGTCCCAAGTGGCTGGTTATCAGCCAGCTGGATCGGGTTCTCATGGGCGCCTTTTTCAAGGATCGTCGCGAGCCTATTGCGACACTGGGCTCTTCCATCGGCAGTTTCCGCAATATGTGTTACGCCATGGAGGAACCTCTGGCGGCACTGGAGCGCTTGGAATACGGTTATATCCACCAGAGCTACGGCACCGCCAGGCCTACCCCAGCGGAGATTACCGCGGCGGGGGAGGCGATTCTGCTGGAAGTTTTGGGGGAAAATGGCGCGAGTGAAGTGGTAGAGAACCCCTTGTGGCACAGTCACTTCGTTACAGCGCGCGGGCGCGGGCCCCTGGCCAGTGAAAAGCGGGCTCTGCTGGCTCCGGCACTTTTCACTTCTGCGTTGGCTAATGCCTTCTCCAGACACAGCTTGAAGGCCTTTTGGGAGCGGGTAGTGTTCCACTCTCAGGCACAGCCCGCGGTGGCGTTTGGGAATTTGAGTACGGTGAACTCTCCCCTCAATCGTGAAAACGTCTGCGCGGCGGTGCTTGCCAGCGGTTCTATCCCACTGGTAATGGCGGGCGTGCGCAACCCCGCTGGTGCGCCTTTGGGCAATTATCGCGACGGGGGAATCACCGATTACCATTTTGATCTTCGATTCAACCATCCTCCCGGCTTAGTGCTCTATCCGCATTTTTTCCCGTTTATGGTGCCGGGTTGGTTCGATAAGGGCTTGTCCTGGCGGCGTGTGCGCGGCGATGCCATGGCATCGACACTACTGATTGCGCCATCGCCTAAATTTGTCGAAAAGCTGCCATTTGGCAAAATCCCTGACCGTAATGACTTTTATAAATTGAGCACAGATGAACGCGTGAATTACTGGAAAAAAGTGGTGGAGATGAGTCGGCAGGTGGCAGATGATTTTTATGAAATCTGGCAGACGGGTCGGGTGGCGGATCACCTTATTGAGGTGGGGTCCGATGACTTGCCGCATAAATTGCAGCAGGTTGGGGCCGCATGAATATGGCACCGGAGTTTAACCCTCCTCAGGAGGCGTTTCGCACCACCCAGGAGCGGGTCTACTTTCAGGTGCGTGATGCCATTTTACGCGGCAAGTTTTTGCCGGGCCATCCGATCACTATCCGAGGGTTGGCGGCGGAGCTGAACTGCAGTCCTATGCCCGTTCGTGAGGCCTTGCGGCGCCTCACCTCAGAGCGGGCATTGGAGTTGTCCGACACCCGCCGTGTCACAGTGCCCACTATGACCCCGGAAAAGCTTGCGGAGATTTGTGCGGCGCGGGTTGCGCTGGAGTGTCAGGCCGCAGAGCAGGCCCTGCCCTTTGTGGGGCAGGGGGCTCTCGAGCAGCTGCGTCAGCTGGATGCCCGTGTCACTAGCGCGCTCAAAGAGAAGAATATTGAGGAATATGTGACGGCCAATCTCGATTTTCACTTTACCCTTTACCGCTTGGGACACCCTCATATCATTCTCTCGTTGATTGAGAGCCTTTGGCTGCAAACTGCTCCCCTTCAGCACCTGGTATTCCAGCGCTTCGGTGTACAAGAGTTGCCGGATCGTCACGAGGACCTGCTGGATGCGATAGCCGATGGCAATGTGGCGCGAGTGCGCTTGGCGATCCGCCAGGATATTGAGGAAGGACTCGGTTCCATTTCCGCAGAAGAACTACTTTAACCGTTCTAGTTATTCCCATAAACCATTAGAAAAGCCTTCTCACTATCCCTGATGGGAGGGCTCTCGCCGTTGTGATTTGACCTCTAGATTTTCTTCTCGCCAAGGGTAATTGGCACTCTGGACTCTATCGTTACCCAGAGGCATAGATAGATCTTGCGCTTCCGTTAGTCTCGCTACTAGAATGTGATCACAAATGTTGGAAGCAATATGCCGCCCGGCCGTGCTCGTAAACGGGCTCTGGTGGGCAGGTGATCAATTTGCGGGAGGTCTCGTTCAACACCCAAGCGGATTCAGTCCGGTGCTGTAGAGAGCCCCCGAGCAAAAGCCAGGAGCGAAATATGAACAAAAGTGAGCTGCAACAACACGATCGCGAGCACCTGCTGCACCCCTTTACCGACTTCAACGATCTGGGGCAACAGGGTACCCGTGTGATCACCAGTGCCGAGGGCGCTTATATCACCGATATCGATGGCAATCGCATGCTGGATGGCATGTCCGGTCTGTGGTGCTGCAACCTGGGTTACAGCCGCAAGGAAATCAGTGACGCTATCTATGAGCAGCTGAATACTCTGCCGTTCTACAACAGCTTCTTCCAGTGCACTACCGTGCCGTCCATTGAATTGGCAGACGCTCTGGCAGAAGTGACCCCCGCCAATATGAGCAATGTATTCTTCACCGGCTCTGGTTCCGAGGCGAATGACACCAATTTACGTCTGATCCGCCGTTTCTGGGACTTACAGGACAAGCCCGAGAAGCGCATTGTGATTTCCCGCAAGAATGGTTACCACGGCTCCACCATCGCCGGCGCCAGCCTGGGTGGCATGAGCGGCATGCACAAACAGTTCCAGCCGCTGGATTACATTGAACACGTGCAGCAGCCCTACTGGTTTGCAGAGGGCGGTGAACTGTCTCCAGAGGAGTTCGGTATCCAGGCCGCGCGCAGCCTCGATGAAAAAATCCAGGAGCTGGGTCCTGAGAAAGTGGCCGCCTTTATTGCCGAACCCATCCAGGGCGCCGGTGGTGTGGTCATTCCGCCGGAAACCTACTGGCCAGAAGTGAAGAAAGTCCTGGATCAGTACGACATCCTGTTGGTGATGGACGAGGTGATCTTTGGTTTCGGTCGCACCGGTGAATGGTTCGGCGCCGATTACTACGGCCTCAAGCCCGACCTGATGACTTTCGCCAAAGCGGTGACCAATGGTTACTTCCCTCTGGGCGGTACTATGGTGGGTGATCGCGTTGCGGATGTGATCAAGAGCAAGGGCGGTGAATTCACTCACGGCTATACCTACTCTGCACACCCCGCGGCCTGTATGGCAGGCTTGGCGACTATCAACATCCTGCGCAACGAAAAAATTATCGAGAATGTGCGCGATGTAACCGGCCCCTATTTGGCCAAGCGCTGGGCTGAGCTGGCCGAACACCCAATTGTCGGTGAGGCGCGCAGCCTGGGTATGGTCGGCGCTTTGGAACTGGTCAAGGACAAGGCCAGCCGCGCCCGTTTCGACGACGACTGTACCGCCGGCGCGGTATGCCGCGATCTGACTATCAAACACGGTTTGGTGATGCGTGCTGTCGGCGATGCCATGGTGATTGCCCCACCGCTGATTATCACCACCGAGCAGGTGGATGAGTTGGTGGAAAAAGCGCATCGCGCACTAGACGACACCGCTAAAGCTCTAGCGTAAACTCGGGGTTTCGCCCCTTATTGGAAGCGGCGCAAGGCTGTCACACATAATTCGCCAACGGCGGATAAGGTGGCAGCCCTGGGCCGCTTCTGCGGTTTGACAGGACTACCTCAGGCAACTTATGTCACAAGAAAAAGAATTTACTGCCCAGCCAGAGCTGCTGGAGCAGTCGCGCAAATTCCTGGCAGAGCACCCGGACCTAAAGTGGATCGAAGGCTTTATGTTCGACATCAATGGCGTCCCCCGCGGTAAATGGCTGCCTGCTGAAGCGGCGGAGAAGCTGCTCAAGGGGAGCCTGCAAATGCCGCGCAGCGCCGTTAGCCTGGATATCTGGGGGCGGGATATCGAGGATAGTCCCCTGGTGTTCGCCAGTGGTGACAGTGATGGTGTCTGCCTGCCGGTATCGCCCATCAGCCTGGCGCCCTGGCACCGGGAGGAGACGGCACAACTGCATATGCAGTTGCACGAGGCGGATGGTTCCCTACTTTATGCCGATCCGCGCGCCCAGCTGCAGCGGGTGGTGGATCGCCTGCAGAAGCTTGGCTACACCGCGGTTTGTGCCACCGAATTGGAGTTTTACCTGCTGCGCGATGATGTTGACCATTTAGCGCGCCCGCGTCCGGTTAGTGACAATGATGCCGAGCTGGTGCCCTCTACGGATGTATACGATCTGTCTGAACTGAATGCGCAGCGCCACTTTTTTGCCGATGTACGCGCCGCCTGCGAGGCCCAGGGCATTCCCGCTGACTCGGTACTTTCAGAGTGTGCACCCGGTCAATTTGAAATCAATCTGCTGCACAGTGCCGATCCGGTCAAAGTAGCCGACCAGACACTGCTATTTAAACGCTTACTGAAAGGCGTAGCGCGAAGCCATGGCTTCCGTGTGAGCACTATGGCCAAACCCTTTGGGGATCAGGCTGGCAATGGGATGCATGTGCACTTAAGTTTGATTGATAGCAGTGGTAAAAATGTTTTCGATGATGGCAGTGAGGAGGGCTCCGAGCTGTTGCGTCAGGCAGCCGCGGGTATGCTGGCAACAGCCAATGATGCGATGGCCTTTTTCGCGCCGCACAGCAACTCTTACCGCCGTTTCCAGGAAAGCTCTCATGCCCCGCTAAACCTGTGCTGGGGCTACGATAACCGCACCACAACACTGCGTGTTCCCGCCAGCAATCCAGAAGCCCGTCGTATCGAGCACCGCATCGCTGGTGCGGATGTGAACCCCTATTTGGTTTTGGCGGGTATTTTGGCTGGTGTCTGCCATGGTATTGAGAACCAGTTGGAAGCGCCTGAACCGGTGGAAGGTGATGCCTATCAGGTGCAAAGCGAGCAGCTGATCAACACCTGGAGTGGGGCACTCAAGCGCTTTGATAGAAGTGTCTTGTGGCGCGAGTACCTCGACCCTCGGTTTGTCGAGCTTTTCTTGCTGCTGAAGCGCCAGGAGATGGCAGAAATTGGCGCCCGAGTTACCGATGTGGAATATCAAAGTTACTTGCATCGGGTTTAATTTTTGGCCTGTTGACTACCGGCGTATAAATACTGAACGGCTTTTGCGACAGGGGCTCTGGAGAGTGGCAATACTCTGCTATACCTAAATTTAAGTGCGTAACGTGCTTGAAACTCTCCTCCTGAAAGTGTGTTCGAGAAACCTGGCCCGCCATTGGCGGGCATTTTTTTGCCAAAAAAATAATCAGGCTCGCTTTTGGTTAGCTCTTCCTCTGAAAAAACTAATGCCACCTTTCTTTTGGCGCCTAATCTGTTTCAGGTGGCGAAACTTAGGCGTTACTGTCAGGTAAATAATCCGTCACAGTTTTTTGAGGTGCGGTATTTTGAGTGGATTATGCGCAGAATAGGGGGTTTGCAGTGACCATAGGGCTATAAGCTTTGTGTGAATTTTTAGGCGCTCGCCAAAATCTCACCGGCGAAAATACCATTGAGGGGGAATTCACCTGCTTCATTTTATTTGGCTTCAGAAGCCACGCGGAAGGGCGGACTGGCCAACAGCGTGGACTGCTTCTGCCTAGCAGTCATTTCTCCGCCAGTGTATTCTTCCGCTTTACCAGCGTAGGGCCCCGGATTGGTCGACTGCTATAGCCAGGCTTCACAGCCCGGCGCTGCATTTTTGATTAATGTATGTGGGTCTCAGAACAAGCAGATGGGGAATCTATGACCGCCTTGGGAAATTGTGCAGACGGTCCAATGGCTGGCGAGACACGGCCACTAAAAATATGTCTACTGGGTTATCGCAGCCACCCGCACAGTGGTGGCCAGGGTATTTATCTCCGCTATTTGAGTAAGGCACTGGTTGATGCCGGTCATTCCGTGGATGTTATATCCGGCCAGCCCTATCCGGAATTGGATGAAAGGGTCAAGCTGATTAAGATGCCCGGCCTCAATCTCTATGAAGTAGAAAAGCCCAGCCTTGCTCTTAGACCAAAACACCTACTCTCCTGGGCGGATTTCTTTGAGTGGTGGAGTAAACTGACCGGCGGTTTTGCCGAGCCTTATACTTTTGGCCGTCGAGTGCGCAAATACCTGCGCCAACATGGTCACAAGTACGACATAGTTCACGACAACCAATCCCTTTGCTATGGCCTGTTGGATATCGAGCGCAGCGGCCTTCCGGTTGTTGCCACTATTCACCATCCCATTACCCGCGATCGTCAGTTAGCCCTGGATGCGGCGCCGGACTGGCGTTTTCGTTTATTGGTGCGGCGCTGGCATAACTTCCTCAATATGCAGATTAAGGTCTCGAGGAAATTACGCCATATTGTCACGGTATCGCGCCAGTCAGAGCGGGATATCATCGAGCAGTTTGGGGTAGCGCCAGAGCAGATCCACCTGATTTACAACGGTATCGACACAGAGATATTCAGCCCCGACGACAAAGTACATCGCCAGCCTTTGCGCATCATGACGACCTCCTCGGCGGATCAGCCGCTCAAAGGCCTTGGCGTCTTGTTACAGGCCATGGCTGGATTGCGAGAACGCTTTCCTGCTTTGGAGCTATTGGTGGTCGGGCGCTTACGCGAAGGCGGCGCCACCGAAAAGCTGTTGAAAAACCTGAAATTACAGGATGCAGTGCAGTTTGTTTCCGGTATTTCCAATGAGGAACTGGTGAACCACTACCGCAGCGCGACAGTTGTTGCCTGTCCGTCACTCTATGAGGGATTTGGCCTACCAGCAGGCGAGGCGATGGCCTGCGGGGCCCCGGTGGTTTCCAGTGATGGTGGCGCCCTGCCAGAAGTAGTTGGCGATGCGGGTATCGTAGTCCCGGCCGGTGACAGCAATGCGCTGGCAGAGGCTTTGGGGCGCGTTCTGGAGGATAAGTCTTTACAAGCCAATATGGGTGCTCAAGGCAGGGCGCGTATAGAAAATAAGTTCTGCTGGAGTCTGGCGGCAGAAAACCTAGTCGCTTACTACCGCGAAATACTCGGCGAGCCGGCTGTACAACAGCACAAAGAAAACGATTTAGTTGACGCAGATGTCAGCGGTGCGGAGGCAGCTTAATGATTACTGTAGATCCGCAACACTTGAATCTTCGCCCAGGACAAAAAGTTTTGGACCTGGGCTGTGGCGAGGGGCGCCACTCCATCCATTTGATGATCACGGATGAGGTGGACGTCTACGGCATAGATCTGTGCCTCAATGATGTACGCACCGCCAGTGAGCGTGCCGAACCTTTTAACCATCCAAAGCATGCCAAAGGGCGCCTATTACTCGGGGTGGCGAATGGCTTACAGCTGCCTTTTGCCGATGCCACATTTGATGTGGTGATCTGCTCCGAAGTGTTGGAGCACATTCACGAGTACAAGGAAGTCCTCGCAGAAATAGACCGAGTGCTAAAACCTTCGGGCATTTTTGCCGCCACCGTACCGGCGTATTTCCCCGAGTGGATCTGCTGGCAACTCAGCGATGAGTACCATCAGGTAGAGGGGGGACATATCCGCATTTTCCGTGAGCGCGAACTGCGCCAGAGTATTGAAGCCCTGGGACACCGCCATTTCGCCCGCCACAAGGCGCATGCTTTGCACTCTCCCTATTGGTGGTTGAAATGTCTGTTTTGGAACAATCCGGATAATCGCCTGGTGGCTGCCTATCATCGCCTGCTTGTTTGGGACTTGATGAAGCGGCCCGCGCTCACCCGTGTGACGGAGAAATTGTTGAACCCTCTTTTGGGAAAAAGTATCGCGCTCTATTTTGTGAAGGCGGAGCAGCGGGTTCCTGAAAGCCTACCTCTGGCCGAGGAGGTGAACTCGTGACTGAAGCGGTAACATCCCAAAAGAAGGCGACTCTGTTCCCTACCGGCTTTGTGCGCGATAGTGCCGCCTACATCCTTTCTCAACAGTTGCCCGATGGCTCAATTCCCTGGTTTAAAGGGCATTACGCCGACCCCTGGGATCACGTAGAGGCGGCCATGGGACTGGCCATCGCCGGGGAGTTTGTCGCCGCGGAGAAGGCCTATCGTTGGTTGGCGGATATTCAACTGCAGGATGGCAGTTGGTGGGCGGCTTATAAGGACGGGGCGATTGATAATAGCGAGCGCCGGGAGAGTAATTTTGTTGCCTATGTGGCCACTGGGGTCTGGCAGTATTACCTGATTAGCGGTGATAGTCGTTTTCTACAGCGGTACTGGCCGATGGTGGAGCGCGCTATCGATTTTGTCTTGGGCCTGCAGACCGAACACGGTGAGATTCACTGGGCTGTAGACGCCGAGGGAAAACACAAAGAGGATGCCCTGATTACCGGGTGTGCCTCGGTTTATAAAAGCCTGGAATGCGCGATCAATATTGCCAGTGCACTGGGGCTGGAGCGCACGGAGTGGGTGCGGGGCCGCGCTGCACTCGGCGAGGCGTTACAGAACAAGCCCGAACGTTTTGACCGGACCTGGGAGAGCAAAGCACGCTTCTCCATGGACTGGTTTTACCCCGTGCTCACTGGCGCTATTGCTGGAGAAGCCGCCCGAGCGCGTCTTCAACAGCGTTGGGATGAATTTGTGGTGGCCGGTTTAGGCTGCCGCTGTGTGAATGATGAGCCCTGGGTAACGGTGGCAGAATCCTGCGAGTTGACCATGGCGTTGTTGGCCTCGGGTCAGCGGGCTCGCGCCGAGATTATTTACCGGGGCTTGCATCGCTGGCAGGACAGTGATGGTGGTTATTGGACGGGATATGTTTATCGGGATCAGGCGGTCTGGCCCGAGGAGAAAACCACCTGGACTGTGGGCGCTATGTTGCTTGCGGCAGATGCGCTTGCCGACCTGACGCCGGCAAGCGGGCTGTTTACCTCGGTACGCCTGCCGTCAGATGCGGCGCAGGATACCCAGAGTGTCGACAGTTTCGACCAGCTCGAATTGAGCGGAAGCCAGGGCTAGCTTGTAAATGTCGTAGGGGGCCTGGCCGCCATCGGCTGGATCGGGAAATATGTCGTGAATGGCCAGGTAACCGCCTGGCACAATATGCCGAGACCAGCTGCGATAGTCCGTCATTGCTGCTTCCAGAGAGTGTCCGCCGTCGATAAATACGAGCCCGAGCGGGGTGTTCCAGTGACGTGCGGCCACCGCTGAGGGGGCCACCACCGGTACTACCCAATCTTCCAGCTCGGCGGCTCGCATATTTGTGCGAAAGGTGCGGAAGCTGTCCATTAGGTTGGCTTTCTGGTCAAACAAATCGGGATCGTGGTACTCCTCGCCAGGCTGGTGCTCCTCGGAACCGCGATGGTGATCCACGGCAAACACGACGCTGTCGGTCAGCTTGCAGGCTGAGGCCAAATAGATCGTGGACTTTCCGCAATAGCTGCCTACTTCGAGGCAGGGGCCCAGGCTGCTGGCCTCAGCGGCAAGATGGTAGAGCGCTTCCCCCTCGTGGGCTGCGAGAAATCCCTTGATGGCTCGGATATCGATGGGCAAATGAATGGACATAGTTTACTGCTTGCTATTTTACTTGGCCCAAACACTAAACTGGCGCTTGCACAAAAGCAATTGTGATTTTTTGTGGGCAGCAGGCCCCACCGAATAGAAATTTAATTATGCGCAAGGATCATAGGCCTTACTGGCTGAAGCGCCTGCAGTTGCGTTGGCGCAACTGGCGCACGCACTATTTTTTACTTCCTCAGTTTGATGCGATAGGTGTTGACCCGGAAGTGATGGACCCCTCTTCAGTGCATGTATTTGGAAATAATGTTCGCCTGGGTAATTATCCGCATTTGATTTCCAATGC
Organism: Microbulbifer sp. THAF38; assembly: GCF_009363535.1. Lineage (NCBI taxonomy): Bacteria > Pseudomonadati > Pseudomonadota > Gammaproteobacteria > Cellvibrionales > Microbulbiferaceae > Microbulbifer > Microbulbifer sp. THAF38. The sequence goes on from NZ_CP045369.1 coordinate 1,608,704, forward strand.
GGAAAAATGCATTCGCTTTACTACCTTTGGACACAAGGGGGGCGAGGCTTTTATTACTGTTGGGGATTATGTGCTGATTTCCCCTGGTGTTCGTATTTCGGCTGCACAGTCTATAGAGATTGGTGATGCCTGTATGATTGCGGCGAATGTTTATATTTCCGACTCTGACTGGCATGGTCTCTATAACCGCACCAGGCCCTTTCGCTGCACCGCACCGATACGCCTCGGTAATAATGTCTGGATTGGCGATAGCGCGACTATTTGTAAAGGCGTTAGTATCGGTGATAACTCCGTGGTTGGTGCGGCCAGTGTGGTCACCAAGGATGTACCTGCGAATACGGTGGTGGCCGGCAACCCGGCCAAGCCGATAAAAACCATTAATCCCAAACGCAGAATGATTACTCGCGAAGCGCTTTTTGCCGATGCTTTTCGCCAGGCTCACAATATGGATGAGCTGGATAAATATATGCTGCAAGGCAATAGTTTTTTCGGCTGGTTGCGTTCTGTATTTTTTCCCCGCCGCGGTGATTAAAGGTGTTTTAAGCTCCGCTTATGATTTTGCGTACAGATAAACTGATGAAAAAAAGAAAAAGTGTTGTTTTGATTGGCATGCCTGGTGCCGGCAAAAGTACCCTGGGTGTTTTGTTGGCCAAAGAGTTGGCCCTGGATTTTGTCGACACCGATGTTTTGATTCAGGCACAAGAGGGAAAAACCCTTCAGGAAATTATGGCGGAAAGCGACTACCTTAACCTGCGTGCTATTGAGGGGGAGGTTATTGCCGCAGCACAGCTGCCCAAGCATGTGGTTTCCACCGGGGGCAGTGCGGTATATAGCGCAGAGGGTATGGCAAATTTACGCGAGCAAGGCACGGTTGTATTTCTGGAGTGCTCTGCAGACGAGTTGCGTCGGCGAATCCATAATTATGAAAGCCGTGGGATAGCTAAGGCGCCGGGACAAAGTTTTGAAGAGTTGTTTGAGGAGCGGCAGGCTCTGTATCGCAAATATGCGGATATTACCCTGAGCTGCGATGGTTTGGATCTGCAGCAGGCACTGGATCAGTTATTACAAAAGTTACGAAGGTTGGACTGATGTCGTGAGCCCTGAGGTTACAGGGCTCAGATCTCGCCTCTCTTTTTTCGACTGCAAGATTGACGGAGGCTAGAGCGGCAACTGAGTGGTGTATTTCACTTGCTTGAGCGCGAAGGTGGAATTTACCGAGGCCACATTGGGCAGATGCACCAGCGAACGTTTTAGCAGTTGTTCGTAGTGTTCAACGCTATCCACGACTACGCGCAGTACATAGTCCTTATCGCCGCTGGTTGAATAGCATTCAACCACTTCCTGTACGTCCTGTACTGCGGTTTCAAAATTATTCAGGGACTCTTCGTCGTGGTTGTGGATGGTCACGTAACAGTATACCGTGACTCCCAGGTCCAGTTTGCGGGGGTCCAACAGAGTGACGCGGCCGCGAATAATGCCTTCCGCTTCCAGCCTCTTGATGCGGCGCCAGCAGGGGGTGTGAGAAAGACCGACTTTGTCTCCGAGCTCCGCCATGGAATAATCGGCGTTCTCCTGCAGCGCTCGCAGAATCTTGCGGTCGAAATCATCCAGGTCTGTCGAACGCTTCATAAAGACTCCTATCCTATAAAAAATTGCTCGATCGAGATTTTCATCACAAATTTACGCACATTTACGTAAATAAAGCAATGCTCTGTTGCGCTTAACGCACTAGTATGACCTGACCAATCCGTTTCAACTTGAGTGCTTTTTGTGATTACCCGCCAGAGGGGTGACCTGAGAGGCGAAAAAATGAACTCTCTACGGCTGAAGCGGAGCAATTCGGAAGAATAATGACTTATAACTCGAACCGGGTTTCGAGAAGAATAAATGACCGGAAACTAGGTGTATGACTGATAAAGTAGCCAGTCCCCAGCGCGCGGTGGACTCCCAGGTAAAAAAACCAATATCACTGGATGATCGTTTTACCACTCTGAAAGGCCGTGTGCTTCTCTCAGGGATTCAGGCACTGGTGCGCCTGCCCATCGACCAGATGCGGATGGATCAATCCCGTGGTCTGAATACCGCGACTTTTATCTCCGGTTATCGCGGCTCCCCTTTGGGTGGCTACGATCTACAGCTCTCACGGGCCAAAAAGTTACTGGACCAGCACAATATCCGATTCCAACCGGGCGTGAATGAGGAGCTGGCAGCGACTGCAGTGTGGGGCTCCCAGCAGGTTGGCCTGTTCGATGGCGCCCAGGTGGATGGTGTTTGTGGTATCTGGTACGGCAAGACGCCGGGTGTGGACCGCTCTTGCGATGCTTTCCGCCACGCCAATGCCGCGGGTTCCTCGCCAAAGGGCGGGGCGCTTATCATCGCTGGAGATGACCACGGCTGTAAGTCTTCCTCCTATCCAGGACAGTCGGAATTTGCTTTTGTGGATATGCATATTCCGGTCTTGAATCCCGCAACTGTGCAGGAGGTTCTGGATTACGGTCATTATGGCCTGGAGTTATCTCGCTTTAGTGGCTGTTGGGTGGCGATGATCACTCTGGCAGAAAATATGGATAGCTCCGCTACGGTGGAAGTTGATCCACAGCGAGTACAGTTCAGCTACCCCGAGATTGAGCGCCCTGAAGGTGGGCTCAATATTCGCAAACAAGACAATCCCCTTGAGCAAGAGGAGCGTTTGTGGCGCTACAAGCGCCCGGCAGCTCTGGCATTTGCCCGCGCCAATAAACTGAACAAGGTGGTGCTGGAAAATCCAGAGGCCACTCTAGGTATCGTCACTACCGGTAAGGCCCACCTGGACTTGATGCAGGCCTTCGAGGATATGGGTATCAATGAGGAGAAAGCCCGACAGCTGGGCATTCGTATCCTCAAGGTGGGGATGACCTATCCCCTGGATGTGCCCGGCATCCAAGAATTTGCCCGGGGCCTGGATACCCTGCTGGTGCTGGAGGAGAAGCGCAGTCTGATGGAAGTGCAGCTGAAAGAAGAGCTGTACAACGTCCACCTCAAGGACGCCAACTTTCCGCGTATCCTCGGTAAAGTGGATGAGCACGACCAGCCTTTAATGCCCGCCTATGGAGAATTGTCTCCGGCCATTATCTGCCAGGTGCTGGGTCTGATTTTGGATCAAGACCAGCTAGGTGAGCGCGGGCAACACCGCTTAATGCGCCTCAACGCCCTGGCGCAACGCATTGCACAACAGGCGGGCTCCAGTGTGTCACGCCTACCCATGTTTTGTGCCGGCTGCCCCCACAACCGTTCCACCAAAGTGCCGGAGGGCAGTCGCGCGCTTGCCGGTATCGGCTGCCACTATATGGCCCAGTGGTTGGATCGCGAGACATTCACCTTTACGCAAATGGGTGCCGAAGGGGTCAACTGGGTGGGGCAAGCGCCCTTCACCGATGAAAAGCATGTGTTTGTGAATCTGGGGGATGGCACCTATTTCCACTCTGGGATTCTCGCCATTCGCGCCTCTGTGGCTGCCAGAGTCAATATCACATACAAAATCCTGTTCAACGACGCCGTCGCCATGACGGGTGGTCAGCCCCACGATGGCGAGTTGGCACCGGATATGATCTGCCGCCAAGTGCTGGCGGAAGGGGTGCAAAAAGTCGTTCTGGTGATGGACAACCCGGACAAATACCAGGGGGCCTTGAGCTTCCCTTCCGAGGTAGAGATTCGCCACCGGGACTATATGCCGGCGGTAATGGAAGAGTTGCGTGATGTGGAAGGGTGTACGGTTATTATTTACGACCAGACCTGCGCCACCGAGTTGCGACGCAAGCGCAAGCGCGGCCTGTTGCCTCAAGCTGAGGGGCGCCCCTTTATCAATGAATTGGTGTGTGAAGGCTGTGGCGACTGTGTGCAACAGTCCAGCTGTATTGCCGTGGAAAAGGTTTCCACCGCTCTGGGGGACAAGCGCCGCGTCAACCAGACCGGCTGCAACCAGGATCTGTCCTGTATTAATGGTTTTTGCCCCTCGTTTGTTACTGTAAAGGGTGGGCGTCTGGCCAAAGGTGCAGGCGTTGGCGATGTATTGCGTACAGAAGCGGAAAAGCTGCCTACACCACTGTTACCAGGCCTAGTTGAACCCTTTAACTTCCTAGTGACAGGGGTGGGCGGCACCGGTGTGGTGACCATCGGAGCACTGTTGGCGATGGCGGCGCATATTGAAGGCAAAGCCTGCAGCACCTTGGATCAGACCGGCCTAGCGCAAAAAGGCGGTGCGGTGTATTCCCATATCCGATTTGCCGCTCAGCCTGAAGCGCTGCAAGCAGTACGTATCTCCGACGGTCGCGCCGATGCACTGATGGCCTGCGACTTGATTGCCGCTGGAAACCTCGCTGCTTGCCTGGCCAAGCTGGATGAAACCCATAGCCGTGCAGTAGTGAATACACACTTGAGTCCCACAGCTGCCACCGTTTTGGGCCGTGAGGATGCCCACTCTCCACAGGCAGTTCTCGATACTCTGAGCAGTGCGGTTAGCGAGTTGGATTCCATCGATGCCCACCGTCTGACCAAATCTGCACTGGGAGACACCCTGGCGGCCAATATATTTATGTTGGGTTTTGCCTGGCAGAAAGGCCTTCTGCCTCTCTCCCAGGCGTCGCTGTTACAGGCTATTGAGCTGAATGGCGTGGCGGTTGAGGGCAACCTGCAGGGATTTGCTGCCGGGCGCCTGGCAGCAGCGGATCGGAAGATTTTAAACCGGCTTCTCGCCCATGACCGCGCGCCTGTTGTGTTGCCCAAAGGGCTGGATGAGATTGTTGCCCATCGGGTTGAACACCTGACCGGCTATCAAAATGAGGCGTTGGCCAAGCGCTATCAGAGCTTGGTTGAGAAGGTTAAAGCGGCAGAAATTCTTAAAACACCGGCGAGTCAGGCGCTTGCCGAGGTGGTCGCGCGCAATTATGCCAAGCTACTCGCTTACAAGGACGAGTATGAGGTCGCGCGCCTCTACACGGATGGGCGCTTTACCCAGTCTCTGCAGGAAAATTTCAGCGGCGATTTTGTACTCGAGTTCAATCTGGCCCCGCCTCTATTAGCCCGTTTCGATAAGGTATTGGGGCGCCCGCGTAAGATGAAATTTGGCGGTTGGATGTATAAAGCGTTTGGTGTCTTGGCCAAGCTGAAGTTCTTGCGTGGTACGGCCCTGGATATTTTTGGCTATACCGCTGAGCGCCGTATGGAGCGGGCCTTGATTACTGAGTATGAGCAGTTGGTTGAGAAAGTGGTGGGTGAGTTGAATGCGCAAAACCATCAGGCGGCTGTTGAACTGCTTAGCTACCCAGAGGTTCTTAAAGGCTATGGGCATATCAAAGAGGCCAACTGGTTGGAAGCCCAGCGACAAAGAGAGCTGGCGCTGAGCCGTTTCGAAAATCCTTCTCGAAACGCCGGTCAGGCCAGCGAGGTTGAGATTTTCGATCCCACTAAAGCCCAGCAGGTGGGTTAACTTTCCGGCCAAAAGAGCCCCGGCGGATTTCCTCCGGGGCTGTTTCTCCTACCAGTATGCCTGCATTCGAACAGCGAACTGTTTGGTTTGATCGCCGGTAAAATCATCATCCCCGAGTGTGATATTCATCATTAAACGCACCTTGGGGTTGAAATAATAATTAAACCCAAAAACAAAGTTACTAACCCTCATGCGGGGAATATCCTTATTCTCGATGGTGTCGTAACGTGCGGTTACTTCGAAAGCGCCTTCCGGTGGGGTGGGTTTGATGGATTTAAAAACGCCTATTTTATCGTCGTAGGGTTTGTGCTGACCGGTGATCGCCCAGCTACCGGTGATATACCAGGTGCGCACATCCTGATCGCCAATGAAACAGCCGGTAAATGGATCGCATAAGAAACTGGGCGGTGCGCCAAAAAAATCCTCGAAAGTAAGCTCTGATAGATAAATATCTCCAGAGAAGTTGCCAAAAGCGTATTCTGATTGGGCGTAAAAAGGACCGTAGGTGCCGGCTAACTCCAGTCCAAAAATCCACACATCGCCACCTGGGTTACCTTTATAAAACTCATCATCACCAAAATCACCAAAGAAAAATTCGCCGCCACCAGGGCTTAAAGCAACCAGCTGCTCCGGGCCACGACGCCCGGCATATTCAACCAGGGCCTCACGGGCTAAGGTGTCTTCATTGGCATCTTCATAACTTAAATAGGTGCCTAGGTGCAGGGTGCTGATGGACTCGTTAATCGGGGCCCAGGTAAACCGGGCTGCGCTCCCTATGCCCTCATTGCGCGGATCACCGGGATTGCGCAGGTTAAAGAGATCAATGCCAAATGTATGGCAGCACCAGTGGGTGTTCCAGCCAATCCCCTGTTGTCGGCCGCGGTCGGCGAAAATCCCTGCGGCAGTGGCGAAGGATCTCTCCATCATGGTGATTTCATTGGAGCTGGTTAGCTCATTAATAGAGCGGCTGGGTTTGAAGTTGCCAATGCGAAGTTTGCCGTCGAAGATTTTTGTGGCCAGAAATACATCTCTAAGCCCTCCAGTTCCGGCGGAGGCAAAATCCCTCTCCAGCTTGTATTCCCACTTCCAGAGTTTCCCCTTCATTGCCAGGCGCACTCGGCGAAAATCCGTGGTGTTTACCGGCTCCTCAAATTCATCATCTATGAAAAAACTGTCAAAGTAGTTGTCGTCCTTGTCAAAAAAGTAGGTGTCAAAATGGATTCGACCGCCGAGCTCAGCGGAAAAATTACCATCGTCAGATGTAATTTTGAGCCCGCCTTCTGTTTTGGCCTTATCGGCTGTGGCGGTGGAAGAAACAAGGGCACAGGCTAGGGCGCAAAATAGGCCGTAGCGTTTCATGGGGTACTCCCTAGAAAACTGCAGTGACAACTGCGGCGTGTTGTTGCAGTTTAGCAAGTGAGTATGGCGATTAATCAGTTTTTCGCCGATTCAGCTTTTTTGCGGGTAAAAGGGCGCTGGTTTTGAGCGTGAGAAGTGCAGACGATATTGGGTAAGCCCGTGAAACAGTGACAACTGTTTATGTCAGCGCCAATATTTCGCGGGCAAAAGTAAGAAGGTATTCAGCTTAGTGATTACACAGCCTGGAAGAAGTTAGATACGCTCCAGTTTATAGCCTTTTTCTTTCATCAGTTCTGCAATACTGCCTTGCCCTACCAGGTGACCGGCGCCGACAATCACAAACAGTGAACGATACTTTGGCGCCTTGGATGCAATCTTATTGGCCATATTTTTGTTGCGCTGGAAAAAGAGCTTGTCGTAAAGGGGCTTGTATTCTGGATTTTCCTCAAGACCATCGAGCAATATCAGACGGTTGAGAGCATCGTGATCCCCGGCTTTCCAGGCATTGGTGAGTTGAGGTAGGTAGGTAGAAATATCTTCCAGTTGTTCTAGCGTCTGCTGAAGCAGCAGGGCGGGATTGTCTAAGCCGTTCAAAAGCTGGAATTGTTGTACGACTCCTTCAAGCTCTAATACCGGTTTGCCATCTTTTTTGGCTTTGGTTAGGAAGTGACGGTCGATACCCAACTCAGGGTTGAGGCCCAGAGCCTGCATTTCGATCATGCTCATGGAAATCATAGCGATAGCGGGGCGCTGACGAATAAACATGGCTTCCGGCATGTTGCGTTTATGCATCCACGCTTGCAGTCTCTTATATAAGTCTGCTGGCAGGTCGTCACGCAGGCTGCGCTCCCCTTGGTAAACCGATTCCATCATGATTTTCTGTTGCACCATTATGTCGCTTTCGGCTGCGAGGACATCGGCTTCAACGGCAATAGCGTCGCTGGTGGCATATGCGCGCTCTATTTGGGCACGCATCGGATAAAAGTCTTCCGTTGCCAAGTGGATAGAGCCCAGCAGATAGACAGTTTTATCCTCCTTGGTGGCTTTCCAGAAAATACCGCGGTCTTTCTCGGCTGCGGTGGCAGTGCCAACAAGCAATATAAGAACAAGAGCGATCGACTGTGTGAAATAGCGTTGGAACATTGCTTTTCCCTGAATGTGTTGAAGCGAGTCATGTTAGCACTCGTGAAGCCCATCTCATACTGGGGGACCTTGCTGGTAAATTGGCCTGGCCAGAGGGGTTTGTTACAAACTTGTGTGGAATCTACTGGGAAATTATTTCTGTGAGGGCCAAAATACTGCCTTTGTTCCATTTTTGCGGTAGGTATTTTGAAAATCGTACAAGTCTGGCCTGAGTTGGAGCCTGGAGAAATAGGCAAGGTCGCGCTGGAATTTATTCAGGAACTGGCCCGGCAGGGTGTTAAACCCGTTGTGATCTCTGCTGGGGGAGCATTGGTAAACCGTTTAGAGTTGCATGACATTCAGCATATTCAATTATCTTTGAATAAAAAGCCTTTTCTGTCTGTGGCCTTTGCGCGTCGGTTGCGCAATGTCTTACAAAGCTTAAATGCCGATGTAATTCATGTTCACGGGCGCCTGACTGCCCAGCTGGTTTGGCGGGCTTGGCGAGGCATGGATGTCGGCGCCCGTCCCAGTTTAATAACTCATGTCGATCAGTATTTTTCACCTGGCAGACGGGATGCGGGATTGATTTCTGGTCAATCTGTCATCGCATCGTCCAAAGGGATCGCAATTCATTTGCAGCAGCATTTGGGCGAAAAGTTAGCTGACCCGGCCCATGTTGTGCATTGGGGCATTAATTCCCGGGAGTTCGATCGCAGTAAACCTGTATCGAGCCAATGGCACTTACGTTTCTTGAATAGCTATCCGCAGCTGGAGGGAAAAAATTGGTGGTTGTATTCGGGTTCCCTGTCAGAAAATGGGGAGTTGAGAACCTTTTTGCAGGCTTTGGCACAGGCTAAAGAGAGTCGTGACGATTTATTGGGGCTGGTGGTAGGGGTGCCGCAGGGCGGCGATTTACGCTATGTACGTAAGCTGGAGCAGCTAGCCCAAGAGTTGGGGCTTGAGGGGTGTGTACTGTTTCTGGGAGAGAGAAAGGATTTACGGGAGCTCTATGCTTCCTCGCAGTTGGCTTTTTGTCTCTCCGACTCCGGAGAGCCTAATGGCAAAAATGCGATGCAGGCTTTGGCGATGGGGTGTGCGGTGGTTGCCTATAAAGATACCTGTGCTGGAGAAGTACTGGCGCACTGTTTCGCTCAAGGCGTGGTTGAACGGGGAAGCCCGCAAGCCCTGTGCGATGTAGGCTTGGTTTTGATGGCACAACGGGATAAAACGCATTTACACGGCTTTTTTCATGAAGATATCGTTAAAAAGACCGTGAATATCTACCGCAATCTCAGCGCCACTTCTTAACTGGCAATTGCAAGCGCCTCAGTGTTGGATCAGAAATTAAAATGTCCATTGAGTGAGGCGAAATCGAAACCGGGGTTGGGGATGTTGGTGTAGGCATTGGAGAAGTGGCTATAACGTAGCGATAATGTATGGCCACTGCTAAAGCGATAGCCCAGGGCAAAATGCAGAGCAAAGTTAACCTTGGTGCTGAGCTGAATATCGCCAAATTCCCGCTGGCTTAAGTAAGAAGCGCCAACTCCCGCTTCTCCAAATCCACCTAGGGGTTCACTGCGCGGATACCAGCGCAGTACCGGTTTGATTTCTATGATGTTTTGCTGCTGGGTTTCATTGAGATGTCCCAGGCGTATATAGGAGTAGCTACCCTGGCCCCACCATTGCCATGAATTATTGGCGTTATTGGAGGAGGTGAGTAGGTATGAGTAGTTCACGCCGGCTACCTTGGCGGCGGAAATAGAGTCCCGTTGCATTAAGGCATTTCCCAGCCCCTTTCCGCCGCTGATAATAATTTCCTGCTCAGCGTGTGCTACGTGTGAATTGAGGAAATTTAAGGCGAAGAAAAGGATACAGCCTAGCGCTGTGTTATCGCCCGCAGCCTGTGTGAAAGATTTACGCATGGGATATAGGGGGATAGTTGCAAGAGCTGTAATTAAGACTAGTGGGAAAGTGATTGATGGCAAGCACGGTACTCGTTGACCGCCACCGGCTTCCTCCTGTTTGATAGGAGGTGATTGGTTGGGGGCTGAAAATCAGCCCCCTGCTCTGAGAGTATTGGTCTTTTGATCGATTGCTGGATCAATTGCTGGGCAGTTATCGCCACTGTCGCTTCAGTTGGCGAATGGCATCGGAGTGCAGCTGGCGCGCGCGCTCCTGGCTGAGTCCAAGTTGCTCACCGATAACCCGAAAAGAACAATCTCTATCTGAAATTAGTCCATAGCGCAGGTTCAGCACGGTCCGCTGCCGCGGCGGCAAACGGTTGACCGCTTCGCGTAGGCGCTCCGCCAGCTCTTGATTGGTAACCAGCTCATCGGTGTTATAAAGCTCGTCGGCGGGAGCGTAATCCAAGCGGGTACTGCTCTGGTCGTCTGCGACAGGGTCGTCCAGTGAGCCAGTAGGGCCGGGTAGCTTGAGTAGACTCTGGATGCGTTCGAGATCGAGCCCTGTATGCTTTACCAGATTCTCATCGGAGGCGGGATGCCCTAGGGCGCGTACTTCGCCGATTGCACGGTAAATTGTTCGCAAATCATCCTGCACATTGGCTGGCTGGCGCACCAAATCCTCATTGCGGCGCATAGCCAACTGTATTTCCTGCTGAATCCACCAGTAGGCATAAGTGGAAAAGCGGTAGCCCATTTGCGGTTTGAAGCGTTCAATGGCCTTCATTAAGCCGACATTGCCCTCTTGGATCAGGTCAATGAATGGCACTGAGGGATTGCGGAAACGTTTGGCAATGGCGATGACCAGGCGCAGGTTACACTGGATGAGTTTCTTGCGCTGTTCCTGGAAGCGCCGCAGAAGGCCGCCGAGCTTGCTTCTTTCCCTTCGGATAAGTTCGTCGCCGGCCATTAATTTTTCGGTGTGCGCAATGATCAGGCCATGATCATAGGCGCCGGTACTGCCGCGCTGCTCCACGCCTTCGCTGCGCAGCTGCACAAGCTCGGTGCCGCATTGCTGCAGCTTCTCGATCAGGGTGTCCTCGAGATCTCGCAACAGGCAGGTGGTACTGTGTTCCTCTTCGGGTGTGAGCAATTCAAGCCGGTATAAGTGCTTGAGATAGCTCTGCATTGGGGTGCTGCCGCTTTCGCTCAGAGGCTCCCCAACTGAATGAATCTCTTCGATATCGGGCCCGGCTTCTTCCGTCTGGCCGCGATTTTCCGCATTGGAGCAGGAATCGGAGAGGGCGTTGTCTGTATCCTTCAGCCAGTCTTCATCCCTTGAGTAAAAATTTTCTCGGGACAAGTGCTTAAACCTTCTGTTGACTGCGTGAACGATATGTTTTGTTCAGTCTCTCCGGGCACCCTTTGGCGCCCATTTCACCTTAACGATAGATGAAAGTTGAATTTTGCGCCCTATTAAGGCTGACTGATAAGTCTGTGCGTGGGAGGGAGGGGCTGGGCGCAGAAAGCGCCCGGATAACTAATGGTAAGTTATTTCAGTCGCTTGACCCGCATTTTCTTTCCACCATCGGCAGGTTTCATAAAGAAGGAGCCAAACATTGCGCGCTCCACGACAACGAGGTCACCGGATTTCCAAAATATGCGACCCGCATCATTCTGCTTCCAGACCTGGCCGTTTTCCAGGGTTACGATTTTCTTATTGTGGGCACCCTCCTGAATCTCTGCGATTTTTGCCTCGATAGACTCAGGTGCTTCTTCAGTTTGCTTGTATTCTTGACCGAAATCTTGCTCGGCTCGCTTTGCGAGGGAGTTGCTGAGCTTGTCGTAGCAAGCCAGTCGATCCGTGTTGGGTGTAATTTCAGAGCACCCTTTAAGCTGTTTTCCCAGCGTGTCCGCGTTAATACTGGGAGCGAGGATGGTTAGGAGGGAGATAAGAAAAATTCGATTCATGAGTATTTATTACGTTATTTGCCAGCTGTGGGCTTTATTTTGCCGGAGCTGCGGCTAATGGACAATTGGATTTGTGCGTCTCCGCACGCTTTTAGTGGAACCCACATGGAAAAATAGCCTCGATAAAGATGAGCTAATCTGTCACCTTATTAAAGCGATTTGGTTGGCTCATTTTCAATAGCGGTGCTTGTTTTAGGGGTTTGTTGAGTGCTTGGCTATTGATTGGATTTAAATCATAGACAAAAACTATCCAGGGGCGGAACAATGAAAAGTCTTATTACTCCCGCAGTTATATTGGCTACGGCAGGTTATCTCAGTATCGAGGGTTTGCGGCTTACACTCGGAGGAGAGGTCTTTGCCTCAACGAGCGTGGATACCCTACCTCAGAATCAGCAGGGTAAGGGTATAGAGCAGGACTTTTCCGGGAGCAATATCAAAAAAGGCGAAATGCTCGGTGGCAGTGAGATGATGGAATTTGAGGGGGATGTCTTTGCCGATGTGCCTGAGCATATGGGGGCGGATAAAGGTGTGGGACAGAGAAACCCATCGGGAGAGGAGTCCCCGAAGAAGTGATAGGGGCGAACACCTTTGTCCCTGCCTCAGCAAGAAACCGGGAGCTACCCGGTTTTTTGCTATTTACAGGGTCTAGCGCTTTTGCGCGCTGAAGTGTTTGCCGCTCTGGCTGCGGCTATCATCGCCCATCAAGTAGAGGTAAGTCGGCATAATTTCTTCTGGTGCCGCTACTGATTTGGGGTTTTCTGCCGGGTAGGCCGTCGCGCGCATGGCTGTGCGGGTAGCGCCCGGATTGAGGCTGTTCACCCGAACATTGGACACACCTTCCAATTCATCGGCGAGTACCTGCATCAGCCCCTCTGTTGCGAACTTTGATACAGAATAGGCCCCCCAATATGCCCGTCCCTTTAAGCCAACACTAGAGCTGGTGAAAACTACCGAACCGGCTTCGGATTTTTCCAGCAGAGGCAGTAGTGTTTTGGTGAGCCCAAATGCTGCATTGACATTGACCTGCATGACCTGTTGCCAGATAGCGAAATGGTAATTTGCCAGGGGCGTGCGCTGTCCGAGTAGACTTGCGTTGTGAAGCAGGCCATCTAGGCGACCAAATTCCTGTTCGATGGCCTCGGCAAGATTTTCAAAGTTTTCTATGCGTGCTTCACTGAGATCCATAGGGAAAATTGCCGGCTGCGGTCCTCCGGCGGCCTCAATCTCGTCATAGACCATTTCGAGCTTTGGGGTGGTGCGCCCCAGCAGTATTAAAGTGGCTCCGTGTGCGGCGAAAGTTTTTGCTGCAACTTTGCCAATACCGTCACCAGCGCCGGTAACGAGTATGATTTTATCTTTTAGTAAGTTTGAAGGAGCGACATAGTCGCCGGCATATTCAGACATGAAACATCCTGATGCTGGCGCCCAGCATCGGGCCGGGCATGATTTCAAAGATTAAATGTAATGTTGCTGTAGCAAGGGCCAGATTTCATCCACAGAGCTGACCAGGTGATCGGCACCCCAATTAGCGGGGTCATCAGATGCATCGATATAGCCGTATGCGCAAGCAATCGTCGGCATGCCTGCACGCTGGCCGGCAATAATATCCCGCTGGTGATCTCCGATATAGACGGCGTCTGCCGGAGTGCATCCTATTTTGCTACAAGCGAGTAATATCGCTTCTGGGTCTGGCTTTGACTTACTGACATGATCGGGGCAAATCACCGCAGAGGCCGGTGGCAGATATTCAAATGCCCGCATCAACGGCACAGTAAATGCTTCGGGTTTATTGGTGACGATACCCCAGGGGATTTCATTCTGCGCGAGGGTATCCAGCAATGGTTCTATGCCGGGAAAGGGGGTGGTTTGCTCTGCGAGGTGCGCGAGGTAGAGATCCAGCAGGCGCTGCAGGAGGCTGGCAAATTCGGGATCACCTTCCTGTTTGCCAAACCCCAGGGTGACCAATGCCCTTGAGCCGCTTGAGACGGTGCCGCGGATTACCTGGTCGGGCAGTGGAGGTAATTGCTCCTGATGCCGTAACTGATTGAGCACGACAATAAAGTCCGGTGCGGTGTCGAGGAGTGTGCCATCCAGGTCAAATAAAACTGCTTTCATCGTAGGGTTCGCTTATTCGGGTTTGCTGGCATACATCAGGTAATTGACGTCGACGTCGCGGGGATTGAGTTTATAGTTGCGGGTAACCGGGTTGTAGGTCATGCCGGTGATATCGCGCAGTTCCAGGTCCGCCTCGCGCAGCCAGGCGCCCATTTCCGAGGGGCGGATAAACTTGCTGTATTCATGGGTGCCTTTGGGTAGTAAGCGTAGGATATATTCCGCTCCCACCACGCCAAAGAGCCAGCCTTTGGGGGTGCGGTTGATCGTCGAGAAAAACAAGTGTCCGCCGGGCTTGACCAGTTTGGCGCAGGCGCGGATCACTGAGGCAGGATCGGGTACATGCTCGAGCATTTCCAGGCAGGTCACAACGTCGTAACTTTCCGGTGCTTCTTCGGCAAGCTCTTCCACGGTAATACGTCGATAATCTACCGATACGCCGCTTTCCAGAGCGTGCAATTTGGCAACGTTGAGAGGGGCTTCGCCCATATCAATCCCAGTCACCTTTGCACCTCGCTGGGCCATGGCCTCAGCCAGAATCCCTCCGCCGCAGCCGACATCCAGCAGTTTTTTGTCGGCCACTGAGGCGTATCTGTCAATGTAGTTAGCGCGCAATGGGTTAATTTCGTGCAGCGGTTTAAATTCGCCTTCTTTATCCCACCAGCGGCTGGCGAGTTGCTCGAATTTGGCGATTTCCGTGGGATCTACATTACTCATGAATTTCTCTGCAAACTCCGTCGCTGTTAACCCGTAAATACATGCGGCTACGGGTTATCTCGGCACGGGGGTGTGCCGTAACCAGTTGTCAGCTGGCCGGTAAAAGTCCGAGAAAGCAGGGAGGCTTGAATAGCCACTCCAGTATTTCGCGGACGGCAACAAAAGGGATGAAGTACACCCATTAAATTGCCTAGTTAATGATTAATTAGTGGCTGATTCCTATATTGAATCGCAGTGTCCGGTTCGCGCCTAGCGCGAATGGCCGGCGATTCTATCACGCCATAATTGCGCTCGCTGGATTACCTCAGTCTCGTTCAGGGTGAGTAATTGGCGCTCTCCCAATAACTGCTTGCCCGCAACCCAGACGTCGCTGACATTGTGTCCGCCGCTGGCATAAATTAGTTGAGACATGGGGTCGTGTACTGGTTGCTGCTCCAGGCCGGATAGATTGATCGCCGCAATATCGGCGCTCTTGCCAATTTCCAGGCTGCCGGTTTCCTCCTCAATACCCAAAGCACGTGCGCCATTGATAGTAGCCATTGCCAGCGCCTGGTGAGCGGGAAGTGCGGTGGCCCTGCCACTGACAGCCTTGGCCAGCAGTGCGGCGGTACTGGCCTCGGCAAACAGGTCCTGACTATTGTTGCTAGCGGCTCCGTCAGTGCCCAGAGATACATTAATACCGGCATCGAGCATCTCGACGGTGGGACAGAAGCCGGAGGCCAGTTTGAGGTTGGACGAAGGGCAGTGGGCCACGTGCGCACCACTGGTTTTCAACAATTCTATGTCCCGCTCATTGGTTGCCACCATATGTACGCAGAGAGTCTGTGGGCTCATCAGGCCAAGGCGCTGTAGCCGCTCGGTGGGGCGTTCGCCATTTTGCTTCAGCGCAGTTTCCACTTCCTGGTAAGTCTCGTGCAGATGTATCTGCACGGGAATTTGCGCCTCGGCGGAGCATACAGCGATTTTCTCCAGGGTTTGATCGCCGACGGTGTAGGGGGCGTGTGGTGCAAAAACCACTTCAATGCGTTCATGGGCGCGGTAGTCGTCGCGCAGTGCCAAGCCTTTATGCAGGGCCTCTTCGGCGTGGCGGCTCCAGGGGGTGGGCACATCCAATACCGGAAAGGCGATATGTGCGCGGATGCCGGTTTCCCGGACAGCGGTTGCGACAGCTTCTGGGTAGAAATACTGATCAGAGAAAGTGGTAGTTCCCGAGCGCAGCATTTCCGCAATGGCGTGGCGGCTGCCATCCGCGACAAACTCCGGCCCTACCCAGCGCTGTTCCGTCGGCCAAATATGTTTTTCCAGCCATTCCTTGAGGGGGCGGTCATCGGCATAGCCCCGCAATAGCGTCATGGGCGCGTGATTGTGGGTGTTGATCAGCCCGGGGATCAGGGCGTGATGCTTGAGCTCCACTTCCCGTTTTGCCTTGAACCGTATTTTGGCTTCTGTCGATGGCAACAGGGCGGTGATTCGCCCGCTCTCAATAGCTAAAGAGCAATTCTCGTACACTTTTTGCTCGGGGATTACTGGGATAATCCAGCGCGCATGAATCAGGGTGTCTATTGCTTGGGGCATGGAAGTTAGGCGACGGCGGTTAAGATGGGGATTTACTTTAGCGGCAGAGACTGCTTGCGGCAACAGGGGAGAGTAGTGGTCCAGAAGAGCGTAGGGCAGCCGGTCCAAAGGCGTCAAACTGTGCTAGAATCGCCCGCTTATCCGGGCTCAGTACACATGCCCGCGCTATAAAAAGGAACGCCGTAAGCCATGGGCGAATTAGCCAAAGAAATCTCTCCGATTAATATCGAAGAAGAACTCAAGCAGTCTTATCTCGACTACGCCATGAGCGTGATTGTCGGGCGCGCACTGCCGGATGTACGCGATGGCCTCAAGCCGGTACACCGCCGTGTGCTCTTCGCTATGAGCGAACTGAAAAACGACTGGAATAAACCCTACAAAAAGTCAGCGCGTGTCGTTGGCGATGTGATCGGTAAATACCACCCGCACGGGGATACCGCGGTCTACGACACGATTGTGCGTATGGCCCAGCCTTTCTCTATGCGCTACACCCTGGTAGATGGCCAGGGCAACTTCGGTTCTATCGATGGTGATAGCCCGGCTGCCATGCGTTATACCGAAATTCGCATGGATAAGCTGGCCCACGAACTGCTATCTGACCTAGATAAAGAAACCGTCAATTTTGTCGATAACTACGACGGCTCCGAGCAGATGCCGGAGGTGCTGCCCTCCCGTGTGCCGAACCTATTGGTGAACGGCTCTTCGGGTATTGCGGTGGGCATGGCCACCAATATCCCTCCCCACAACCTAAAAGAAGTTGTCAATGCCTGTCTGGCATTGATCAACAATCCCGAGCTGTCTGTTGACGACTTGATGGAGTATATCCCTGGGCCTGACTTCCCCACTGGGGCAACCATCAATGGCCGCGCCGGGATACTCTTGGCCTATCGCACGGGTCGCGGGCGTATCTATGTGCGCGCCAAGGCGGATGTGATTCGCGATGACAAGTCCAATCGCGAAACAATTGTTATTACCGAGATCCCCTATCAGCTGAACAAGGCTCGATTGATCGAGCGCATTGCCGAGCTGGTGAAAGAGAAGAAGATCGAGGGTATCTCTGAGCTGCGCGACGAATCCGATAAAGACGGCCTGCGTGTAGTGATTGAATTGAAGCGCGGTGAGTTGGGTGATGTGGTTTTAAACAACCTCTACTCCCAAACCCAGCTGGAGAGTGTGTTCGGCATCAATATGGTGGCTCTGGTCGATGGTCAGCCCAAGGTGCTGAACCTGAAAGAGCTGCTCGAGCACTTCGTGCGTCACCGCCAGGAAGTGGTGACTCGCCGTACCGTCTACCTGCTGCGCAAAGCGCGCGAGCGCGGTCACATTCTGGAAGGTCTGGCGATAGCCATCGCCAATATCGATCCGGTGATCGAGCTGATCAAGTCGTCGGCTACCCCAGCGGATGCCCGCGAGGCGCTGCTGGCCAAAGGCTGGCCAGTGGGCAACGTGCAGCAATTCCTTGAGCGTGCTGGCGCCGATGCCTGTCGCCCGGATGATCTGCCAAAAGAGTTTGGTCTGCGCGACAACGCCTACTACCTGTCACCGGCCCAGGCTCAGGCCATTCTCGAGCTGCGCCTGCACCGCCTCACCGGTATGGAACACGACAAGCTGCTGGCGGAATACCAGGATCGCCTGGAGCAGATCGCTGAATACCTGCATATCCTCGGTAGCTTCGAGCGCCTGATGGAAGTAATCCGCGAAGAGCTGGAACAGCTGTCAAAGGACTTTGGCGATGAGCGCCGCACCGATATCGTTGCCTCCCGTCAAGACCTGACCGTAGAAGACCTGATCACCCCGGAAGATAAGGTGGTGACTATCTCTCACGGTGGCTACGCCAAGAGCCAGCCCTTGACCGATTACCAGGCCCAGCGTCGCGGCGGTATGGGTAAGTCGGCCACCCAGGTGAAGGATGAAGACTTCGTTGAGCACCTATTGATTGCCAACTCCCATGACACTATTTTGTGCTTCTCTAATAAGGGCAAGGTGTACTGGCTCAAAGTTTACGAAGTACCCACTGCCGGTCGCGCCTCGCGCGGACGGCCGGTTGTCAATATGCTGCCTTTGGAAGAGGGTGAGCGTATCAGCAGCCTGATGCCTGTGTCCGAGTACGATGAAAATCACTTTATCTTCTTCGCTACTGCTAACGGCACCGTGAAGAAGACTCCGCTTACCGCCTTTGCCCGTCCACGCAGTGTAGGTTTGCGCGCTATCGAACTGGAAGAAGGAGATCGTCTCGTTGCCACAGCGGTGACCGATGGTGAGCGCGATGTATTGCTGCTTACCAGCGCCGGTAAAGCGGCGCGATTCTCCGAGGCCAATGTCCGTTCCATGGGGCGTGTGTCCCGCGGTGTACGCGGTATCCGCATGCAGGAGGGCAAGGAGGTGATCGCTATGGTGATCCCGGAAGAGGGCGGCTCAGTGATGATGGCCACTGAAAACGGCTACGGCAAGCGTACCGCTATCAGCGAATTCCCCACCAAGGGTCGCGGCACCCAGGGTGTTATCGCGATCGCCGAGAGTGAGCGCAACGGTGCTTTAGTGGGCGCCTGCCAGGTGCATCCAGGCGAGGAAATGATGTTGATTTCCGACCAGGGCACTCTGGTGCGCACCCGCGTCGACGAGGTTTCTGTCCTGGGGCGCAATACCCAGGGGGTACGCGTCATCCGGCTTAAGAGCGGTGAAAAGCTCGTGGGCCTCGGGCGTATCGAAGAAACTGAGGAAGAAGTCGAAGACAACGGTGGGGCAGAGTGACCCACCCTCAGGTACCAACAGAAAGGCTGCGATTATCGCGGCCTTTCTTGCCTCTGACGCCCTAAAAAATGCCTGAAAGCGTGATACCCATCTCCCTGAATGGCGGTTTGTGCGTCGGCACATCTAGTTGAATTTGAAACCATTTTTAGTTTGTGGAAGTCAGGTCATGAGGAAATACAATTTCTGCGCTGGTCCCGCCGCTCTACCTGAGCCGGTTTTGCAGCAGGCGCAGCAGGAGCTGCTGGATTGGCGTGGTCTGGGGTGTTCAGTGATGGAGGTTAGCCACCGCTCGCCAGAATTTGTCGAGGTGGCTGAACGCGCGGAACAGGATCTGCGCGACCTGCTCAAGGTGCCAGATAACTATAAAGTGCTGTTTTTACAGGGTGGGGCTACCGGACAGTTCAGTGCGGTGCCCTGGAACCTGCTCGGCGCCGGCTCAAAACAGGCTGACTTTATCCACACCGGGCAGTGGGCGGCCAAGGCGATTAAAGAAGCTCGGCGTTACGGCGAAGTCAATGTGGTTGCGTCCAGTGAGGATCGTAATTTCCGCTATGTGCCATCACAGGACAGCTGGCAGCAGAGTAAGGATGCGGCCTATTTCCATTACACGCCCAACGAGACCATCGGCGGTATCGAGTTCGACTATGTTCCTGAAGTGGACTGTCCCCTGATTGCGGATATGTCCTCTAATATTCTTTCCTGCCCAATCGACGTGGAAAAATTCGGTGTGATATATGCCGGCGCGCAAAAAAATATTGGCCCCTCCGGTATAGCGGTCGCTTTGGTTCGCGATGATCTCTTGGATCGAGCGCTAAAAGATATTCCGCGCAGCTTGAGTTGGAAAGTCGCCGCAGATGCCGGCTCTATGGATAACACGCCACCCACATTCGCCTGGTACCTTTCAGGTCTGGTTTTCCAGTGGCTCAAGAATCAGGGTGGCGTTGAAGCTATGGCTCAACAGGCTGATAAAAAGTCCTCGCTGCTCTATGGCTTTCTCGATAGTAGTGATTTCTTTTCCAGCCCGGTGGAGAAGTCCAGCCGCTCGCGGATGAATGTCCCATTTGTGTTGGCTGACGAACGACTCGATAAGCCGTTTTTGGCTGAGGCCGAGGAAGCCGGGTTGCTCAGTTTGAAGGGGCACCGCTCTGTGGGGGGGATGCGGGCATCCCTTTATAACGCCGTACCCTTTGAGGCAGTGAAGGCGCTAGTGGCCTTTATGGCGGACTTCGAGGCCCGCAGAGGCTAAAGATCAGGCAATTAATAAACCCAGGAAAGTAGAAAGCGGATGACAGAGGAAACCGTGGGAGGCGACCAGCGCCTGCTGGAGCTGCGCAATCGTATCGATGACATTGACTCGGAGATCGCCCGGCTAATCAGCGAGCGGGCTAGCTGTGCTCTGGAGGTGGCGGAGGTAAAAAAAGCAACCGGAGAGGATGCGCTTTATTATCGCCCTGAACGTGAGGCGCAGGTTTTGCGTCGCGCTATGGAACGCAATGCTGGTCCTTTGACCGATGAGGAAATGGCAAGGCTTTTCCGTGAGATTATGTCCGCCTGCCTCGCTCTGGAGGAGCCGGTCAAGGTAGCTTATCTTGGGCCTGAAGGTACATTTACCCAGCAGGCAGCCTTGAAGCATTTTGGCAATTCCGCGCAAAGTCGTCCGCTGGCGGCCATTGATGAAGTCTTCCGCGAGGTGGAGGCCGGCGCTGTGAATTACGGTGTAGTGCCGGTAGAGAACTCCACTGAAGGTGTGATCAATCACACCCTGGACAACTTTATGAACTCCAATCTCAGTATTTGCGGAGAGGTGGAGTTGCGTATTCACCATCACTTGATGATTTCCGATGTGACTCGGCCGGAGTCGATCACGCGTATTTATTCCCATGCCCAGAGTTTGGCCCAATGCCGCAAATGGCTGGATGCGCATTACCCCAACGTGGAGCGGGTGGCGGTCTCCAGTAATGCGGATGCGGCCAAACGTGTTAAAGGGGAATGGAATGCCGCGGCAATCGCCGGGGATATGGCGGCCGATCTCTATGGCCTGAAAGTGCTCTCAGAGAAAATTGAGGACCGCCCGGATAATTCCACACGTTTCCTGATCGTTGGCACTCAGCAGGTGCCTGCCAGTGGCGATGATAAGACCTCTCTGATGGTCTCCATGCGCAATGAGCCGGGTGCGCTGCACGATATGCTTGAGCCCTTCCGCCGCTACAGCATCGACCTTACCAGGGTGGAAACACGCCCCTCTCAGTCCGGCAACTGGACATACGTGTTTTTTGTCGACTTTAAAGGTCACCGCGATACGAAAGATATTGCTGAGGCGCTAAAAGAGGTCGGTGCCTGTGCTTCGGACCTGAAAGTGCTCGGCTCCTATCCGCGCGGTGTCCTGTGATGGGACAAGTGCGTGTTGGCCGCTTGTTGGTTGTGGGTGTCGGCCTTATTGGTGGCAGCTTTGCGCTCGCCCTCAAGGCGGCGGGAGCCTGTCGTGAAGTGATCGGTGTGGCGCTTCAGGAGGAAGTCTGTGAGCAGGCAAAGAGATTGGGTGTAGTCGATCGCGCCTATACAAGCCTGCCGCAGGCGCTTGAGCAGTTGGAAGCTGGGGATCTGGTTTTTATTGCGGTGCCAACTCTCGCGGTGGAGTCAGTATTTGCGCAGCTGAAGGATTATTTGCCTGAAGGTGTGACTGTCACCGATAGCGCCAGTGTTAAGGGAAGTGTGCAGAGTGCGGCGGAAAAAATCTGGGGCAGGGTACCGAATTATCTGGTGTTAGGCCACCCTATTGCCGGCTCCGAGAAAAGTGGGGTAAGCGCCGCACGCGATGATCTTTATCGCGATCACCGCGTTATTCTCACTCCAGCCCATGACACCGATGCCGATCATCTGCACCGGGTGGCTCAGGCGTGGCAGGCCGCCGGAGCTGAAGTATTGAAAATGTCGGTGGAAGAGCATGATGAGGTGCTGGCCGCGACCAGCCATCTCCCCCATGTGATCGCCTTTAGCCTAGTGGATACCTTGGCCCATGATGCGGAAAATGAAAATATTTTCCGCTATGCGGCCGGTGGCTTTCGCGACTTCACTCGCATTGCCTCCAGCGACCCGGTGATGTGGCGGGATATTATGCTGGCTAACCGAGATGCCATTTTAAAGGCGATCGACCTCTACAGTCTCAATCTTTCCTCCCTGCGCAGTGCGATCGCCTCTGGTGATAGCTCGGCACTGATGGGGGTATTTACTCGCGCTAAAGCGGCGCGGGATCACTTTACAAAAATGTTAGCGAAACAAGCGTATTCAGAACCTATGCAAGCAAAGGAAGTTACTTTTATCGCGCAACCGGGTGGCACCGTGAGTGGGAAACTCCGTGTTCCGGGAGATAAATCCATGTCACACCGCTCAATTATGCTGGGCTCTCTGGCTGAAGGGGTGACAGAAGTGGAGGGCTTCCTGGAGGGGGAGGACGCTCTGGCCACTCTGCAGGCATTTCGCGATATGGGGGTGGTCATTGAGGGGCCGGATAAGGGCCGAGTGACGATACATGGAGTGGGTCTCCAAGGTTTACAGGCGCCACCTGGTCCCCTTTATTTGGGTAACTCAGGGACATCTATGCGCCTGCTTGCTGGTTTACTCGCGGGTCAGAATTTTGATGTCACTCTGACCGGTGATGAATCCCTCTCTAAGCGCCCCATGAACCGGGTTGCCAACCCATTGCGAGACATGGGCGCAGCAATCGAAACCGGGCCCGAGGGGCGTCCACCACTGTTGATCAAAGGTGGTAAACGACTCGCCGGTATCGACTATCACCTGCCAATGGCAAGCGCCCAGGTGAAATCCGCAGTCCTGCTCGCCGGCCTCTATGCAGACGGTGAAACCAGCACTGTGGAGCCGGCCCCTACCCGTGATCATACCGAGCGCATGTTGCAGGGCTTTGGCTATTCAGTGGAACGAGATGGTGCCCGCGCGACCTTGCAGGGAAATGGAGAATTGAAGGCTTGTCGTATTGATGTGCCGGCGGATATCTCCTCAGCGGCTTTCTTTATGGTGGCGGCGGCTATTTCACCGGGGGCGGATGTGACCCTGGAGCATGTGGGAATCAACCCGACGCGCGATGGAGTCATTAATATCCTTCGGGCCATGGGTGGTGATATTGGGCTTTCAAATAAACGCACTGTGGGGGGAGAGCCGGTCGCGGATATCCGGGTTCGCTATGCGCCTTTAAAGGGAATTGCTATTCCCAAAGATCAGGTGCCTCTGGCTATCGATGAATTCCCCGCACTATTTATTGCTGCGGCTTGCGCGCAGGGGCAGACGGTTTTGACCGGTGCCGAAGAGTTGCGCGTAAAGGAGAGTGATCGTATTCAGGCGATGGCCAATGGTCTTGCTGCCTTGGGGTTAAGTGCTGCGCCTACCGAAGATGGAATCGTGATCGATGGCTCCCCAGAAAAAGCGGTATTTTCTGGTGGCACCGTGGATAGTTTAGGAGATCACCGCATCGCCATGGCTTTTGCGGTGGCATCGCTGCGTGCAAAGGATACAATTCGCATCCTCCACTGCGCCAATGTGGCGACCTCCTTTCCGAACTTTGCTGAACTGGCAGTTGGTTCAGGCCTTAGGCTGCAGTTAGCTTGACCTAGGGTATCTTTATGGAGGGAGCCGGTTTGCGCGGCTAACGATGAAGTAGAGTTGTACGAATAACTATGAATGATTCAAGCAAGCTGCCACCGGTTGTCACAATTGACGGTCCCAGTGGCTCAGGTAAGGGAACTATCGCAAAGCTGCTGGCCGACAGGTTGGGCTTTGCTCTTTTGGACTCTGGCGCTCTCTATCGGGCTGCCGCCTTGGCCGCCCTGGAAAAAGAGGTGGATCTCGCCGATGAGGAAGCGCTGACTCAGGTCGCCAAAGATTTGGATGTTCGCTTTCCGATAAGCGATGGTCGCTTGCAGGTCTTGTTGGAGGGCCGGGAGGTCAGCCATGAAATCCGTATGGAGCGGGTGAGTATGGCAGCCTCTACGGTGGCTGCAATCCCCGGCGTGCGCGCCGCATTACTGCAGCGTCAACGGGACTTTAGGCTCCAGCCAGGTTTGGTGGCCGATGGCCGGGATATGGGCACCACCGTATTCCCCGATGCCCCCGTTAAAGTGTATCTAACCGCCAGTGCGGAGGAGCGCGCCAGGAGGCGCGAAGCGCAGTTGCGGGAGAAGGGGGTTTCTGTTAGCCTCCGCGACCTGCTGGAGGACATCCGTGCCCGTGATGCACAGGATATGAATCGAAAAGCATCCCCCCTGGCTCCCGCTGAAGACGCGGTAGAGCTCGATAGTACTGGGGTTGGGATTGAGGATGTTCTCAATAAAGTAATGGCACTGGTACAGGAGCGAATCGCGCCCTGAACCACAGAAGTCAGTAGCAGAAAGTTTTTAACGATAGCGGCCGGGTTTTGCCAGAATTGCCCGGCCGTTGTTGTAATCCGACCCGCGTTCTGGCATCGCGGTTGGGGTCCTGGCTGGCGGTTGACTAAACTCAACAGTTACTAACGGCTGGACCCAGCACTATAGGTAATGTAATGAGCGAGAGCTTTGCTGATCTATTTGAAGAGAGCCTAAAAAGCGTTGAAATGGCACCGGGCGCTATCGTCACTGGTGTTGTAATTGACGTAGACAAAGACTGGGTAACCGTTCACGCGGGCCTGAAGTCTGAAGGCGTTATCCCTGCTGCACAGTTCGCCAACGATAAAGGCGAAGTTGAGCTGCAGGTGGGCGACGAAGTACAGGTTGCCCTGGAAGCTGTAGAAGACGGTTTCGGTGAAACCCGTCTGTCCCGTGAAAAAGCCAAGCGCGCCGAAGCCTGGAAAATCCTCGACGCAGCGCACGCAGCTGACGAAGTGGTTAAAGGTGTTATCAGCGGTAAGGTTAAGGGTGGCTTTACTGTCGACGTTGCCAATATCCGCGCATTCCTGCCCGGCTCTCTGGTTGATGTTCGCCCGGTTCGCGACACCGCGCACCTGGAAGGTAAAGAGCTCGAGTTCAAGGTTATCAAGCTGGATGCCAAGCGTAACAACGTAGTGGTTTCCCGTCGCGCTGTGATGGAAGCTGCAACTTCTGAAGAGCGTGAAGCGCTGTTGGAAAGCCTGCAAGAAGGCATGAGCATTAAGGGTATCGTTAAGAACCTGACCGACTACGGTGCTTTCGTAGATCTGGGTGGTATCGACGGCCTGCTGCACATCACCGATATGGCTTGGAAGCGTATTAAGCATCCGAGCGAGATCGTGAATGTTGGCGACGAGATCGAAGTAAAAGTACTGAAGTTCGACCGCGAGCGCAGCCGTGTATCCCTGGGCCTGAAGCAACTGGGCGAAGATCCTTGGGTATCCATCAAGCAGCGTTACCCAGAGAACAGCCGCGTGAAGGCGGTTGTAACCAACCTGACCGACTACGGCTGCTTCGCAGAGCTGGAAGAAGGTGTGGAAGGTCTGGTGCACGTTTCCGAAATGGATTGGACCAACAAGAACATCCACCCATCCAAAGTTGTCCAGGTTGGCGACGAGGTAGAGGTGATGATTCTGGATATCGACGAAGAGCGTCGTCGTATCTCCCTGGGTATCAAACAGTGCCAGGAAAATCCGTGGGATGCCTTCGCGCGTAAATTTGCTAAGGGCGACAAGATCTCCGGTAAGATCAAGTCCATCACTGACTTCGGTATCTTCATCGGTCTCGACGGCAGCATCGACGGTCTGGTTCACCTGTCCGATATCTCCTGGAACGAAGCTGGCGAAGAAGCTGTTCGCAAGTTCAAGAAAGGCGACGAAATCGAGACTGTTATCCTGGGTATCGATTCTGAGCGCGAGCGCATCTCCCTGGGTATCAAGCAGCTGGAGTCCGATCCGTTCTCCGACTACGTATCCACTAGCGATCGTGGCAGCATCGTCAATGGTATCGTGAAGGAAGTGGACGCTAAGCAAGCGGTAATCACCCTGGCAGATGAAGTTGAAGGCGTTCTGCGCGCTTCAGAAATCAGCCGCGACAAGGTTGAAGACGCTCGCAACGTTCTGAAAGAGGGCGAAGAAGTAGAAGCTAAGATCACCAGCGTGGATCGCAAGAACCGCGTGATCAGCCTGTCTATCAAAGCCAAAGATCAGGACGATGAGAAGCAGGCCATCAAGGATCACAGCAAGAAGCAGTCCGAGCAAGTTCAGCCTGCTACTATCGGTGACCTGATCAAGGCACAGATGAACAACAAAGACTAATCCTCTTTGAGTGTTCAGCACTTCAGATTTCTTATCTGAAGTGACCCGAAAGCCGGACTGGGGTTGCCCAGTCCGGCTTTCTATTAGATGATTGGCGCTCTACTCCAGAAAATCAATGACTTACAAAGGTTGCGGAGCGCATGACCAAGTCCGAACTGATCGAAAGGATTGCGTTGAGGTTGGATCAGCTGCCAGTTAAAGATGTAGAGCTGGCGGTGAAGGTGATGTTGGATACCATGTCTGATTCCCTCTCTCAGGGGGAGCGCATTGAGATACGAGGTTTTGGCAGTTTTTCACTGCATTACCGTGCACCGCGCACTGGGCGGAATCCTAAAACGGGGGATGCTGTGGCGCTGGCGGGTAAATATGTTCCCCATTTCAAGCCTGGCAAAGAATTGCGCGACAGAGTAAATCGCAGCATGCACGATGTGGCTGGGATCGAAGTATGATTGCACCTCGGATATTGCCGGATGAGAGGGGTGGTGCTTCCAAAATGGCAGTATCATTCGCCTGAAAATCCTGTGGCTGCTAGTTTGAGCCAATCTTTCGTGGAACGTGGAGGTTCCCTTGTCATTTCTGCGCTGGCTGATGCACTTTTTTTTCGGCCTTTTGGCCCTGATTTGCGTTGCTCTCGGTATCTATTTTGCGGTGGAAAACTCCCAGGTGATCTCCCCGGTTATTGCGGGTTACTCCCTGCAGTCCGGTAGCGTTGGGGTTTGGCTGATCTGTATGCTGCTTCTGGGCGTTTTGCTCGGCTTCCTTGCCAGTCTTTTACCGATTTTTTCCCAGCACCGCCGCGCTAGAGGTTTGAACAAGCAGCTCAAAAAGATGGAGCGCGAACTGCAAGCCGTTCACCGTAAGGCTTCCGGAGACTGACTTGCTGGATCTTGCCTACTTCTTCTTTCTGCTGACTGCTGTTGCTATCGGTTGGGTATTGGGTCGCGGTAGCTCCAGGAGAAAGCCCGACTTTAGTGAGCGGGAGCAGTCCCTGGCTCGCTCCTATGCGCAGGGCCTTAATTATCTTCTGAGCGAGCACCACGATGACACCATTGAGAAGTTTATCGATTCTCTTGAGGTAAGCCCGGTCACTTTCGATACGCACCTGGCTCTGGGCAATCTCTTGCGTAGAAGGGGGGAGTACGACCAGGCTATCAGGGTCCACCAGAACCTGCTCGCGCGTCCCAGCTTATCAAGGCAGAGCCAGCATAAAGCCCAGTTTGAGTTGGCCTGCGACTATATCGCCGCTGGCTGGTTAGATAGGGCCGAGCGGCTTCTACAGGAACTGGTTGAAACCTCCCAGGAGCTGCGGGCAACCAGTCTCGAACATTTGATTGAGGTCTATAGGGATGAGAGAGAGTGGGCTAAAGCCATCCATGCGGTAAATCTTTTGCACGGTCGCCGATTCAAGCGATTGTCCGCTGACTGGGCTCCTATACAGGCGCACTTTTGCTGTGAGTTGGCTGAGGAGGCTATTGCAGGCAAAGACTATTTGAGTGCGCGTAAACATCTCGATGCGGCTTTGGGGTATGATCGCAGCTCAGTCAGAGCCTGCTTACTGTGGGCGCGTCTTGAATACTTGCTTGGTAAGCAGCGGGATGCCATCAAGGTGTTGCAGCGGATTCCCAAGCAAAGCCCCGACTATATTCCGGAAATTCTGGAGTTATTAATCACCTGCTATGTCGAGCTGGATGATGGAAAGGGGTTGGATCGCTATCTTGAGTCGCTCCTCAAGGAGCACCCATCGAATAGCGTATTGATCGCTCTTACTAGCAGGATTCAAGAGCAGGATAGTGAGGCCGCTGCGGCAGCCTTTATGGGCAAGCAGCTTGCTCTGCGCCCATCATTGCGCGGACTTGGCCGTTTTCTGGATTTGTATATTGGTACAGCACAAGGTAGGTCGAGGGAAAATCTCTCCCTGCTGAAAACATTGATTGATCAACTGATCGCCAATCGTCCGCACTATCGTTGCAGTAATTGTGGATTCTCTGGAAACCAATTGCACTGGTTGTGCCCCAGCTGCAAGCATTGGGACTCTGTCCGCTCAGTCAAGGGGATCGAGGGGGAGTGATGGATTTCCTCGATCGCTATCTAGTCTAATTTATCTAGAGGTATTTCTTTGCATTCTCAAGTCTCCTCCCCGGTTATTGTCGCCCTCGATTATGACAACGCCGATGCCGCGCTCTCTATGGCGGATCAGCTAGACCCATCTCTTTGTCGAGTAAAAGTTGGCAAGGAATTATTCACTATTGCGGGGCCAGATCTGGTTCGCGCCCTTGTCGATCGAGGGTTTGAGGTTTTTCTGGACCTGAAATTTCATGATATCCCCAATACCGTTGCAGCAGCGGTAAAGGCGGCAGCGCGCCTGGGTGTTTGGATGGTAAATGTGCACGCTAGTGGCGGAGAGCGCATGATGAGAGCGGCTGCCGATGCGTTGAGTGAGCTTGGCGAAGGTAGGCCGTTGCTGATCGGAGTCACTGTGCTGACTAGCACCACCCAGGAAGAGCTTGCAGCAACTGGGGTTGGTAAGCCTTTGGAGGAGCAGGTGCTCAACCTGGCCGCTCAGGCTCAATCCTGTGGTCTCGATGGTGTAGTCTGCTCTGCGCGCGAGGCTGAAGCGCTAAAAGAAGCCTGTGGTCCAGATTTTGCTTTGGTGACCCCAGGGATTCGCCCTGCCGGTAGTGACGCCGGCGATCAGCGACGTACTCTTACCCCTTCTGAGGCATTGAATCAGGGATCTGACTACTTGGTAATTGGTCGACCAATCACCGCGGCAGAGTACCCCCTGACAGCCCTGCAAGATATATTGGCTGAAATTGCAGGAAAATAAGGTTTGTTTGCTTTGACTGGGTGTCATGTAGTGTAATAAGCCTATGCAAGAGGCTCATATGACCTGTTGGTATCATGCTCCGGCTTGGGGAGGTATAGCAGTCCCAATGTGAAACCAAAACACTTTCACTGGGAGTCGATCATGATAAAAGCTCATTCGTTAATTTCTGTATTTTTGGCTATTGCCCTTTCATTTTTTTCTTTATCGGCATTATCCGCCGAGGAGATTGAGGTTGCGCAGCAAGACTCTATTGCGGTCAATGTAAACAGTGCATCCGCGGCAGAGCTTGCTGACAGGCTTGTTGGCATTGGTGAGGCCAAAGCGCAGCTGATTATTGAGTATCGGGAGCAGCATGGTCCCTTTACATCGTTAGATCAGTTGCTCAATGTCAAAGGGATTGGTGCAGCGACGCTCGACAAGAATCGTGAGCGGATTCGATTGTAGTTGACTTGGAATTAGGGGCGAAGAGGATTCCCCTTTGTTGATAGGATGGGGTGCCTCTCTGCCTCAGCTCTCCTCTGCTGCGAAATTGATGTCAGCGCTTGTTCTGAGGTTTAGTTTTAGCGCTATGTGTTGCGTCAATAGTAGGTGTTGAAGGAGAAAGTTTTGACAGGTTCATTTTTAGCCTGGTTGCTCCCCTTGTTAGTTGGGGGGGCATTGAGTTACGGCATGACATCTGTCTTGCTGTCGCGCATGCAAAATTTGGCCCTGGATGTGCCCAATCATCGCTCCATGCATAGCGACCCGGTTCCTCGCACTGGTGGTTGGGCGCTATTGGCGGGTTGCGGGCTGGGCTTAGCTGTGGGGCCGGCATCTTTTCCTCTGCCGGTTTATATATCTTTTTTCTTGCTGCTTGCTGTATCGGCCATAGATGATGTGCGGCATGTGGCTGCTAGGGTACGTTTTGCTACCCAGTTAATCGCCGCGATATTGATTGTTCTTTCGCTGCCTAGAGGCGTCGACTGGTGGTGGCTTCCTTTCCTTGTTCTGGCAGGGAGCTGGATGATCAATCTGTACAATTTTATGGATGGCATGGATGGCTTTGCCGGCAGCATGACTGTGATTGGTTTTTTATCTCTTGGTCTTGCGTGTTTTTTTGCTGGTGATTTGGAGTTGGCCGGTGTGTGTGCCTTGTTTGTGGTGTGCACAGTGATTTTCCTGCGCTTTAATTGGCCCCCTGCTCGAATATTTATGGGGGATGCAGGGTCCACAGGCATTGGCTTGGCAGTGTTCGCTGTAAGCGTATTTGGGTGGCAGAGAGAGGCCTTTCAATTATGGTTCCCGATCATTGTATTTAGCCCATTTTGGGTGGATGCCAGTTTTACATTATTGCGCAGAGTGGCCACTGGGCAGCGCTGGTGGGAGGCCCATCGAGAGCACCTTTACCAGCGCTTGGCACTCCGAATTGGAGTGAGAAAAACACTACATTTGCAGTTGGCTTTAATGGTTGCTGCATCTAGTGTCGCATTCGCTTTTGTTGCCTTGACGGCAGCTTGACTTTGATGGCCGCTCGAATGGGGCCAGGGATTGGTTGATTCTATGTTTGGAGTAATCCTGTGATTGGTATTTGGCGAAAATTTGACAGGGCCAAGAAGCCGACATTGATGTTGCTGTTTGACCTCGCGATGCTGAGTGTTGCCTTTTTTATCGCTATGGCAATTCGGCTCAATGGCTTTGCTGAGGCCGTGACGTTGCCAATGCTGGCCTGCCTGGTTATTACCATCTGCTCCAGTAGCTTTATATTTCTTAAGCTCGGCTTGTACCGCACGGTTATTCGCTACATGGGGCAGAAAGCGGTTATCGCCGTACTCCAAGGGGTTACCGCATCCTCAATTCTACTTGCAGTAGCCTCTTATTTGACCACTGCGGGCGTCCCTCGCTCGGTACCAGTTATCTATTGGTGTTTTGCACTGATTGCTGTGGGTGGGTCTCGCTGGCTGGTTAGGATTTACTATCAGATGGCCTTGGAGATCCATAAAACTCGCGTGGCAATTTATGGCGCCGGTACGGCTGGTTTGCAGGTTTATAAGGCGTTGCTTCATGGTGAAGTCTATAAGCCCGTCGCCTTTTTTGACGATAACACCTCTAAGCAAAAGACTTTGATTGATGGTGTTATGGTTTATTCCCCGGCAAACATCCTTAGCGTTGTTGCCGATCAGGATATTGCTGAGGTTTTATTGGCAATGCCTGGCGTGCCTAAGCGCCGGCGCCGGGAAATAGCAAGGGGGCTTCGTGAGCAGGGGTTGGTGGTCAAGGCCATTCCCGGTGTGGAGGAGCTGGTTGATGCGGCGGGCCGCACCGAAGATATGTCCCAAACCTATGAAAATATTTTAGGTAGGGCTCCAGTAGAGCCTGAAAAAACTTTGATAGCTGGCTCTATTAGCGGCAAGGTGGTGCTGGTTACTGGTGCTGGTGGGTCTATTGGATCGGAACTTTGCCGGCAGATTGCCCAGTGGGGGCCAGCTCACTTAGTGCTGGTGGAGTCCTCTGAGTATGCTCTCTACCAAATTGAGCGTGAGCTTCGCCAGCAGCAACTGGATGAAGGGTATCAGCTCAAGGTGACTGCACTACTAGGCGATGTCCGCGATAAAGTGCGAATGGCTGATATCATTCAAGGCTTTTCGGTAAATACTATTTATCATGCCGCTGCCTATAAGCATGTTCCCTTGGTTGAGCAGAATGTCGTTCTGGGTGCAGACAATAATGTGCTGGGTACCCTGTCAGTTTTGGAGGCTACCGAAGGTACCAAGGTGGAGCAGTTTGTTCTGATTTCTACCGATAAGGCCGTACGCCCAACGAATGTCATGGGTGCCACCAAGCGCCTTGCCGAACTGGTGTGTCAGGACTATGGTCGCCTCTCCAGCAAAATGCGGGTCTGCATGGTCCGCTTTGGTAATGTGCTGGGCTCTTCTGGCTCGGTTATTCCCCTTTTTACAGATCAGGTCAATGCGGGCGGCCCTGTTACTGTGACCCACCCTAAGGTGACTCGCTACTTTATGACTATTCCCGAGGCCGCTCAGCTTGTCTTGCAGGCGGGGAATATGGGCCGCAACGGCGATGTATTTGTGTTGGATATGGGAGAGCCAGTACAAATCTATGATCTTGCCGAGCGGCTTATCAGGATTATGGGGCACTCCGTAAAGGATGATAAAAACCCTGACGGAGATATTGAGATTCAAGTGACTGGCTTGCGTCCCGGGGAAAAGCTCTACGAGGAGTTGCTACTTGGTGACAATGTATCGGGCACCGACCACCCGATGATTATGCGCGCGGAAGAGGAGTTCCTGGAGGGGGGAGTCCTGCGATCGCTTATCGCGGCATTGAGGCAGGCCTGTGCTGAGCATCACTGCGAGAAGGTCCACCAGATCTTATCTGAATCGGTAAGTGGTTATGTCTCAAAGCACGGCTTGACCGATGCCGTTTGGTCTTGCTCTGCCAAAGTGCCCCGTCCGGTAAAAATGGCCACCGTTGAGCGGCTTCCCGTCTCTAATGAGAGTGCTCTTCGGTAGCTTTAGCTTTAAGAACGACTACCCCTCAGCTCTTTATTAAGTCGGGAGCTGAGGGTTCACTTTGCTTCTCGGAGGGGGATAGGGTAAGAATTAAGAATAAGAATATAGAGTAGATAAACAAGAAAAAACCCCGCATAGCATGCTATACGGGGTTTTAATTTGGCTCCGCCTGCTGGGCTCGAACCAGCGACCCAATGATTAACAGTCATTTGCTCTACCAACTGAGCTAAGGCGGAATTTAATCTAACTTATATAGCGCAAATTAAGCTGCGCTGTAAATTTGGCTCCGCCTGCTGGGCTCGAACCAGCGACCCAATGATTAACAGTCATTTGCTCTACCAACTGAGCTAAGGCGGAATATCTTTTCGGCTGTGCCGTTGAGATGGCGCGTATATTATAGAGCACACCTGACTAGGTCAACCCCTTTTTTGATCTTTAACTAATTGATTTGTCAGGAAATTATTTATTTGGCCTGCGAGCAAAACGCCTCAGGCCTGAGCCGGGCGGGGTAGGACGCTATTCTCTTGTATTTGAGGGTGGTATGACGACAGCCTACAATCCGGTGCTGCATGAACGATTGAGTGGTTGAGGGAAGTGTATGGAGTCGCGGCCTTTTAAGGTGGAATCTAAGTATCAGCCAGCCGGGGATCAGCCGCTGGCGATCGAGCAGTTATCCGAAGGTATAGACGATGGTTTGAGTCATCAAACGCTGCTGGGGGTTACGGGTTCGGGTAAAACCTTCACTATGGCGAACATCATCGAGCGCTTACAGCGCCCGGCAATAGTGATGGCGCACAACAAAACGTTGGCGGCTCAGCTCTATGGAGAGTTCAAAGAGTTTTTCCCCAAGAATGCCGTCGAGTACTTCGTTTCCTATTACGACTACTACCAGCCCGAAGCTTATGTGCCCTCCTCAGATACTTTTATTGAGAAAGATGCCTCGGTAAATGAGCACATTGAGCAGATGCGCCTATCTGCTACAAAGGCACTGATTGAGCGGCGTGATGTTGTGGTCGTTGCCACGGTATCGGCTATTTATGGTCTGGGTGATCCCGATAAATACCTAAAAATGGTGTTGCATCTGGATCGCGGCGATCTGGTGGATCAGCGCACAATTTTACGCAGGTTGGCGGAGTTACAATATACGCGCAATGATGCCGACTTCCGCCGTGCAACCTATCGTGTGCGCGGTGATATTATTGATATCTACCCGGCCGACTCCGATTTGGAGGCGGTGCGTCTGTCTCTGTTTGATGAAGAGATTGAAGAGATCACCCTGTTTGACCCCCTTACTGGCGAGCAGCTTAAGAAAGTTCCCAGGGTTACCATCTTCCCCAAGAGTCACTACGTTACCCCGCGCGAGACCATTGTCAGCGCTATCGATGAAATCAAGGATGAATTGCGGGTGCGTCTGGAGCAGTTGCGCGGTAATAACAAGTTGCTGGAGGCGCAAAGACTAGATCAGCGCACTCGATATGATTTGGAAATGATGCAGGAGTTAGGGTACTGCAATGGCGTGGAGAATTATTCCCGCTACCTGTCTGGTCGTGATGCCGGCCAGCCACCGCCCACGCTATTTGACTACTTACCGAATGATGCACTGCTGTTTATCGATGAAAGCCACGTAACCGTGCCGCAAATCGGCGGCATGTACCGTGGCGATAGATCGCGCAAAGAGACCCTGGTTGAGTACGGTTTTCGTCTGCCATCGGCCCTGGATAACCGCCCGCTCAAGTTTGAAGAATGGGAACATTTAGCGCCGCAAACGGTATTTGTTTCGGCGACACCGGGGCCCTATGAGGCCGATCACGCGGGGCAGGTGGTTGAGCAGGTAGTACGGCCCACGGGGCTTGTAGACCCGGAAGTGGAAATACGCCCGGCCCAGACCCAAGTTGATGATGCACTTTCTGAAATTCACCGCTGCGCGGAAGTGGATCAGCGGGTGCTGATTACCGTGCTGACAAAGCGGATGGCAGAGGATCTGACTGAGTATCTGGCGGAGAATGGGGTGCGAGTACGCTACCTCCACTCGGATATTGATACTGTCGAACGGGTGGAGATTATTCGCGATCTTCGCATCGGCGAATTTGACGTGCTAGTTGGTATTAACTTGCTGCGAGAAGGACTGGATATGCCGGAGGTTGCCCTGGTGGCCATCTTCGATGCCGATAAAGAGGGCTTCCTCCGCTCTGACCGCTCACTGATCCAGACGATTGGTCGGGCAGCGCGTAACCTTGAGGGGCGGGCTATTTTGTATGCGGATAAAGTAACCGGCTCTATGGAGCGCGCGCTTGAGGAGACCCGTCGTCGCAGGGAAAAACAGCTTGCCTTCAATAAGGAGCATGGCATCACACCGAAAGGTATTCGCAAAAGCGTCGCCGATATTCTTGAGGGGGCCGTGGCTCCCGGTGTGCCAAAAAGTAAGCGTAAAGTGGCCGAAGGGAAGGGTGCCTACAAGGTTGATGCCAAGCCATTATCCGACAAGCAGCGCTGGGCGCGAATCGCGGAGCTGGAAAATCAGATGTATGAGCACGCCAAAAACCTGGAGTTTGAATCTGCAGCAAAGTTGCGAGATGAGATTTCACGCCTGAAGGAAGTGGAATAATTGGGCTGGGGGCAGTTTTATCGGCCGCCCCCATAGTCGCAATCACTTAAAAAAATTACGGTAAAAGCTCAGTAAGTTGTTGAAAACACTGAAAAGCGGTGCTAAAGTTCGCGCTCTTCGCAGCACTGGGTTCCCCCGCTGCAGAGTTCTAGACCCGTAGCTCAGTTGGTTAGAGCGCTGCCTTGACATGGCAGAGGTCAGCGGTTCAAATCCGCTCGGGTCTACCATCTTCAAAGGGTGGTTACTCCATCCGAATCAATAGTTCCATGAATGGTTTCATGGATAGTTTCATGCGGTCTTTGGTAGGGATCGCCACTGAGAGAAAGGACAAACAATGCTCGTTGTTACTCTCCCCGATGGTTCTCGTCGAGAATTTTCCGCTCCGGTTTCCGTGCATGACGTGGCCGCAGATATCGGTCCTGGCTTGGCCAAGGCTGCACTTGCTGGCGTAGTTGACGGCAAAGAGGTTGATACCAGCTATGTCATCGATCGCGATGTCAATCTGGCCATCATCACCGACCGCCAGCCCGAAGGCCTGGAAGTCATTCGCCACTCCGCCGCACACTTGCTGGCGCAAGCGGTTAAGCAGCTGTACCCGACAGCCCAGGTCACTATTGGCCCGGTTATCGATGATGGCTTCTATTACGATTTTGCCTACGAGCGCCAATTTACGCCGGAAGACCTGGAAAAGATCGAAGAGCGAATGGAAGTGCTGGCCAAGGAAGATATTACGGTCAGCCGCCGGCTAATGCCCCGTAAAGAAGCGGTGCAATACTTCCGCGATATGGGCGAAGAGTACAAAGCCGAGATTATCGACAGTATCCCCAGCGATGAAGATATTTCTCTGTACCGCCAGGGCGACTTTGAAGACCTGTGTCGCGGCCCCCACGTGCCCTCCACTGGCAGGTTGAAGGCCTTCAAGCTGACTAAGGTGGCTGGTGCCTACTGGCGCGGTGACTCCAACAACGAGATGTTGACCCGTGTTTACGGTACTGCCTGGGCCAACAAGAAAGAATTAAAAGCTTACCTGCGTCGTATTGAAGAGGCAGAGAAGCGTGACCACCGCAAGCTGGCCAAGAAGTACGATCTCTTCCATATCCAGGAAGAGGCGCCAGGCATGGTGTTCTG
The DNA here is from genome assembly GCF_009363535.1 of Microbulbifer sp. THAF38. Taxonomy (NCBI): domain Bacteria; kingdom Pseudomonadati; phylum Pseudomonadota; class Gammaproteobacteria; order Cellvibrionales; family Microbulbiferaceae; genus Microbulbifer; species Microbulbifer sp. THAF38. The sequence goes on from NZ_CP045369.1 coordinate 1,644,979, forward strand.
GCACCCGAATGGCTGGACGATTTATAGCACTGTTGAGCAGTACATGCGTCGCCGCCAGCGCGAGTTTGGTTACAAAGAAATCAAAACCCCGCAACTGGTGGATTTCAGCCTGTGGCGCAAGTCCGGCCATGCGGACAAGTTTGCCGATGACATGTTTACGCTCACCAGTGAAGAGCGTCAGTTTGCCATCAAGCCGATGAATTGCCCCTGTCATGTGCAGGTGTTTAATCAAGGTTTGCGTAGCTATCGCGACCTGCCGCTGCGATTGGCGGAGTTTGGTTCCTGTCACCGCAGTGAACCCTCCGGTTCCCTGCATGGTCTGATGCGTGTGCGCGGCTTTGTGCAGGATGATGGCCATATCTTCTGTAGCGAAGACCAGATCCAGTCAGAGGTTTCTGACTTTATGGATCTGCTGCACTCCGTGTACAAAGACTTCGGCTTTAATGATGTTATTTACCGCCTCTCCACTCGCCCGGAGAAGCGTGTGGGTTCCGATGAAAGTTGGGACAAGGCAGAAAAAGCGCTGGCGGATGCGTTGGATGCCGCGGGGCTGCCCTGGGAGGAGCTGCCAGGTGAAGGCGCCTTCTACGGACCCAAGATCGAATTCTCCCTGAAAGACTGCCTCGGCCGTGTATGGCAGTGCGGTACTATTCAGGTGGATTTCTCTATGCCGGGTCGTCTGGATGCGCAATATGTTGCCGAAGATGGCTCGCGTCAGTCACCGGTCATGTTGCACCGTGCAGCCCTGGGTTCCTTCGAACGCTTTATCGGAATTCTGATCGAGCACTATGAAGGCGCGTTCCCTACCTGGCTGGCGCCACAGCAGGTGGCAATCATGAATATCACCGATCGTCAGGCCGATTATTGCCGCGATCTTGAGGCTCGCCTCGGCGTCCTTGAATACCGCGCCAGTGCTGACTTGAGAAACGAGAAGATCGGCTTTAAAATCCGCGAGCACACGCTTCAGCGTGTCCCTTATCTGCTGGTCATTGGCGATAAGGAAGTAGAGAGCCAGACGGTTGCCGTGCGCACCCGCAGCGGTGAGGACCTGGGAAGCATGACTTATGAGTCTTTCCTTGAGATTCTCGAACAGGACGTCAGTCGCCGCGGCCGTTTGTCCGAAGATAATGCATAACAACTTGGCAACTGGGAGACCATAGCTATTAAACGAGACACTAAGGGACGGTCCAAAAAGGCCCGCATAAACGATCAGATTGAAGCGTCAGAAATCCGCCTGATAGGCGCTGATGGCGAACAGGTAGGCATTGTCTCCCTGGATGAAGCGCTGGAAGCTGCACAGAAAGCCAGCTTGGATCTCGTTGAAATTGCCTCGGACTCCACGCCGATAGTCTGTAAGATCATGGACTACGGCAAGCACGTATTCGAGGCCAAGAAAGCCAAGAATGCGGCCAAGAAGAAGCAGAAGCAGCAGCAGATCAAGGAAATGAAATTCCGCCCAGGCACCGATATCGGTGACTACCAGATCAAGCTGCGCAACCTCATCCGCTTCCTTGAAGCGGGTGACAAAGCCAAAGTATCCCTGCGCTTCCGTGGTCGTGAAATGGCTCACCAGGAGCTGGGCATGGAAATGATGCAGCGCATCGAAAAAGACCTGGAAGAGCTGGCTGTTGTAGAGCAAAGACCAAAGATGGAAGGTCGCCAGATGCTGATGGTTCTCGCTCCCAGCAAAAAGAAAAAGTGAGGTTTGGGGAAGCGATTCCCGGGACCTCCTTTGAGAAGTGATTGGGCGACGGCTGCCTCCTCACTCTCACAGTGTCGATAACCCCTGGTTGTCGGCAGTTACTAAAGGTGCCTGTTTTATACAGGCGAATATTCACTTTGGAGTACAAAATGCCGAAAGCAAAGACTCATAGTGGCGCTGCCAAGCGCTTCAAGAAGACGGCTGCGGGCTACAAGCACAAGCACGCTAACAAGAGCCACATCCTCACCAAGATGACCACCAAGCGTAAGCGTCAGCTGCGTGGCACCCAGACTATGAACAAGTCTGATGCCGGTCTGGTCGATCGTATGCTGCGCGCCAAGTAATTGGCCCAAATCGCAAAGGTTTAAGAGGATAAGTTATGGCCCGTGTAAAACGTGGTGTAGAGGCGCGTCGTCGTCACAAGAAGATTCTGAAGCAGGCTAAAGGTTACTACGGTGCGCGTTCTCGCGTATTCCGCGTTGCCAAGCAGGCAGTTATTAAAGCTGGTCAGTACGCATACCGTGACCGTCGCGTTAAGAAGCGTAACTTCCGCGCTCTGTGGATTACCCGTATTAACGCCCAGTCCCGTGCCGAAGGCCTGAGCTACAGCCGCCTGATTGCAGGTCTGAAGAAAGCGGACATCGCACTGGATCGCCGTGTACTGGCTGATCTGGCTGTTTACGATAAAGCCGCTTTTGCTGCCGTAGTTGAAAAAGCTAAGGCAGCCCTGGCAGCGTAAGCTGTCACTTCAGTTGTAAAACTGAATACTTAAAATAGGGAAGGGCTGTAGCGGCCCTTCCCTATTTTTTTATGGGGTTTCCGCTATTTTTACCGGTGGCGGTGCCAGGGGAGCCCCCCGCGGTGCAAGCGCACCGGCCGAAACAAGCACAAAAACTAGGGCCAATAGGCCCCAATCGAAGTTGGATTCAAACGGGAACAGTTCGATGCAAGATTTGCAGTCCCTCACCGAGCAGGCAATGGAGCTGGTGGAGAAGGCCGATGGCCTCGCCGCACTGGATCAGGTGCGTGTTGATTACCTGGGCAAAAAGGGCCAGCTGACGGCACTGCTGAAAGGCCTGGGCAAGCTGTCTGCTGAGGAGCGCCCGGCTGCGGGTGCCAAGATCAATGAAGCCAAGCAGCAGGTGCAGGAAAAAATTAACGCGCGCCGTACAATGCTGGAGCAGGCAGCCATCAATGCCAAGCTGGCTGAAGAGACCATTGATGTCACTCTGCCGGGGCGCGGTGAAGAGCAGGGCAATGCTCACCCCATCACCCGCACCTTAAAGCGCGTGGAAGAATTCTTTGCAGGCATCGGGTTTACTGTTGAGAACGGCCCGGAAGTCGAACAGGACTACTACAACTTCGAAGCCCTGAATATTCCCGCGCACCACCCCGCGCGCGCGATGCACGACACTTTCTACGTGGACCCCACCACGGTACTGAGAACCCACACCTCTTCCGTGCAGATCCGCACCATGGAGAAAAAGTCTCCGCCGCTGCGTATTATCTGCCCGGGTCGAGTATACCGTTGTGACTCCGATGTAACCCACTCGCCCATGTTCCACCAGGTAGAAGGCCTGGTAATCGGCGAGAACATCAGCTTTGCGCATCTGAAAGGCACCATCGACCAATTCCTGCGCGCCTTCTTCGAAGCGGAAGTGCCGGTGCGTTTCCGTCCGTCTTACTTCCCATTCACTGAGCCTTCCGCAGAGGCGGATATCCAGTGCACCGCCTGTGGTGGTGAAGGTTGCCGCGTATGTTCCGGCACCGGCTGGCTGGAAATTCTCGGCTGCGGCATGGTGCACCCGAACGTGTTTGCCGCCTGCGATATCGACAGTGAAAAATACTCCGGCTTTGCCTTCGGTATTGGTATCGAGCGCCTCGCCATGCTGCGTTACGGCGTTAACGATTTGCGCTTGTTCTTCGATAACGATCTGCGCTTCTTGAAACAGTTCTAGCCCAGTGAGAACGCGAATAGCCGAGGCTGTTCGCAGCAGCAATCGAATTGTGGAGGCCCGGGTGGCGAAATAAATATCCCGGGCGAAATGCGCACCAAGTTGCGCTGACGGAATACAGAAAGAGATCAACTATGAAAATCAGCAACTCCTGGTTGCGGGAATGGGTAAACCCGAAACTCACCACACAGGAACTGGCCGATCAAATCACCATGGCCGGCCTGGAAGTGGATGGCATAGAGAAAGTAGCGGGTGATTTTTCCGGAGTGGTTGTCGGTGAGATTGTCGCTTGTGAACAGCACCTGGATGCCGACAAATTGCGTGTCTGTAAAGTGGCCGGCCACCCCGACGGTGAAATGCAAGTAGTGTGTGGTGCCCCTAACGCGCGCGTTGGAATCAAAATTCCTTTTGCTCTGGTAGGCGCCAAGCTGCCGGGCGATTTCAAAATCAAAAAAGCCAAGCTCCGTGGTGTAGAGAGCTTCGGCATGCTCTGCGCACAGACCGAACTGGAGTTGGGCGAAGACAACGACGGTATCTGGGAACTGCCGGAAGACGCTCCCACCGGTACCGATCTGCGCGAATATCTGCAGCTGGACGATGAGACTATCGAAGTGGATCTCACCCCAAACCGTTCTGACTGCCTCGGTGTTGCCGGTATTGCCCGCGAAGTGGGCGTACTGAATCGCTGCGCCGTTCAGGGCCCGGAAGTTGCCCCGGTTCCTCAGCAAATCGACGAGAGCCTGCCGGTATCCCTGCTGGCCGAAGCTGCTTGCCCGCGCTATGTTGGTCGTGTCATTCGCAATATTGATATCAAAGCCGTAACACCCCTGTGGATGCAAGAGCGCTTGCGCCGCAGCGGCCTGCGCAGTATCGATCCGGTAGTAGATGTGACCAACTACGTCCTATTGGAGTTGGGCCAGCCCATGCACGCCTTCGACTTGGAGAAGCTCTCCGGAGGTATCAAAGTGCGTATGGCTGAAGCCGGTGAAGAGCTGACCCTGCTGGATGGCCAGGAAGTGAAACTGCAGGAAGGCACCCTGGTAATTGCCGACGAAGAAAAGCCTCTGGCCATGGCCGGCATCATGGGTGGTCTGGATTCCTCCGTGACCGAAGGCACCCAGCATATCTTCCTGGAGAGTGCCTTCTTCAGCCCGCTAGCGATTGCCGGTAAGGCCCGCTCCTATGGTCTGCACACCGACTCCTCTCACCGCTTTGAACGCGGCGTCGACTACCACCTTCAAGAGAAAGCGGTTGAGCGCGCCACCCAGCTGTTGCTGGACATTGTCGGCGGCGAGCCCGGCCCGGTACATCTGCGCGAGCTGACTGAAACCATGCCCGCCGAGCGCCATATTACCCTGCGCCGCACGCGGGTAGAGCAGGGCTTGGGTATCCAGCTGGCGGATGACGAGATCGTCGATATTCTTACCCGCCTGGGCCTGGAAAAGATTGATCAAAATGCCGAAGGCTGGACCTTCCTCGCCCCCAGCTTCCGTTTCGATATCGCCATCGAAGCCGATCTGCTGGAAGAGCTGGCCCGTGTTTATGGCTACAACCGTATCCCCAGCGAGAGCTTTACCGCCGAACTGGAAATTGCCCCGCGTCCGGAGAGCACTATTGCCCAGGACAGCCTGGAGCAGACACTGCTGAGCCGCGGCTATTACGAAGCGATCACTTTCAGCTTTATCGATAGCGACAGCGCCGCGCTGTTTGACCCGGAAGCCGATCCGGTGGCCCTGCAGAACCCAATCAGCGCCGAGCTGGCGGTGATGCGTACCACCTTATTGCCGGGCCTGTGTAAAGCTTTGCAGTACAACCTCAATCGCCAACAAAACCGCGTGCGCCTGTTTGAAACCGGTCTGCGCTTTGTACCCGGTGCGGAGCTGCACCAGGAACAGATGATCGCTGGTCTCGCCTACGGTAACCGCTTTGCGGAAAACTGGACTGGCAGCAAAGACAGCGTAGATTTCTACGATGTGAAAGCCGACGTGGAAGCCCTGCTGGCTCGCACCGGTGTCGCCGATGAATTCCGCTTTGTTGCCGGTCAACACTCCGCACTGCACCCCGGTCAAACCGCCAAGATTATGCGCGGCGACCGCGAAGTAGGGGTTATCGGTGCCCTGCACCCGCAGCTGCAGAAGAAGCTGGATCTGGCCAAGCCGGCCTTCGTATTCGAGCTCAGCCTGGAAGCGATCGGCCAGGGTAAAGCCCCGGCATTCCGCCCGCTGTCCAAGTTCCCGGAAGTGCGCCGCGACCTGGCCCTGTTGATTGATGCGGACGTTCCCGCCGCCAGCCTGGTGGAGACCGCCACCGAGGCCGCCGGTGAAACCTTGACGGACCTCAAGATATTTGATGTCTACCAGGGCAAAGGTATTGATTTAAATAGAAAAAGTGTCGCTTTGGGCTTGACGTTTCAGCATTCGTCGCGCACCCTTAATGACGAAGAAATCAATGCCGCTGTAGATGCGGTGGTCGGTAAATTAGAAGAAAAATATAACGCTAGCCTGCGCTAACAGAGCATGATGCTCTCGGTGTGCAGACTGAATTGCACCCCGAGAGCGTCTGCTTCCGGGTTGAAAGCCGCCGCGGTTTGGGCCGCTTCCGATCTGGAGTCGACGCCTCTGAATCAATTGGTAGGATCCAATGACAGAGGCACTGACCAAGGCCGGGCTCGCCGAAAAGTTGTACGAGGAGCTGGGCTTTAATAAGCGCGAAGCGAAAGAGATCGTCGAGTATTTCTTCGAGGAAATCCGCAATGCGCTGGAAAGCAACGAGCAGGTCAAGCTCTCGGGCTTTGGCAATTTCGACTTGCGCGACAAAAGCCAGCGTCCCGGTCGCAACCCCAAGACCGGCGAGGAAATCCCCATCTCAGCCCGCAGGGTAGTCACCTTCAAACCAGGGCAAAAACTCAAGACACGAGTAGAGGAACATGCTGGAACCGAGCAATAATGCTCAGCTACCTGCAATCCCCGGTAAGCGCTATTTCACCATTGGTGAAGTGAGCGAGCTGTGTGCCGTGAAGCCCCATGTATTGCGCTACTGGGAGCAGGAATTTCCACAGCTGAAGCCGGTTAAACGCCGCGGCAACCGCCGCTACTACCAGCACCAGGACGTTATTATGGTGCGCCAGATTCGTGCGCTACTCTATGAAGAGGGCTATACCATTGGAGGAGCCCGCCAGCAGATAGAGACCGGCAGCGAAAGGGCAGAAGTGGTACAGCTGCAGCAGGTACTGCCGGAAGTGATTGCGGAACTCAAAGATGTGGTAGCCCTGCTGGACGGGAGAAAGAATTTCTAAAAAAGTACCGATACGGGCTTGCAATCCAGCCCTAGTCCGGTATGATTCACGCCACATCGAGACACGATGCCTTTAAAAATCAATCACTTAGCGAAGTGAGCGATTTTTTAAAATCGGAGCGTAGCGCAGCCTGGTAGCGCACCACACTGGGGGTGTGGTGGTCGTCGGTTCAAATCCGGCCGCTCCGACCATACATATCGTTGCATAGCAACGGCCAAGAAACCCGCTTTTTAGCGGGTTTTTTTTTGGTTGGGATTTAGTTACATATTAAGTCAGATTCCTGAATCCAGAATGACCTAGAGTCACGCTGCCTTGCCAAACAAGCATTGATATAAATTCTTTATTTACACCATCAATTGCCCTCCAAGAGCTGATACTTTTCTCATGGGCCCTTGCCCCTCATTATCAATAGATTGTATGTTTATAGGTGATTTTCTAAATCTACTAATTATTAGTGGGTGCTCAGAAGAGTAGAAAGTGATTAAATGTTATGCTCTTTTTCTATGAATTATTTGAATTAAATAACTCGAAATTTTACCAATTGACCTGTTATTAACGAAGTTCAAGATTTGAAAAATTAAGTGGCTGGGCCTTTAAGTGGCTGCTTAATGTAGAAATCAATGTTAGGCGATTAATGAAATGGATGCTTTAGGTGGGTAGTCTTAAATGAAATCAAGTCACGACTTTGTTTCCCTGCTCGAAACTTGGCTTAAGCGGCGGGCCAAGTCTACTGGAGTTCGGCGAGTTAGTACTTCGAATATAGCGTTATCGACTGATCAAGGGTCGGTTCGAGTTGAAAACCAAGATCGGGCGGTAGTGGCCAGATTTACGAATAAAGATTCTATCAGCAGAATAATTTGTATTGTTGCTGATGGAATGGGTGGCATGGAGTCTGGTTTAGACTGTGCGGCAAAAGCTGTTTCTTCTTTTTTAGGTGGTTGCCTAAAGGGGATAGATACGCCAGTAAAGAAAATGTTGCATGATGCTGTCCTGATGGCGGACAAGTATGTTCATCAAGTGCACGAAGGACGTGGTGGTGCTACTTTATCAGCTATTTGTCTTGTTGAAGCGGGAGAGATACATGCAGTAAATGTAGGCGATAGCCGTATCTATGGAATTCTTGACAAGAATCTTATACAGCTATCAAAGGATGATACATTAGAAGGTCAGTTTGGTAATGATGGAAATCTTTTTCTTGGCAGGAATGAGCTGATTCAGTATGTCGGGATGGGGTGCGGTATTATCCCGAACTCTTTTACTTTTCCTCAGGAATCTGACGGTTGGCTGATTTCAACCGACGGAGTTCATTTTATGGCCTCGAATATACTAGAAAAGATTACCCAAAATAGCTCTGATTCGGGCACAGCAGCATTTAGACTCACGGAAATGTCCCAATGGTTGGGTGGAAATGATAATGCAACCTGTATTGTGCAGCTGTGGCGTGAGAAAAATTGGGATTTTTTTCGAGGAGATGTAGCTGGGCTCTTAGAAGTTTGGGATTCTTTTGGGGACTTGCAGTTATTTATAGGAGATTCAGCAACGAAGGGTGACATGATCTTAGGGGACGATATAAGTTCCTGTAATAGCGCTAAGGCTCCGAGCCACGAAACAAAAGCAAGCCATAAAGATGAAAAACCAGTTATAAATGAGTCAAAAAAAACAAGCAGTAGTTATAAAAAAAATAAGTTACAAGAAGAGGCTTTTGAGGAAGATGATAGGAAGGATATAAGTCAAAAATCTAAGCCTCAGTTGAAAATGAAGTTCGATGAGTCTAAGGACGGATAATTGTGGATATGCCGAATAGATATCAGTTAATTAGCGCTTGCGGAAGTGGTGGATTTGGTTCCGTGAGTATCTATATGGATACGCATTTAGAGCGCCGAGTAGCTATTAAGACGATTCTTTCTGAGGGTGAAAAGAGAAGGCTTGTTGATGAGCTTCAAGGCTTAATGAGTCTGAGATCAAATCATGTCGTTCAAGTGTTTGATGTGATTTATGAAGATGGAAATCTGTCCGGCATTGTTGAAGAGTTTGTTGATGGGGAAGATTTACAGGGTAGTAATTTTCCTCAGGCAGGCAATCCCAATTACTTAAAGTGTTTGTGGCAAATTTCTAAAGGGCTTGCTGATATTCATGCGGCTGGAATAATTCACAGAGATGTAAAGCCTAATAATATGAAAATAGACGATAAAGGTATCGTTAAGGTTTTTGATTTTGGGTTGTCTCGCTCAATCGAGCATGGTGCTCATACTAGAGGTTTTAAGGGCACTTTTGGATTTGCGGCTCCAGAGCTATTTGCAAGTGATCATGTTGAGTTTACACCTGCAGTTGATGTGTACGCATTTGGTGTAACGGCAATATTTTTATTGAATAAAAATTTGCCAAGATCGCTATTGGAGGTTCCTCCTGCTCCGTTGACGGAGGAAGTGGTTAGAGATATTTTTTCCCATCTTGATGATCCCATTCAAGATGTACTTTTGAGGTGTTTAAGTACATTTGCTGAAGTTAGGCCAAGTATGGAGGAAGTGTATAGATTACTTTCCAAGTACCTCCTCCTGGATCGTCATCAGGCTATAGCTACTTATAAGGATAAGTATCATTATTTGAACTCTGGCAATAAATTGATTTCACTTGCTCTGAATAAGATTGGCTCCTTAAAGATTGAATATAACGGATTGGGCTTTTATGTAAAAGATCGAACAGGAGAGGTTTATATTAACAATCGGGAGCCGAATGTTGGTGAAGAAATACCTGGATCGTGTGTTGTTTCTCTAGGTTCAGCTAGTAGGGAATATAATGAAAGAGCTTTCATTACTTTTGATGTCTCAAATCCGGAGGTGGTTTTGTGATTGGACCTCATAGCAGCGGAGATTTGGTCGGGGGTAGGTATGAAATTCAAAAGTATGTTGGTGAAGGAGGCATGCAATTTGTATATCTTGCCAGGGACCTGGTGTTGGGGCGGAATGTTGCGCTAAAAACTCCAAAGAATAATGCGGCGCAGAAACGTTTTCGCAGGAGTGCTGTAGTTTCAGCGCGAGTGAACCATCCAAATGTCGCGAAAACGTTGGATTATTTAGAATTTGATGATCGATCATATTTGGCTGAAGAATTCATTGATGGGAATGACTTATATAATGGTCTTCTTAGAAAATTTTATGAAGTTGACCCCTATTTGGTAGCAAGATTGTTCCATAACCTTAGTAAAGGGTTGTGGGTTTCTCATGATGCTGGTGTCGTTCACAGGGACTTAAAGCCAACAAATATCATGCTTGTTGGTAATGTAAATATAGAAGCAGTAAAAATTACAGACTTTGGTATTGCAAAACTTGCGGATGAAGAATTGACAGAGGCAGCAGTAGGTGGAGAGGATAGCATTACAAACTCTCAGACAGCTGTAGGAGCGCTGCCTTATATGTCCCCTGAGGCGATTTCAGACCCTGAAAGAACCGCGTACCCATCGGATGTTTGGTCACTTGGTGCCATGATATATGAGGTTCTAACAGGAAGTAAGCCATTTGGAACAGGCTTAATGGCAATAACAGAAATTCTATCAGACAAAGTACCACCATTACCCCCTAAATTGCTTGATAAACCTCAATTTGCAGATCTAGTAAAGAGAATCTATACATTGGCAATTCGTTGTATGTCGAGAACTGTAACAGATCGGCCTACAGCAAGAGACTTAGTACGAGAGTGCGAAGAGTTCTGCTACCCCATTGAGCAGCGCTACTTGGGGGTAGTACGTGATGCTAGGTATCGCTGGGGGTTTATTTCAGAGAATGGTACAGATGTTTTTTACCATAATGATAGTATTTATGGGCCAAATATTCGGGATAATGATTCTGTATGTTTTTCGAAGTTCCCTGGAGGAGGTGCTGATAGGGCTCACCCAGTAATGAAAATAAAGAGTTAATATTTATACTGCATCGCCCTTGAGGTGGGTCTAAGTGAGAGGAGTGCTCTCCTCTCCTATGGCTCTTGCTTCCGTCCTGCCACTGACGTCGTTAGTAATTGTTCTAATTATTTATTAGTGAAAGAGAGAAATAACTCGAATTTCCCTCTGGAAGGAAAAACCCTGGAGACCCATCAAATGGCAGAAGTTTGGGATGTCCATAGAGGTCTCCTAGGAAATGGCGCACTTATTCGAGTCTTTGCCTTACTTTCTAACGCCATCTATCAGGCATTGCCTCTGAGATTGGCTTCAACTTAGAAACAACCAGGCAGGATCAATAATATGGAGAGATGACTTGCTCTATGGCAGCTTCACACCAAACTGTCTAATCCAATAACGGTTTCGTACTCTTTTTTCATTAAAAAATGGGACACAGCAATACGCATAAATCAGATGAGATATTTTAATCATCGGTAAATTTAAGTCTGTTCCAGCTCCCCCAGTCAGCTACGGTGTTGAGAAGTTGATTCTTCAATCTTTTCGGAAACACATAGGGAAAATTCCAATATAAATTGAAACTGTCAGTTGTTGGGTGAAATTTTCCCGGTCGGATTTATCAAAAAAATAAGCGCGAAATTGATCTTATTAGATTTTATTAAGCTTGTTTCAATATCAAAGCTGCGTAAAATCGACAAATATTTTTGGTGTTTTGGTAGTAATTGAGTAAGCCAATTAAAAAGGCTCAGAGATTTGAAAGCTTCGAGCATATTCTAAAAGACCCATCCCCTCAAAGGAGAACGGTAGCGTGACGTAAGAGTAAGTAAAAGGCGCTGACCCAAGGTGCTACCAACACCCGGGGCCAGCTAACCAAATTGATAATCTGACTATCAAAATGGCTATACGGATAATACGCTAGAAACCCGCTCGTCTTCAATAAAGTGGAGTACATTCAGCGGCTTGGGGCCGGTTCCCAAGCGCTGGAAGCCTAGCGCCCGCCTTTCCCTCTTCTCTGCCTACCGCCCCCGCGCACCACCCCATATTTCCTCCAAACGCTAAGCCCAAGCTTCCCCACCACGGAAGCGCCCAAACTTAGACCATTGAAGGAAATAAGTATGTTGTTCTTAAAGCGACGGACAGGTGAGCTTCTAAGAATTGGAGCAAGTGTCTCGGTCACAGTGCTAGAGGTTAAAGGTAATCAAGTGAAGATAGGCATAAGTGCACCCAGGTCACTGCCCATCCACCGTGAAGAAATCTATGTGTGGATCCAAAAGCAGCTGAAAGTGAAGGCCTGAAAGCGCTTGAAGCAGCAGCCGGGAGGGATAATCTAGGTAGGCTCAGTGCCTCTCTGGTGTATCGGTATTGAAAAGACTAGGGGAGTTATACCGGCAATCGTCCCTTGTTATTTAGCGGAGTGAACTAGTAGCCAAATTAGGTCCCAGATTACCAGACAAAAATAGCCGATGAACCCAGTAGAAAAAAGTCAAAGAGATCCATCGTGCTACCGCATACGCTTGTTTGAGATATTAGATTTCCACAATGAAAGATTAAGCTAGTGATAGGTGATCCTGAAAGCATTGTAGGAAGTCTATATTTCCTCATCAAATTTGGTGGGCTTGATTTGGAAGGAGTTGTCACTAATTGGACATACAGTGAAGTTAGATTGGCGGCAACTAAGCAAAAAAATTATAAGCAAAAGACACTTAAAGCCAAAATTGATGATTCGTTATGGTTTTGCCGCAGGTACCTCAAGCGTTATAATAAGATCAATGTTCAAAAAATAACATTTTTTATTTTACCCTTTGATGATTCAATAATGGCAGAAAACCAGAACAAGCAAGTATATGAAGATGACTATCTGATTGGTTTTATCTATCAGTCTATGGTTGACAGTATTCCTGAACCTTGGGTTTCTGCACGAATGGATGGCTATGTAGGTATTACTAAGAGTGGCAAGCAAGAAATAGCAGGAATATATTTTTACATGCCTAGCGGTGATAAAGGAGAGGTTCAGTTCTCAGTAACCAATACATTCGGTCCGCTTAATGCTATCTCGTATTTAAGGGAAAACTCTACTGCTCGTGGCGAAGAATGGAAAAATCTGAAGTTAAGGATATTTCCAGATCAAACGCATAAGCTTAGTACATGGTGATTCTTTATAATCAGAACAACACTGTGCGGTTGTGTCGCTCGGGCAGCCTACAGTGCGTTTCGGCTATTCTTGTGCACGTCGTTATAAACTAAAAAAGTTTAACTATTAATGAGATGATTAAAAAACTAATTCTTTTGCCTTCCTTGTTCTTGATGGGCTGCGTATCAAATAGAGAGTGTTTAATTTATGAAGTTGAGCAGGAAACGACCTACCACGAGAAAAAATGTGATGGAATAAGGGCTGCGGGTGGTCCTTGTGTCTTTAACACTTTTGTAAAAGAGCGGCCTGTGCATAGATGTCTAATTTACAAGTAATGTGATCCATTAGAGCAATTTCTAGAAAGCGTTGGTAAAAGATACCACGTGCTCGGGACCTGTAACATGTTGCTCGCGTATGCGATGGCTATTGTAAAAAAGACTAAATGTAATTTATGAAAGTGTTTACGCTGGCAATTTGTCTAGCTTTAATTTCATGTGTATCAACCGAAGTAAAGCAAACTGGAAAAGAGGATACCGTTAATGCCTCTAAAGATATTTTCGAAATTCATTCAATTAGAGCTTTGCCGGATGATATGGGATATCGAGTTTTCATCAAGTACTTTTTAGATAGCTTTGACCCAATTAACAATAAATATGTTTGTTCTTACAAGCAGCTATATGATGGGAAATGGAGTATTGTCAACCAAAATTGGAACTGTAAGATTGAAACCTCAGAAGGATCTATATTCTTTGACTGGAAGCCGGAAACAAAATATAAAAAGCTAAATATTGTTCGTGTGGTCAAAGATGGTTCGTACGTAACGCCACCGTACGAGATCTTAGATGTTGATCCACCCTTTGAAGTTCAGGTTTTATTAATGAGAACTCCAAATAAGGAAGCTTGCTGGAAAACAAGTAATAAAAGTGGGAAACGGTACTGGGGATGCGGTTATGGCCCATTAGCTGAATCCAGCCCGGCTAAAGTGGGGGAATAATCTAATACTTTACCGGCGGTAACGGTTTCCCCGCTGCTCAGCAGTACCCCTGTAGCGCGGCTACCCTCAATCAACACCTCCTTAACTTAAGCTTTTATGCGAATGGTGACTCCGAGATGCTCCGCCTGTTTACACATGGCCTGGGTGATAGCACCCATACCAACCGTTGCATGGCCTTAAGCGCCTTTTTCGCCATTTACCTTATCAAATACATGGTGCAGTAACACATAATCAGAGCCGTATCACAATGCTGAACACCCACCAATTTGAAGCTCTGGGGTGGGAGTCAAACGCTTATACCAATTGGTTGGCAGTCAGAGATTCTGCGTAGAAATAGGAGGCATGCTACTCCTGATAGCCGCTTATCGAGACAGTTGATAGGAGTTTAGGTAAAGAGCCGCACAGCAAGTTAGTAGCTCCTGTTGAATTGGCTGAGTTTAGCGGGGAGGGGAGAAAGCGCTGGCAGTCCTTAACCCGTGCACCCTAGGTTTATTTGGATACAGTTTTAGGCCATTCCAGTTAAATAGCCGTTCAGCTGAAAAGGGACATATTCCGGCGCTCCTCGCCCACCAGAGGCGGGTTGCTCGATTGAGATTGCAGCGTGAATACATTGCTGTATTGAGATGTAATTGGAACTGGGATATCGGGAGCAAAGATCTTGGCTTTTCCTTGTATCCTGTCTTCAACCCGCTGGCGTTCACAGTTCTTCCCGGATTTGGCATCACTACCGCAGAAGAATGCCCTCCGTACACAGCGGGAGACATAGTGATAATTAGGTATCGAATTCTAGGCTGGGTTTTGCAGTTCATTTAATAGCCGTATATGATCGCGCCCATTTCTGTAAAGAACTGCAAAGTGGCGAAAAGGCCCTGATTTATGCAGCTCAAGTACTATCGCACTAAGTATGCAAGCTTGGTGAGTGAAAAGGATTGTGATATGGGATCGCGAACAACGGTATTTAATTTAAAGCTTGTACTGGCAGGTCTCACTGCGGTCTTACTAGGTTGCTCAGGAGGGGGCGGAGGCAGTGACTCTTCACCTGAACCCGAGCCTACACCTGCCCCTACCCCAGCTGTCACATATTCGCTTTCTGGGACCGCCGTTAAGGGGCCACTAAGTTTTGCCACCTATAAGATTCATGAAGTTTCTTTTGAGGCGGAGGACTTAAAGGGGGAAGTTGTCGCGAGAGGCGAAACCACAGAGTTAGGTAAATTCATTGAGGAAGGCTTAGACATTCCAGACAATGGTTACTACCTAATTGAATTTTTGGCTGATGATGTCACGATAGACTTAACGACAGGAATGGCCCCAATCCTTCCTAGCTTATCAACAATTGTTGAAGCTGAGGCGCTCGAGAAATCTAAAGATATCTTTGCAACACCGCTAACAACCATCGTTGTTGATCTGATCCGGCAGAGAAATGTAGTCGATAAACCTGGGTTGAGTGATGCTATAAACTCTCAATCCCTGGTTGTTAAAAGTCAGTTAGGCTTTGACCTACTAGATAAGGTAGACCTTTTTCATACGCCACCAGTGGCCTTTGGGAATGAGGCCGATCTTGATGATATTTTGAGCTACCGTACCGCTTCTGAAGCTACCGCGTCTCTTGTGTGGGCTCTTAAAAACGAGACAGATATAAGCACTTCTGCAGTACTGGAGTTGTTAGTTTTAGATCTAACAGATGGGGTGTTAGATGGCCTTGCCGAAGGTCTTGATACAAATACCACGCAGGCAATACAAGATAATTACGACTTTGTCTCCAGGCTGAACATTGGTGAGCTACTTGTGCCCAACACCTTTGATCCCGAGTCTTCAGACGCTGAAACTCCTCTCAAAGTCGGTGGTTTAGTTAAGCTCCTTATTCATGAAACACGTCAATATGACGGTTCAAGAGAGATCTCAGCCTGGGGGGATAAAGCAAAATACTCCATTATCAAAGCTATCGGAGCCGATTTAGATGGGGATGGTACCCCCAATGAAGTTGACAGCGATATTGACAATGATGGCGTAGAAAACGAGAACGACGCATTCCCTTGGGATAAAACAGAGTCATCAGATCAGGATGGTGACGGCGTTGGTGATAATGCTGACTATTACGATCTTGATGCGTCGTGCTTTCGGATAAATGAAGGTGATGGGGAGACCTGTTTCGCCACACTGACCGATATACTTGCACTGGATGAAGCATTTTCTGATGCGAATGGTGTTATATATCTCGGGTTCTCTGAAAATGGGATTTACGATTTTTACCAGTGGAGTTCAGAGACTCAAAACTTCACTGGAAAACTTGATCTAGTAGTTGAAGATCAAAGTCCCCAGGTTGTACGTTACCATGATGAGCATAAGAGAGTATATCTTGCTTATAGTGACGGCTGGATCCGATATTTTTCAATTGATACACCTGAAAAACTAGTTAACCTCATTCAAATGCCTGTGGGTGCAACCGGACTGGCGGAAGCGGGTCGCTATCTATTGGTTCAAGATGGTCAGGGAGCCTGGAGTTCACATCATGTCTTGTCTAAGGATGGGAGTTTATTAGATAGTAAGGATTGGAATAGGTATTCTCATTATTATGCTTGGAACGATGTAAATAATCGGCTTTATCATTTTAGAGATGGCACGTCACCTAATGATATACATTTTGAGGAAATCTCTCAGTCGAGCGGTGCTATAGGTGCCCAAGGGGAATCTCCCTACCATGGTGATTACACTATCAGAGGTCCGATTCTGCTCGTTAATAGTGGTAACGGAGTGCTGCTTGGTAGTGGTGATTATTACAAAGCCAGTGACTTGAGTTTAATTGGCTCTCCAGTAACTAGTTTTGATTATGGGTTTTCCGATAATAGTACGGTTGTAACCTTATCAGCGTCTTTTACTAATAACAGCTCTTTAGTTGCTTACAACAACAATTTTGAAGCATTTTTTTCTGCTTCCTATACTGGACTTCCTGAGGGCTTAGTACAGTTAGATGAAGCAGCCTTGGTCATTACTTATACTGAGAATCATGGCCGAAAGTATCAGCTGGTTGAACTATTAGATGATATAGATGGCGATGGAGTTCCGAATAGAGAGGATGCATTTCCAAACGATAGCGCTGCATCAGTTGATTCTGACCTCGATGGCGCGCCCGACTCATGGAATGATGAGTATGATCCGTCTGTGGGAGAATCTAGTTTAAGCCTCGATTTATTTCCTCTGGATTCAGCCTGCTACCTTGCAGAGCATGGCATAAATGGTGTTTGTGATATTCAAGGACAAGTCCAGGTCAAAAATGTAGATCAGATTGCTCGAAGAGGAAACGTACTATATTTGCTGGATGGCGATTCCAGTTCAGTCTGGAAGTGGGATACGGCTGCTGGTAAATATCTAAACCCTTTACATTTGGGGCACTTTGAGAGTAACGGTAAGGCGATGTCTATAAATGTCGCCAATCCATCCTCGATATTGGTTGGTTTTGAGAATGGTAAACTTATTGAGTTTAGTGAAAATTTACCTATAAAAAACCAGGAGGTGGCCTCTTTAGAGGGAGGTCTGGAAGCATTAATAAGTGCAGGTGATTTCTATGTGGCAGTTGCTGGAAGTGGTCAAGATAGCATTTATTTGAATTATCATTTGCTTGATAAAAGCTATACGATTAGGGATAGTTACAATTGGGCAAGCAGCTCAAAGGAGCTGCTTTACGTGGAGAAAACCGGCCGGTTTTATCATTATTCTTCTTATGGAGATTTAAATAGCTTTAATATTGATAAGGATAGAAAGGAGTTTTCCGGGTATCAATATTATTACTTCGGAGAGTCTTTAGGTGCATGGCTGTCGCAATCACCGGATGGTAAATTATTTGTGACTGGAGAGGGGAATGTTATCCAGGGGTACCCCGCTAACCCCCTCGTTAGCGCACTTGATTTGAGCTCTTTATCTGAGGATGTGGGTGCGGAGATACAGCTACTGGATTTCACCTGGAGCGAGAGTGTCGCTGTTGGCTTGGTTAAGGTAGATAGGGAATATCTTTTAGCAATTTTCAGTCATGATCTTAGAGAAATTCTATTTAAACAATATCTCGATATCGATACCTATATAGACCTTATTGCTGATGAAAATGGTGTAATACTAATTCATCAATCAATTGGCAATGAGCTGAATATAGTAAATTATCGGTATGAATCTGATGCCGATAACGATGGCTTGCCAATGTGGTGGGAGTTGGCCCATGGTTTGGATGACACTGACAAACTAGATGCCTTGAAGGATTCGGATGCTGATGGCCTAAATAATCTTGAGGAGTTCTTAGCCGGCAGTTCGCCTTTGATGGCAGATACGGATCAGGATGGGTTGTCAGACTTTGACGAGGTTATGACTTATTTTACTGATCCATCTAACAGTGATACAGATGAAGATGGTATGCCGGATGGCTGGGAAGTACTATTTGGACTGAATCCGTTAGATGCTTCCGATGCCGATAGTGATTTGGATAATGATACGTTTTCTAATCTAATCGAGTACCTTTTGGGCTCTGACCCAACTGAGGAATTATCTTTACCCTCTCCAATCGATGAATTCTATTTTTCTTTTGAAAATCAAGAATTGCCGGGGGGCTGGGTCTCACAAGGTAGCCCACAATTTGTCACTCAATCAGCTAGTGATGGGGTTGTTAGCTTATTTACCGAAGGTAGTTGGGGTATTTCTACAACCAATTACTTTTCCCCTGTAGAGTTTTCTCTACAAGCACGATCTACCTGCTATTCCATCTATGATGCTGAATTGGTTATTGAGCTAAATGGTGAGAAATTATTAGGTGTGCCTGTCTCCCAAACATCATGGGAAAAGATATCTGTTCCCATTGCTGAGGGTTATCATACATTAGATGTGAGGATTGAATCCTCAGCTAACGATTGTGGCATTTTGATTGATGAACTGAAGGGGGTTTCTCTTCCTACACTTTTTGAAGTGGGAGCCTCTGGAATTTCTATTTTTGAAAATAAGCTTTACTTACTTGATGTTGATGGTCGTGAAATAAAAAGTTTCGACATCCCTAATCCGAGTGGAAGTGATTTCACATATGCACGAGATGCGGTGATTTTGGATGATGGAAGAGTAGCGATTTTCAATGGGACATTTGAGCCTTATTTAAGTGTATATTCACTAGAGTCAAATCTTTGGGAGCATTATCCAGCGCCTGGTTGGAGTATTATTCATAATTTGAGTTATGGCGGCATAGATGCTGTTGGTGAACAAGTTTTCGTTACCAACCAGTCAACTAGTGGCAGTCCTAGTCAAGGGTATGTGAAGTTTGACTTAGCAAATGGTTCTGTGAACTATGTAGATGCAGACTCATTTATAGATCTGACAGTTGGCGCAGATGGCTATCTCTACGCATTAAGTGGCAGTCAGGTTTCTCAATTCAGTCCGGAGTCAGGAATTCTGCTCTCCAACATATCTATTGAAACTTCCCGGGCAATTGCGGTAGATGAGGCTGGTAATATTTTTTCAGCTACCTGGAATGGTGAGATACATCAGTTTACGGCTGGTGGGGTTTTGCAAAAAACATTATTCGTTGGCCAGAGCTTTAATGATCTAAATCTCCGTAGTAATGGGGAGTTAGTCGCTGTTACAGCATATGACGGACTATATCGTGTCACGGCAGACTTAAGTAGTTTTTCCAAGCTAGATGCGCGGGGTAAATTTGTAGATCTGACGCCAGATTGGGACTCTGACAGTGATGGACTTCCTGATTGGTGGGAGTATGGCTTTGGATTAGATCCGAAGAATGTTGCTGATGCGGGCTCCGATTTGGATGGGGATGGCTTATCTGCGTTGCTGGAGTACACCTTTGGTACTCATGCGGACAACCCTGATACTGATAATGACGGCGTTAACGATGGCGATGAACTGTTGATTTATGGTTCTAATCCTTTTGTTGCGGATACAGATGCTGATGGTTTGTCTGATGCAGCAGAGGTGGAATTAGGTACAAGTTTATTGGCGCAAGATAGTGACAACGATGGGCTTACTGATTTTACAGAGGTGAAGGAACTCGGCTCAAACCCATTACTTGAAGACTCGGATAGTGATGGTATGGGAGATATGTACGAGTTCGAGTATGGTTTGGATTTGTTGGCAGATGATAGCGCGGGTGATATTGATGCTGATGGCCTGACCAATCTGCAAGAATATGCCTTGGGGTCTTCCCCAATAGATATAGACACAGATGGTGATTTCCTTTCGGATTTTGAAGAGTCGAATACCTATGGTACATCTCCAATTATTGCTGATACTGATGGCGACCATATTAGGGATGGATGGGAAGTGCTTTATGCGCTAGACCCCATCAATGCTGACGATGCAGCAAATGATGAAGATTTTGATTCTTTTACAAATGTTGAAGAGTTCTTCTCAGACACCTCACCTATTGATAGCAATAGTTACCCCTTACCTGTGGTATGGGCGACATATCAAGGCGGAGCAACGCATACTGGTTATACACCGCTACAGCTAGATGTAGATAATTTCTCTCACCATTGGTCCGTGACATTACCTAATATGACAAAGTTACACCCGGTAGTGGTGGCTGATGGTAATGTCTTCGCATCTAATGAATCCTATTATGCAGAGCAGAGAATTGTTGCTCTGGATGCAAGCAACGGCAATTTGGTGTGGGAGCGTGCTTATGACGGTATATCTTCTATAAATCCCCCAGCTTATGACAGTGGAAAAGTCATTTTTCAAACTGGTGGTCATGGAGATTCCTTTATACGAGGGCTTGACATAGATGATGGCTCACTATTGTTTGCTACTAAATATGAAAATCAGTGGTCAACTTATATGTCTCCAACTGTATATGATGGAGGGATTTATACTGCGGGGGGGTATTACGGAGGACTTTACTCATTTGATCTGAGTGATGGGTCGGAGTCCTGGTTCGCATCTACAGCGCAGTATCAAGAATTTACCCCAGCTGTAGATGAAGAGTATGTATATGCATTTATTACTGATCTACAAGTTTTTCACCGTGATTCTGGTGAATTGGCCTATAACATTGAATATCCTAATTTTGACTGGAGAGGATACGATGTAAATTTGGCCACAGTTTTGACTAGGTATAATAATGTTGTGGCAATTCAATCGGGCTCTTTAGTTGTATTTGATCTCAATAAACGCAACATTTTGTGGGAGAAAACTTCTGCTGGATTTTCAGGACAGCCAGCTTCTAGTGGTGGAATTATTTACGCCTTGCAGTCTGGCATTTTGAAAGCTATTGATGAAGAAGATGGGAGCGAAGTGTGGGCCTGGGAGGCGCCAACGTTGTTAACTTCAAATATTGTGGTAACCCGAACGCATATTTTTGTTGGAGATTCATCGCATACTTATGCCATTAATATAGGTACTCAGGAGCTGGATTGGAGTTTTGAATCTTCCGGGCACTTAAGTCTTGGTGATGACGGAACCCTGTATATCGCTGGCTCTGAGTTGACTGCTATTTCGCTACAGTAACTGAACCTTTAATTTGATTTAGTTTACTGAGACTACTAATGGCATGGTGGGGCAACCCCCATGCCATTAGTATTTGCTAGTTTGAAGTAGCCTAAGGATTAAAAGACTGGCTGTGCCCTGTCTATTATTGTGGTGCTAATTTTTTATTATCTAGCCATCTGAATAAAAATATGAAGTAAGAGTTTACTTTTCCTATTCTATTTGTCCTAGCTCTAGGATTATGTCAATTGGAGAGATAGCTTAAATTATATCGGTGGTGGTATCTTCAAACTTTCCTCAACCTTTCCAATTTACCAGTTCGAGATAGTGCTCCAGTTAAAATTTAGGCTCTTGGGTTTATGACCAAGCATCGGCTGAAGGCTTGGAGGCTGACTGTGAGTAGTTGCTACGGGAATTCGCTGTTGAATCGAGGTAAAAGGGACTCTTACGGTGTTTTGGCACTATTGGTCTAGAGAAGATTAAGATCTACATAGACCATACAGGCTGTCTATGCTCTTCCAATTTGCTCACTGTACTTGTCAGCAAGTGCAGAGCCTCATTCAAATAACTTATAACCAGCTGATATCTTGAGTGGTTAATCTTGGCCTGAACACTATTATGAATAGTGCTCGTACTGGGTTCATAAGATCAATACGAGCTACTCTTACTTATCTCTCAAAATCTCCATCGCCGCATTATGCCCAGGCAGCCCAGTAACCCCACCTCCCGGGTGACTGCCGGAGCCGCAGAGATACAGACCTTGGATTGGTGTGCGGTAATCCGCAAAGCCCATAAAGGGGCGGTTGCTCCACAGTTGGTCCAGGCCTAAGGCACCATGGAAGATATCACCTCCCATCAAGCCAAACTTGCGCTCTAAATCCAGCGGTGAGTGGATTTGTTGAGCAATGATGGAATCACGGAAATTGGGTGCATAGTTGGTGACGGTATCGATAATGGTCTGAGTTGCCTGCTCGCGATAGCCGTCCCAGCTCTTACCCTCCGGCAGTTCTGGAGCAAATTGCTGGCAGAATAGGCTGGCAACATGTTTGCCCTCGGGGGCCAGAGAAGGATCGATGGTGGAGGGGATCAATATCTCGACAATGGGTTGCTTTGACCAGCCATATTGGGTCGCATCTATATAGGCTTGTTCCAGGTAGTCCATGGTGGGGCCAATGACGATTCCAGACTTGTGGTGCGGTTGTGCGTTATTACCAGGCTTGCAGGTAAAGTCTGGCAGCTCAGATAGTGCGACATTCATACGGAAGGTGCCCGAGCCCACTCTAAAACCACGTACACGGCGGCGGAACTCCGGTTCCAGATGTTGTTCGTCTATCATCTGGGAATAGAGCAGTTTAGGGCCGACATTGGCGACTACTTTACCGGCAGTAACGGTTTCCCCACTGCTTAGCTGTACTCCGGTAGCGCGACCACCATCGATCAATACCTCTTTAACTTCAGCATCCGTTCGAATGGTGACTCCGAGGTGCTCCGCTTCTTTGCGCATCGCCTGGGTGATCGCACCCATACCACCTATTGCATGTCCCCAAGCGCCTTTCTCGCCGTTTACCTCGCCAAACACATGATGTAGTAGCACATAGGCGGAACCGGGAGTGCTGGGAGCGGCATAGTTGCCGACGATAGAGTCGAAGGCAAACGCAGCTTTTACATGGTCATTTTCGAACCAGGCATCCAGCACGCTGGTGGCACTCTTGGTGAACAGGTCCAATGCATCACGACGGGATGCCATACTCAGTTTTTTCGCCCTCAGGCCAAAGCCGCCGGCGCGAATCAAATCCACAAGGCCGCCACCTACATTGGGGGGAGCACGCAGCAGTTCCTCGCGCAAAATGTCTGCCACCGTTTCCAGCATGGCATAAAAGTCAGGTAGGGTGGCTGCGTCTCTTCCAGAGAAACGCGCAATTTCTGCCTGTGTATCCGCGAGATTCTTATGGAAGGAAAGGCTTTCCTCCTCTGAAAGTGGGAAAAAGTTTGATTGAGGCCGTAACTTGATCTCCAGGCCATGCTCACGTAAATGGAGGTCTTCTATGATTTTGGGATTAAGCAGGCTAACGGTGTAGCTAGCCACAGAGTTTCGGAAACCTGGGTGGAACTCTTCAGTAACCGCTGCACCGCCAACAATCGATCGGCGCTCAAGAATCGTTACATTTTTTCCAGCTTTAGCCAAATAGCAGGCACAAACCAAGCCATTATGGCCGCCACCAACAATCAAAAAATCCTTCATTATTATTCTCTGAGTAGGAAGATTCGGTATATAAAATATGCCAAAAAAAGTCGGGTGGCTCAATCATTGAATTCTTGGGGTAGGGGTAGGTATTGATATGACGTCAATTAGAAAGAACATTCTACTTAACCCTGGGAGCCTAAGATCAAAATATTAGCAACTGATTTTGATAGATCGCTTTAGTCTGTTGAGGAAGTTACGGGACACTGGAATTTTTGTATCTGTACCAGCCATTCTTACAAAATGACGTCGTGATTGTGACTTTAATTCCAGCATTCTTTCGCTATTAATAATATAGCTACGATGCAGTCGATAAAATACTTTTCTCGGTAACTGTTCACAAAAAGTATCCAATGTCATATCGGATATTATGGTGTCTGTGTTGTGTAAACGGGACCCTGATTCGGTAAGATGAACACGGCGATAACGGCCTATACTTTCAATGTAATTAATGTGATCGTGCGAAAGTAGTCTTTGTTGGTTGCCATCGCTCAACAGTAAACGATGAATGCTTGTAGTATTCCCACTTTGCTCTAAAGCATACATCTCCTGTTGCAAAATTTTACGAATGCTCCTGGCAATTAGTTCTGGCCTGGCAGGTTTTACCAAGTAATCAATAGCATTAGTGTCAAAAGCGCGCAACGCATAATTTTCATAGGCGGTTAAAAAAACTAATTGATAATTCATCTGAGAGGTTGCTTTTGCTACAACAAATCCTGTTACTTCAGGCATTTCAATATCGAGAAAAACAATATCGGGTCGCTTGACCATAATCTGTTCTATTGCAGACTTACCATCCGACACCTCTACTATGACTTCCAATTCGTTAAAAGTATCAATCACCTCCTTTAAGCTGTATCTTGCAGCAGATTCGTCATCAACTATGGCAACGGTTTTCGGTTTCATCTGCGCTTCCTTGCAGGTGCTGTGAGTTGGTGTATGAGGTAACTTCTGGAATGCGAATTACCATACTGGTGCCTCCGATACTTGAACTCAAATTCATTGAGTAATTACCAGCAAAATGTAATTTCAGGGATTCTGACAATATGCGTAGACCTTGACCCTCTTGTATGTTGTTGTCATCAAAGGCAGGGCCGGTATCATGTACTTCTATTTTTAAGTAGCCAGCTTGTAATTCTACTTTGATACTCACATGGCCGCCCCTTACAAAGGGTGCAATGCCATGTTTAATGGAATTCTCTACAACTGGTAGTAGCAATAAGGAAGGGACAAGCTTTCCCTTCAATACGGCTGGGCAATCTATATCAAAGGCAAGTCGACCATCGAATCGTTTATGCTGTAATAAAAGGTAGAGTTCCACCAACTGTAATTCTTCTTCTAAGGTTGCCCAGTTATTGTTGGAAAGCCTGACGGTGTCGCGCAATAAATCAGAAAGGTTATAAATAAGTTCTTTTGCAACTGGCGGATCTCGGCTTATCTCAGTCGCTATCAAATTTAAAGTGTTGAATAAAAAGTGAGGATTGGATTGCATCTTAAGCATCTGCAATTCTGTCTTCTGGGCATTTATGCAGGTTTGGTAGTGTAATTCCTGCTGCTGGAATATGTACATTACAGCCATGTAAATGAGCGATTCAAGTAGCAGTACCACCACTGGTAAAAATTTGACATTTGATACATTATTTTCGAGTGGGATTTCGACAATTGGCACAACCCAGATAAAAATCAAAAAAATAACGATGGGCCTATATAGCCAAATATACTGCTCAATCAAAGATGTTAGTAATCTCTTGAATAGGGCTTCAAAAATATTGAACAGTAAGTATCCAACAAAGAATACACTCCATATCTTGATTGTTACCTGCAGTAAAAGATAAATATTGAAATGGTTGAGCAAGTAAAGTGCGCTAGAGATAAGGCCAATATTAAAAAATGGCCAAATAATCAAGAATATCCATGCTTGATTAGGTTTTCTCTTGCGAATTTCCAGAGAATTTTGGTTGATTGTGGTTTCTATCAATATCTTTCAATTCCAATAAACTTTCAGGTCGTAAAAATCATAAGTAACTATGGACGTTCATCCTTGTTTCGTCTACCGCAGGTTTTGAAATATAAGCCATAAGTAAAAAAGTTTTTGGTCTTTTTGAAAGTTTCTCAGCGAATATTTTTGATTTGTGTGGAGGTAAGGCAATTTAAATCCACTGGTTATTCTTAAGTTCGAGTTAAGTGTAAGAAATCTAGATGACTATTTGAATTCTTTGTGTTGAATAATATGGCTTAAAGCACCATTGATACGAATATTTACACCATCTGAACAATCCTACCTTCTTTGCGGTGTTGTAGTAGTGATATCTGTATTCCTCACTTCTGGCATTTACTGTTCACTGACTGCAAAAGGAATACATCCATGGCAAATCACTCTTTATCACCAGATATTAAAGAGATTAACTCTAAGCGCAGATGGCCAAATATCATTGGCGCCTTTATGCTTGGAGTTTTAATCACTGCTTGTAACTCAGATAACTCTGAAGAAACAACAGAAGAAATACCAGACTCCTCTGGGCCGAATAGCGAGGCCTGTAAATCAGCAGAAAACACAACGCAAGTTACCGATGCTGGTGTGGAGTATATGGTCACTCCAGAGGCCTGTTTTGATTCATTGCCCGGTTATGAGTTTGCTGCTAATTACGCAGAAATTGATGGCCTAAGTATGCATTATGTGGATGTAGGGCCAGTTGATGGGGATGTTGTATTACTCTTGCATGGCCAGCCAAGTTGGTCCTATCTTTATCGGAAAATGATTCCTATCCTCGCAGAAGCTGGTTACCGGGTAATAGCACCCGATAACATCGGCATGGGTAAGTCAGATAAGCCAGTTGATGTCACGATTCACCAATTCGAACAGCATGTTGCTTGGACGAAAGCCTTTATTGATAAATTACAATTAACTAATATCAATCTTTTCGTACATGATTGGGGTAGTCTTTTTGGTCTTCGAATTGCCGGTGAAATGTCGCACCATATTGCGAGATTAGTTGTCGCCAATGGTACACTGCCAATAATCCCTCCTGGTAAAAATCCACATATTTACCCTAGTTTTGAGTTAGACGAGTCATTAGGTGATGCAGCAACATTTTTTGCCTCCCGGTCAAGCGATCAAGTTGAGGGATTCCAGCAGTGGATTGACTATGCATCTAGTGTGCCTGAGCTATTGGCCGGAGATGTGGTGCAAGTCTTGACAGTCTACCAGTTAACTGATGAAGAAATTTCCGCTTACAACGCACCTTATCCCAGTATTGATTATAAAGCGGCAATACGTGCTTTTCCTGCTATGTTTGTTGATATCGAGATGCAAAATATAATTGCCTGGCAAACACTCGGAGCATTTCATAATCCTTTTATGTTTAATGCCGGTGAGTTCGACCGAGGCTTAGGCAGCGAGGAAAACCAACAAAAGTGGATCGAGCATGTGCCTGGCTCGGATGGTAATGATCACAGGCGTTTTTTGGCTGGGCACTTTATTCAAGAGGATGTGGGTGAAGAGTTAGCTATTCACTTATTAAACTTTCTGCGAACCACCACTCCAGAAGAACCATTGCGCGCTGGTGGTCCATCCTTTAATTTCCGTTATTGTGAAATTTTGCTTTCATATCAAGATGGCTCAAGTATAACAGCTGAAATCTGGGGTACACCGGGAGTTAACTATTGCCCACAGGCCCAGTGGGAGGCTCTAGATCTTAGTGATATAGCTGCGGAATATGATGCACTATCAGCCATACCCAATGGGCCTCGTTTTTTTGTTGTGGATGAAAATCTAGGTGGCGACATCATTTTACCCAGTCCAGACGATGAATACCGATTATTTGGCGAGTTAGAAATGCGTTTATTAACTAGCGTTGATCTGACTGATAGTCAAGGGGAGGACGTTGCCTATGTTCCTGGTAAAGTACTAAGGGATAACACCTGGTTATTTTATGAAGGTAGACGTGTCTATGAGTTAACAGATATCAATGGGCAGGTATATATCATGCAGTCTTTTAGTCGACTTGAAGATGACAACTTACAGATGGACGATTTAAAAAATCTAGGTGCTCGTCTTAACCTGCCTGAAGGGTGGACATTCAGGAGCCGAATTCTAAATGATCCTTTACAGGTTTCAGCTATGGATGGCATAGCCATGGTACTTAAGGATGACCTGGGTAATAGCTACCAACTCGTACCTTAATCTTAGCTAGATATTTAATGTGATTTTTCAATTAATATGTTGAATTGATTGAGGCCCGCTTGTTGTCAAGTGGGCTTCAGTTTTTTGATCTGAAGATCCTAGATCAAATCTATTTTTTGAAGATCCTGTTATTAACATTCAATATGTTCGACTGACCCGGAACCGTTATTTCTGGAGTCCAAGTTAAACAAAGGAATCTCTGATTTTCTTGAGCACTTATTTTTAAGTGTACCCTTGTTTTCATTGGATAGAAGTATGTTCAATTTGCACTTACTCCCTATGATTGAAAAGTTTATTCTTTCCCCGGTAAATAAACGGCTGATTAATCCTTTAGCCAAGAAAGCGAGCTGTATTTGCAGGGCGCCGAATTGCTCAATAAGGAGTTTACACAAAATCTAAGTAAAAAACATGATTTAATATTCTGTAGCCATTGATGTGCAAGTGCAAACTTTATCAGGCACCTCAGTGACGGCATAGGATGTATAAGTCTGTCAATCTTTCTTGTTCATAAGTAAAGTTCATCTATCTGCGGATAAATACCATGTGTATTGGGGTGCTGCAAATAGAAAATTCTTAAAGTTTAGGTGTGCAATGATGAAAATAGTGTCAAAATATCATCATTGCCGGTTAAGCGCCTTTCTTGATCCAGGGAGCTTAAAAAGCATATTAAGCGCTTTTTTCATTGTGAAGTGACGCCAGCGACCATCGGAGGATCTAAAGTAGAGGATTAAGTCTTGTATATAAGGCAAGTTGCATAGGTTGGGGTAAGCTTTGGACAAAGCTTCTTACCGAAGAGGTACGACTATCAAGATCTCGAGAATCTTCGTTTAATAAAGATAACAATCTGTTATTGTTTTTATTGTATAAACACATATTCAATATGCAACAATCCAAGCGCGGCAAGAAGAAAGTTACACTGCTTAGTGCAACATTGCTCAGCGCAACTTGTATGATCGGGTCAGGCTGGCTTTTCAGTGCTCAATTGACAGCAAGATATGCCGGCAACTGGGCATTCGCAGCTTGGATCCTAACAGCAGCTCTGGTTTTGATGGTAGGCCTTTGTCTTGCTCGTGTCGTGGCAATTCATCCAGTAAGGGGAGCATTAGCTCAAGCCAGTGCTTTATCGTATAACAATATCTTTGGTATGCCTTTTGCCTTTGCTAATTGGTTTGGCATTCTGATGGTGGTTGCTACAGAAGCTCAAGCTACAACACAGTACCTTTCATCAGCAATTGGATCCTCTTTACTGATAGAAAACTATAGGCTCACGACCTGGGGAAAAGTACTGGCCCTCAGTATTTTGGGTCTTTATCTGATGGTTAATTTTTATGGAATTCGCTGGTTAACTAAAATCAATAACGTGGTCACAGTACTGAAGATATTTACCCCGCTATTTGCACTTACGGTATTGCTCATTGTAGTTTTCACGCGGAATCAAACTGGTTCCAATTTTTCTCTCTCCTCTAATCAGGAATTTGAGTTCCATAGTGCATTCTCTGCCATTATTGGTGCTGGACTTATTTATTCATACAATGGTTTTCAAGTGAGTGTTGCGTTTGCTAGTGAAATCAAAAAACCCAGACGCAATATTCCATTGGCTATTATTCTTTCGATAGTTATTATCACATTAGTCTACCTGTCGCTACAATTTGCCTTTATGGAAGCAGTGCCACATGAGCTATTGATTGAGAATGGCGGTTGGCAGGGGTTAAATTTTGCATCGCCACTCTTAGATTTAGCGACTCTTCTTGGTCTGCATTTTCTGGCGCTTGTATTGTTGGTAGACAGTGTTACCAGCCCTTCTGCATCTGGATATACGTATCTTGGTGCTTCATCAAGAATTTTATTTGGGATGGCACAAGTAGGACAAATGCCTCGGTGGTTAGCCGTATTGGATCCGGTACACAATATTTCCAGGCGATCGATTCTAGTTAACTGGGTTTTAGCAGCGATTGTTCTAGCTAATGCGGATAGCTGGGCAGCACTTATGGTAATTGTGACCGGATATCATGTCGTCAGTTATATGGCTGCGCCTATTAGCATGGGGGCCCTTGAGCCTAATACTCGCTGGTTTGGACTTATTGTATTTGTGCTATTGAGCTTACTGATGCTGACATTGGAGTCTTCGTCGCTACTTTTGCTATGTGTTTCCTTGAGCATTCTAGTATCTATATATGCAACATTACATATTTCCGGAGCAGGAATTCATAAGTTAATTGTCTTCACCTTGCCATTCTTGACATACTTGTGGATTCTATATTTTGTCTCGAGTATTTGGTTGGTTGTGATCGTATCTGCAGTTTTTTATTTAGTAATATCATCTCGTCCCTATGTGGAGTTTTGCAAGAGTCACAATATGGAGAGGGGAGGGTAGAGTAGAGGGTTTAAACTAAAGCCGTAGAGAGGCGTTTTATAGGCTTAGTGTTTTTTACTGAAGAGTCAAGTTAGACCTGGAGACGAAAAGCTAATATCTACCAGGTCAAAATCTATTGGTCAAACCATAGAGTTAATCATCTTATTGGCTTTTGAATTACCAGAGCCATGATTGAGATCATCCCAGGTAACTCGGCCAGAGGCAAGATCTAACTTAACACCTTGGTGGCCAACTTAGTTGCCGCCTCGGCGTAAATTCATCTCGGAGAATACTCCCTGGCTATTGAAGTTGAATTTCTCCAAATTACTAATGTTGAAATTAACAGCAAACATTCGATTAAGTTCTAGCGCGCCACTATAGAGTACCAGCCCCAAACAGGAACCATACCCATCAGAGCGTAACGTTCCTGCATTCGTTCCAGTTGCCCAAGTACATTCAGGTCTGAAACGACAAGCAGCATAACCGCCTCTCAATCGAACTGCTATGACCGAACCCCCTTATTGGAAATTTGTAAGTTATGTGACCGATTGGTCTAAAGCGGTATAACGATAAATTGTATGGTGACCCTTCCAATATCATCAAATTACATTGTTGACGACAGATATTGGTCGGTTAGTTATCGACGCAGTAGTTTATTTAATTATGAAGGTGAGGATTGATGTCAAACAGGTTCGGCAAAATTGATATTGGTTTTGCCTAGGGGGGGATTTAACTTTTTGAGTGGTTTTTATAGTTACTCATGGCAATATGAAAATTTAGTAAGCCATAGCTACATGGTTATTTATGGGGCCTAACATGACGTTTGGTAGTAAGCGGGATCTACAGTTAGCCTTTGTTGCGGATTAGGCTTGACTAGATAGTGGGAGGCATGCTTGGTTAGTTTAAGCTAAAAAAGCGAAGGCTTTCTTTGATGTGCTTGTGGGGCAAATTCAATGTGCCTACATACAAGAATATAAAAGGGTACATTTAAATTGTGTAAGAAATGTGGATTTCATGTGATTTATTTCAGGTTGAGCTACATCGATTATCTTCAGGTTTTTAAATGCTATTTTTAATCACCTCTTGATTTCTAATCTTAAGCTATAGCTTGATGTCAAAGCCTTTATGTGTAGTTTAAATTTACAGGTATAGTTGTTTTTGGGTTAACCTATTCCTCATTTCTTTGCTTCATATAGAATAAATTACTGACCTCCCATTTTTTTAATTTTCGTCTTTTTTTGGACTGGCGATAGGAACCGTATTAATTGAAGGCGGTCCATAGCTTTGTCGCAAACGCTGCTCTTGAGGCATACACATGCTTCAACTGGCTAAGGAACTAGCTCAACAGGGGAAGGATATTGGACAAAATTGAATAACAGGCAGAAATATGATTTACCAGAAAACCAAATTAGCATCTGTATTAAAACAACCTATTTTTAATCATGCATTAATGGCTGTAGTACTGGCCGGACTCAGCTCCAATGCACTTAGCCATGGTTATGTAGAAGCAGCTGATGGTGGTGTTGCCTCTGCACGTGGAACTCTGTGCAAGTACCCTCTTGATACTGGAGAAATGAATACTGGCTGTGGCGCTGTCCAGTGGGAGCCCCAAAGTGTTGAGGGTGCCGAGGGTTTCCCTGATAGTGGCCCAGCCGATGGCCAAATCGCCAGTGCTGGGAATAGCTCCTGGTCTGAATTGAATGAACAATCTTCTGATCGTTGGGTTAAAAACTATATTAGTTCTGGTTGGCAAACCTTTAAATGGCACTTTACTGCAAACCATGTAAGCCGCGATTGGAAATATTATATTACCAAGGAAAACTGGAACCCGAATTTTGCCTTGACTCGAGACCAGTTTGATCTTGATCCCTTCTGCGAAGTGGATGGGAACTATGAGCAGCCTCCAACAGATATGACTCACGAGTGTCAGGTGCCAAATCGTGAGGGCTACCATGTGATTCTTGCTGTTTGGGATGTTGGGGACACGGTGAATGCCTTCTATAACGTTATCGACGTTGAGTTTGACGGTGATAATGTAACCAATACTGAATGGAGTGTTGGAGGCACAATTAACCCAACTCAGGACTTAAATGTTGGGGATAAGGTGTATACCCGTGTTTTTGATAGTTCTGGCGAAAACGATTCTTACTCTACTGTTCTGGAGATAACTTCTGGTGAACAGGGGATTGCCGAAAACTGGTCTCACGATCTAGCTGAGTTAATCAATCAGGAGCAATCCAGCATTCGAGCTGGTGATTATGATGGCAGTAGTAGTTTTGAGCCGTTGTACGGTATCAATAGCATCTACCTGTTGGGCAGTAGCGGCCTGAGAAATGTTGAGATTGGATACGAACTTAGCGCTGACCAGGATGATGCCACTACAGGTGACGATGACTCTGGAGAAACCGGTGATAGTGAGAATACTGGGAGTTCAGGAAGCAGCAGCTGTGCAACCTTCGAGCAGCCGTATGCTGGTGATCCAGGCTACTCGATTGGCGATGTAGTTATTTACGAAGGGGTTGCCTACGAATCTAAGCACGAGCCCAATTGGTGGTCTCCGAGCTCAGCGCCAACATTGTGGAGCGAAACCACATGCCAGACAGAGGGTGATGACTCTGACAGTGATACTGGCACGGGATCAGACGATAGCAATGACAATAGTGTCGATGACAATGCTGGCGGTGATGAAGGTTCGGGAGCCTCTTGCCCCGAGTTTCAGCAGCCTTACGCGGGTGATGGGGGCTATGCAGTCGGTGATCGAGTAACTTTCGAGGGTCAGGTATATATTTCTACTTTTGGGCCCAACTGGTGGTCCCCCTCGGCTGCACCCCAGTACTGGGAGCAGAGTTCCTGCCAGTAACCTAGGTACTCCTAGCCGTCTCCTTTTGGGGAGGCGGTTCTAGAGAGAAGCCCGTTTTAATACCGAGGGCAGGCAAAAAACCTGGTATCTCGTTAATCGCTAAAGTATGCTGATTTTTGAGTTAATTAGCATAAATTCCTGAAGAGATTTATCATTTACCATCTCTCTCTAACGCTACCGATATACCCCAGTATCTAATGTTGTAGAATCAATGGTTGTTTGGCCGCCCGATTGACAGCTTTATGAATTCATACAGTCCACCGGCTGAACATTATTTTTTACTTTAGCTTTCCTTTTTTATTCCATATTTATTTATCTTATTCAAGATGAAGTTTTTCGAGGTGTTTGGCTTTCTTTTGACATCTTACAAATTTGAAGTTTTTGATTAATACTCCTTTCACTTATCACTATCTCTAGCGGATCGAAACATTAAGCTTATAATTAAGTTTCAAAAGGAATACTTGTCTTTTCACTCGAACTAAAACCTGATGCTGGTTAGTTGGGTGGAGGACGGTTTAGACCCGGTTAGTTTGCATGTTTGATTGTATTTTTAAAATTACTTCTACTTCTACTTTTCCTTATTATTTGGACTGAGATGTTTCATTTAATCGCTAATTGCCCGAATATATTTCTCCCGCTGGTTTATTCTCCCAGTTTGGTAGTGTTGATTGTTGTGCCGGCGGGCATTTCAGAAAGCCAATTAATCAATCTATAGAGTCGGGATTTACTCAAGCTACTGGATTCTCGCCATCTGTTCTCTTCCATCTTTGCCAAAGTGACATAAAGTAGTATTTTGTCTTCAACCCCAAGCGTTGACCCGTATCCATGCATAACACCACTGCGGTTGTCACTATCGAATTCGATTGTATAGTTTGCATTGGCGACTCTAATGGATGTAGTTATTTGATTAGAATCACTATCAGATCTTTCTGAGTTGATGATTACAGAGTTTCCATCAACAGATAAATAGATATCTATAGACTCA
The DNA here is from genome assembly GCF_009363535.1 of Microbulbifer sp. THAF38. Taxonomy (NCBI): domain Bacteria; kingdom Pseudomonadati; phylum Pseudomonadota; class Gammaproteobacteria; order Cellvibrionales; family Microbulbiferaceae; genus Microbulbifer; species Microbulbifer sp. THAF38. Next base: position 1,679,035 of record NZ_CP045369.1, read on the forward strand.
TTGGTTTCTTCAACTTGAAAATTGGACCTGCCCGCTAGTTGAACCACATCGGATGTGGAAATATCTTGCTTGTCGATAGCTCGCTTAGCTACAGACTTTAAAGAGTTTAAATCAGAGTCGTCTAATACATTATTAAATGTCTCATTTGCCAGGGGTAGATTGGAAAATAATGTGAAAAACAATGACGCAAGAATTGATGTTTTTGTATTCATCTTATCTCTCAGATTGATTTGGTTGGCTGACGTTAAAAGATTTCTCATGGGGGAAGTATCGTTGTTACCAACAAAGCTTATTCGAAAGGGTGGATATTTGGGGTGTGAATAAAGCGTCATTTCGAGGGAGTTGTTATGAATAATCTGATAAGGATAGTTGGGGTGCCAAATTGTTTCGAGAAATTTTAAACCGTAACTGAATAGTACGCCTCTTATTTGGTAAGGTATGATCGAATTCACATATAATCAGAAAGGATATGTATGCCTTGGCCTGGTCCTAAATGTCGCAATCTCTTTTGTTTCATATTCAGTGCATTAAGAGGAGGTGATCGAGTGCAAATCTAAGACGTACGGAATTGAGAGGTTGATGAGCTTATAAGTAGGTGGTGATTTGTCGCGCTGATCAGAATGATTTACCTTTTCTAATCTGGATGCTGGGTTACCCAGGGTAAGCGAGGAGAGGCAATCGAGGATATGGAATATACCATTTATAGTAAATCGTTCTACTGGATGGTTAGCTTTTGGAGGTACTATCTAATGAAATCAGGATTTCATGCTAAATAAGACTATGGTAATATGAAGCATAACTACAGATTCTCTTCTTAAAGCTTTGCAAGCTCGGTCTCGACTAAATATTTTTTTACTTTTAGCAGTTATGTTTAGATATGGTTTGATACTCATTTCACTTTTTATCTTGGTAGCATGTGATAAACCTTCTCAGCCGCCAAGAGAAAGCTCAAAAACTTCCAATATTGCTGCGGATAAGGCAAGAGGTGATTCTGTAAAACTGGATGATGTCTTGGTGGACCTTGAAGGGCCAGGTGAATCTTTGGAAGAAGAATCTTCGCCTGAAATTGAGGTTGGCAGGGATATGGCTGATAAGCATGAAGAACAAAATGTGCCCGTCAAAGAAGTACGTCATAAACCACTAGATATTAGTGCTGCCTTTGAGGAGGGCGTTACATCTGGAAAAGGATATGATTTTTCCAGGAAAAATACACTCCCGGATCTATTTGAGCAAAAGAAAAAGGAGGAGGGAGTCTCTTTTAGTGGCAAGTTAATCAATGATCCTGCTAACCCAGACTACTTCGATTCTTTAGAGGGTGCAGAATTCTCAATTGAGGTTAAAACCCGCTAGTGAAGTTTTAATGTGATATCTACTGGGCGATGGATTTGGTGGCCGTTAACTTCATTTGGTACATCCTTCTAGAAAGATATTATTTACTATAAATGCCTTGCTTTTCTTGAAAATAGTTAAGATTATATTTGTCGCTCTCAGAGGTTTTCTCTTGAGAGCTGCTGTGATGTTTTAAGTGTGTGTATTTCACTCCTTGTCAGTTTTGAATTGATGTTTCATTTTTGGAGTGAGATTAGGATTTTATAACAAGGAAGTCTGTATTATGTCCGGAAGTTACCCCAATAGAATTAAACAGCTGCCTCTATATGATGGTCGCTTTGATGCTTATAAACTTGAAGCGAAAGGAAGTGATGTACTTTTTGCTTCTTATCCCGCAGGCACGACTATTCCAGTCCATGTCCATGAAACGGATAATTATGGGGTGATTACAAAAGGGGAACTGATACTGAGCATGAATGGTGTTGTGCAACGATTTGGCGTTGGTGATTGGTACCATGTGCCCGCCTATACCGAACATGCCGCCTCTTTTGAACAGGATACTGATGAAGTCGAGTTTTGGTTTAATTCAGGTGAGAAAGGATAAATTACTTCAGCATATTTTTGTTATCGTGCAGAGCTACATTTGTTAGCTTGGTGAAGTGATTAAAAAGATTGGATAACCCGGATGCGGTCATTCATGGCTCTCACGGAGATCGGGATTTCTGGTGCGAAGACTTCCCACGCATGAATAACGCCAGGGCGCAGGTGAAACTCCGTGCTCACCCCGTCATTGGTGAGTAGCCGTGCATATTGGATATCTTCATTACGAAAGATATCCAGCTCGCCCACCTCAATATATGCTGGAGGCAATCCCTCAGCGTTTTTCAAGTGTGCCGGGGCAGCTACAGGGCTAACGTTGTTTGTGCCTGCGGCATCCCCGAGATAGGCACGCCAGGCGGTGAGGTTGTCATCATTGGTCCAGAGTACTAAAGGGGCCAGATTTGGATCCTCGATAATATTCCGATCATCAAGCATTGGGTAGATAAGGATTTGCCTTGCCAAAGAGGGGCCTTTCCGCTCTCTTGTCAGGATGGTTAGTGCGGCAGATAACCCCCCGCCAGCACTATCTCCCATAACAGCTAGTCGACTGGGGTCTACATTTAGCTGCTTGGCATTCTTATGTAACCAACTCAATGCGGAGTAGCAATCTTCAATAGGGGTAGGGAAGGGGTGCTCCGGCGCTTTACGATAATCTACTGAGAGAAATGGAATCCCACTCTTAGAGACATAGTTTGCGACTGTTTGGTCGTATATCCCAACATCGTTAAAGATCAGGCCACCACCATGCAGGTAGAGAACTGCTGAGCCCGGTGTCGAACCCTCCTTACAATACCAGCGTAACAGCATACTGGACCCATCCGCTGCCTTTACCAGAAAATCTTCAATTAAAACATCACTTGGCATAGGCTGCGTGCGAAGTACTTCTCTAAGAACCCTCTCTCCAATCTCACGCCTTGTTGCTACATCACCAACGGCGATTGGTTCTATTGGCTCCAGTAGCGCGCTAAATCTATCAAGTGCCTGGGTAAAATCCCTGTCAACTGAAAAGGTCATTGTGTATCCGTACTTTTGATTTG